>CAYVMI010000012.1:0-116009 GCA_964452555.1 uncultured Desulfobacterales bacterium
AAAAAATGAAAAACCGTCAACGGTCACGCTCGAGCCGACAACCATCGATACATCCGGCACCCAAATGGTGTTCAAACAATATCGCGGCAAACTGGAAGGTTACAGGACAACCGCTCAAATCGGATATGCGATCAAGAAATCATACGGGTATGCCGTCATCGGCGTGTTTTGGGATAAGGATAAACGGGGCCAGAATGCCGTAAACAAGATCCTGCAAAGTTTCAGGCTCGAAAGGAGTTGATATAATGGCACGCAAGACCAAGGAAGAAGCGGAAAAAACACGCAACAGCATACTGACTGCTGCTTTGGAAATTATTTTTGAAAAAGGCTATGCCCGTTCCACTTTTGTGGATATCGCCGATCGAATCCACCTGACCAAGGGGGCGGTATACTGGCACTTCAAAAACAAACCGGACCTGATCCTGGCCCTGGGCCGCAAAATGGAAGCAAAGATCGAAAATACGCTCGCCGGTATATCCGAGCGAGTTGTATGCCTGGAAGATTTAAAGGACGTATTGCAGGAGATAATCTTACTCATCTCGACCGATGAGGAACTGCGCAGGTATTACACCATTGTCTACTACCGCATGGAGTGGACCGAGGAATTGCTGCCCCTGAAAGAATTTTTCGACCGGGAAGAGGATATGATGGTGCAGTGGTTCCTGGAAATGTTCAAAGAGGCCCAATTGAAGGGCCAGATCAGCAAGGCTAGAAACCTGCCTTATCTATCCAAAGCACTTTCAGCATTTATGGGAGGTCTGTTAGCCTATTGCCTGTCAAAAGATGACAGGAAAGATGAATCCCAAGTCGTCGAAATGGGCTTGGATGCTTTTTTTGCCGGTCTAAATCCTGCGTGAAAAAGGAAAGATCAATGCTGGAAAAGCAGACTGCTCCGAAAATATCGGTTAAGGCCCTAATCCGACGCTTCTGGAAAAAAACGATACTGACATGGTTGCTGGTCATGCTCGAAGGCACGAGTCTTTTGTTCATGCCCCTTGTTATAGGTTGGGCTGTCGATGATTTGATGCTCGGCAATCTTAAGGGGACGCTTCAACTTGCAATCCTGTGTATGGTTTTGCTTATTGTGGGTGCCGGGCGTCGGTTTTATGACACGCGTGCATATTCCGGTATCTATAGCCAGGTGAGCAACGAGCTCGTGGCGTATGAAAACGATCGTCAGACAAGCGTTTCAAAAATATCCGCCCGCGCCAATCTATTTACGGAGTTCATCGAGTTTTTGGAAAACTCGCTGCCTGATGTCATCAACCAACTTATTGGCCTTGTGGGCACCTTGTTTATTATCGCTTTCATGAACATTAGGGTGTTCGGCGTTTGCATGGCAGGCACCGCCACCATCGTGACAATTTATCTTGTCAGCCAAAACAGGATGTTGACGCTGAACAAGGGCCAAAACGATGAATTCGAGTGCCAGGTGGACCTGATTGCCGCGCAGCAAAAAGAAAAAATTAAGGACCATTTCCGCAGCCTGATGACATGGCGGATAAAACTCTCCGATCTTGAAACCATCAATTTCTCACTTACGTGGGTTGCCCTGGCAGGCGTGCTGATTCTCTCCATCGCAATTGTCGCAACTTCCGGCGTATTTACCATGGGGCAGGTTCTGTCAGTTGTTATGTATGTTTTCGGATTTCTGGAAAGCGTTATGGCCTTTCCGCTTTATTACCAGCAATTGGTCAGGCTTCGGGAAATCGCAATTCGTTTGGCGCAGCCTTAAAAGCATGCAGATAAATATGTAAGCGCCAGACCAAAATTTATAGTTTTTAAATATAACAGCAGAGCCAACTATTATACTAGTTGTCAAAACGTTCCGATTCAAGACTACGGTTAAGGAGCACCCCTATATTTTTGAATGTATATATCATAAAGAATCTGCCTCCCTCGCGGAGCGCCCAACCGGATTTGTGATGGTTCCACAACCTAACTTTGCTAAGAGGCGGCCTAGTTTCATCACAAATCCGGGGGCACAATTCGATAATTGGATTGATATGTCCATTCAAAAATATAAGGGTGCTCCTTGTCAGCATTTCGGAATATTATTTTAACAAATGTTATAATCGACCAGGCAGTTACAATTCGTGGCATCTGCAAATTGATACAAGCTTAATGTTACCATTCAGGTAAATAAAGGGATTACCTATCTTGAAAAAAAGAGTCATCGGCTATGATCTCGCTCGGGCCCTCGCCGTTTTTGGCATGGTCATTGTCAATTTTAAAATCGTGATGGGAGCAGAGCAGAAAGGTCCTGCATGGCTGGCCGCATTAGTCGGATTGCTTGACGGCCGTGCAGCCGCCACCTTCGTAGTCCTTGCTGGAGCGGGCATTTCGCTGCTCAGTCAAAATGGGCGAATGCTTGGGGACCATAAGCGTCTATCACGTGGCCGGCACATGTTGCTCAAACGTGCGATATTTCTATTCATTGTAGGCCTAGTCTATACCCCGATTTGGCCGGCAGACATTCTCCACTTCTACGGAGCCTATATTGCTGTTGCCGCCTTGCTGTTAGCGGCAGCTTCACGTCGGCTTTGGTGGTACAGCGGGGCACTGGTGTTTGGATTCGTAGTACTGTTCTTTACACTTGATTATGAACAAGGATGGAATTGGAGCACTCTGGAATACAACGATTTCTGGACCCCGTCAGGATTGATTCGCAACCTACTTTACAACGGATTCCACCCGGTCATTCCCTGGCTTGCATTTCTGCTCGTTGGCAATGTGCTCGGCCGTCAAAACATGAGTGCTACGGCCGTGCGGCGACGTGTTTTCCTGTGGGGAGCAGGCGTAGCCATTTTTGCGGAGATTATGAGTTGGATTCTCGTCAAAAGTCTTTCATTTGGAACCAACCCGACAGACCAGGAAGCCATTGCTGCCGTATTCGGAACCGGGCCGATGCCGCCGATGCCGCTCTACATGCTGGCGGGGGCGGGTACCGCCTGCGCCGTCATCTCCGCATCCATTGCATTCGGCGCAAGGTACCGGAACGCCGCTTGGCTTCGTCCTTTCGTAGCGACGGGGCAACTGGCTCTCACGCTATACGTGGCACATGTAGTTTTCGGCATGGGTCTTTTGGAATTTATGGGACGATTGCAGAACCAGACACTGTTGTTTTCACTCGCGGCTTCGATCGTGTTCTGCGCGGCGGGCGTCATCTTCGCCCACCTGTGGCACCGGCGATTCAAACGGGGGCCGCTCGAAGCGATAATGCGGACTGTGACAGATCCGAAAAAGACGTGAGATATTTACATATTAAACCTGCAGAACCTGATAATAAAAAGATCATTGATGCAATGTTTGACCATGTTGGGCTGTTTTTCTTCCAATATAAGAGTTTCCCAGACACCAACAGGTTCCCAAATTACTGGAAGACCCCGTTTTGCAGTTTCTAGTTCTACACCGGGTGCCGAACAGCGATATCTGCATATAAATGCTGATGTAACCCTACCCACGTTAGTGTCAACTGAAAGTAGAGGCTTCGGATGACTTAGCAGTTACATATTCACTCCTGGCGAGAATAGTTACGGCGAAAATTACCAGGCAGCCTCCAAAGATTTTCGGCCAGGTGAGCATTTCCCCCAAAACAATAATCGCTAGGACAACGGTTACGACAACCTCAAAAGTAGATATGATGGCCGCATTGGCCGTATCAATTCTTTTAAGTCCTTCAAAAAAAGAGATAAGGCCTAAAACGGTTGAAAGCAAAGCACTGGCAACTATTGACAGCCAGCCGGAGATTGTTATTGGCCATTGTGGGTCCTTAAAACCCAAGACAATTCCATAAATTACCGTGCAAGCAAGAATAATGACTGTCGATGCTGAAAATGACCCTGCCTTTTGAATCGATAAACTGCCGAATATAAGATAGAATGAATAAAAAACGGCGGTACTCACCGCAAGTATGATACCGAGAACATAACCACTGCTATCCATTCCGATCGTAAATAAAATTCCAACCACGGTCATAAGTAAGGCCACGATTTTATATCCTGTAATCGGCTGTCTGAGGAGAAGAGCGGAAAGCAAAGTTACGATTGTCGGGTACATATAGGCAATAACGATGACGAGATTCACCGGAGCCAGGTGTATCGCCGTATAAAAGCATAGCGTGGTTCCGGCGAGCCCAACCCCGCCGATCATGGCCAATGAAACCAGCAGATTTCCACGCGGGATTGCATATCCGCGTGCAATCATAATCACAAGCATGACCGGCGACGCAATTAGATACCGGACAAAAAGAAATGTTACCGGATTTGCACCTGCGTCATAAGCCAGGCGGGCAAAAATGGAATTCGTGCCGAATAATGCGGCAGACAGGGCAACCAGAAGCACACCGATCAATCGATCCATAGCAACATACCAAAATCTTTAAGAATCAAACCACCAGCGCTCTGCGCAGCGGTTGCCATCCATCTCCCAATTCCCCGAAGGTTTGTTGATCTTCAAGCGTTTAGAGGCCGCTTCAACGATGTTGGCGAACATGGGAATAATCACACCACCTTCGTGGCTGATTATTCTCTGACACTCCCCGTATAATTCGTGCCGTTTGGCCTCATCCAATTCGGCGCGCGCTTCTTTGAGGATCCGATTGAAGCGCTCATGTTTCCAAAAAGTATCGTTCCAGGCTGAATCCGCCGCGTAGGCGGTGGACAGCATCCAGTCTGCTGTCGCGCGGCCGCTCCAGTAACACATAACCCATGGTTTTTTCATCCACACCTTATCCCAATACCCATCATCCGCCTCTATGATGACCTCTATTTTGATACCTGCCTTGGCCGCCTGTTTTTTGTACAACATGGCGGCCGCTGTCGCATCGACCCCGGGCCAGGCAGCATCTGCCACGTGGAGCCTGAAGGTATGATCCAGCATGCCGGCCTTTTTTATGTGATATTTGGCCTTGTCCGGATCGTAAGCTCGCTGGCGCAAATCCGATGCGTAGCATTTTTGACACGGAGCTATCGGATGATCATTACCAACGGCACCATAGCCGCGAACAATACCCTGCAACAATTCGTCACGATTTATGGCATATTTCATTGCCAGTCTGACATCATTGTCTTTAAACGGCTCCTGATCGGTTAGCATCGGTATGGAATAATGCTTTGTCCCGGTTACATTAATAATCTGAATATCGCGTGCTCTTGACAATAGATGCGTGAGATTCAACTGAAATCGATTCATGGCATCGATCTGTCCGGTATTCAAAGCAACGATCCGTGATGTCGCATCGACGATGCCTATGGTTTCCACCTCTTCAAAGTGAGCGCGGTCCTTTTTCCAGTAGTTGGGATTGCGTCTGGCAAATGCCCGATAGCCGGGTTCCCACTCCTGCAAAATATAGCCGCCAGTCCCGACGCCCAGTTCCCAATCGCTTTTTATAGTACCGGCAGGGACAATCGTCAGGTGAGGATCACTCATCAGGAAGGGGAAGTCCGCATTTCCATCCTTCAGGTTGAACATAACTATATTCTTACCGTCGCTGCCTATGCTTTCGATAGGATCTACAATGCCTTTGACAGCGGATTTTGAATGGACGCCACGGTGATGATTTATGGAAAAAATCACATCGTCCGCTTCCAACGTTTTGCCATTGTGAAATGCCACATCCCGGCGAAGTTTGAATATCCATTTTTTTGCATCTGTCGAGAATTCCCAACTTTCGGCCAGCTCAGGCAGTAAGTTGCCCTTGTTGTCAACTTCCGTGAGACAGTTTCTGATCTGCCAGTTGATGTTGTACGCCATGGCGTCTGTCATTGTTGCGGGATCCAGTGAATCGGTGGTCGAACCACCCCCGAGACCGATCCTGAGCCGGCCCCCTTTTTTCGGTTTATTTGCATGCGCCGGGGCAGTGATAATCGCGGGCGATAACGCGGTGGCGGCCCCGAGAGCTGAAAGACGGGTCAGGAATTCTCGACGGGAAATTTTGCCATATGCCAGCAAGTGTTCAAGTGTTTTCAGTGCGGCCATGATTACACCTCCTGTTTTAAATGATGGCTATAACATGTTTTATCTTGGGAAGGTGTATAAGCAAATATGATTCCAATATGACCGATGACACAGATAACACATTAAAAACAGAGGGTTGCGGGATCTTCTTTCCCCAACAAGATATTTCAATTGATGCAGAAATGGATCGATTTGATGCAAGAAATGTTTCAATCGCAATTCGGAAGGAGTTGTTATACGAGTTGTCAAAAATATGTTCCGATTCAAGACTATAGTATTATCGAGGAGTTGAATTTCGAGCCCAATCCCGCCGGGGCGGGATTATTGGGTGTTAGATGGGGTTTTGAAACCGCTTCTAAAATAAGTGACGATCCAGTGCGACCTATGCCGGCACGATTCCGTGAAGTTTTAGTTTGCGAACCACGGTTGACTGGCTCAGGTTTAAATTTTTGGCCACCTCTCTCGTCGACCGGTATTGGGCCATCGCTTCTGTTAGAATTTTCTTTTCCAGGCTTGAAATCTGGTTTTTCAAACTCTGATTATTATCGACCTCTTCCGCGGGGATTGTATTTATATCCAGCTTTAGTTCAAGAATCGCGTTGACAATGGATTTTTCGAGCACGTCTTTTTCACTCATCAAAACCGCGCTGTTGATGATATTTTTCAGCTCACGGATATTTCCCGGGAATTCATATGATAGCAGCACTTTCAAGGCCTGTGGGGAAAAGCGCTTTTTTAACCCGTAAGTCTGATTGTACATATTCAAAAAGTGGTGGGCCAGGTTAGAGATATCTTCACGGCGATTTCGTAGGGGCGGCAGGCGCAGGTTGACTGAATTGAGCCTATAGAACAGATCTTCACGAAACTTGCCCTGTTTGACCAGCTTTTTCAGGTTTCTGTTCGTGGCGGCGATGATGATACAGTCTACTTTTATGGGTTTGATCCCGCCGATATGGTAGATTTCCTGGTTATCCCAATATTTCAGAAGTTTCACTTGAACCGGAAGGGGAAGATCTCCGATTTCGTCCAAAAACAGCGTGCCTTTATGCGCCAGCTCGAACAGCCCTACTTTTCCTCTCGGATCCGCCCCGGTAAAGGCGCCTTTCTCATAGCCAAACAACTCGGCCTCAAGTAGATTCTCTGGAATGGCGGCACAACTGATTTCGATAAACGGCTTTTTTTTACGAATGCCATTGTGGTGAATGAATTTAGCCAACAGGTTTTTGCCCGTTCCGGATTCCCCCAACAGCAGTATATTGGATACACCCAATTTGGCGAATTTATGGCCGGTTTTTAATATCTGGCGCATTTCCTTGCTTGACGCAACGATCATTTGTTCTTTCAGATTGGTGATATTCAGTTCAGACAAGGTGTCCCTGAATTTTTCGGTGACAAGGCGTTCTTCATCCAGCCTGGCCTTCAAACTATTGAGTTGCGTCATATCGCGGTCATTTACAATGATCATATCGATGCTGCCATCTTCATCAAAAACGGGTGTACCGGTTGAAAGAACTTCTTTTCCGGTAGGCTTTATGTGAATCATCGTATCAACCTGTTGTTTCCTAGCCAGCACCTGCAGTGATACAGATTTATCCATAATTCCCTGTGCCACAAGATCATGTACATTTTCCCCAACAAAGTCTGACGGTTTAAGCCCGGCTGTTTTGGCTGAGGCTTGGTTACAGGCGATAATATTTCCATCCCGGTCACTGATACTTAGACCATCGGTTGAAACCAGAAAGAGCGCTTTTAGTATTTTATACAATTGTTCAGGGGGTATCTTGCCCTCTTGATAGATTTCAAATTTTTGGGTTTCATTAATTTGGGGCAAGGATTTTTCTGCCAAATCAATCCGGCTGCCGGCTTTCTTGCGATCACGGTTCAAGGGCAGCTTTCCGGCTATTTTTTGATCACGAATCTGTGCCGCATAGGAGGGTGTCATTTTATCCTGAAACTGACGGCCGGCTTTTTCTTCGATTAGTTTTCCGTCCTTCCTGAAAAGAATGTAATAGACTTTTTCGGTAGTACCCTTTTCTAAGCCGCGGCCACGTATATAATAGACGCCCGGGTATTTGGTTTTATATCTTTTTTGTTTTGGCATCATGTACTCCGTGAATTTAATAAATTTTTGTTGGGGAAATTTATTTCTATATTATGGTTTTGTCACGAAGGCATCATCCCCAACATACTCCCCAACAATATTAAAAGTACATCGCCATATAAATCAAGGTAAAATTAAGATTGCGGCGCTTAAAAAAACAAATGAGTTGTTTGACAATCTTAGAAGGCTTGCTAAATTACTGCTGCATCGGACAGGCAGCGGACAAAATCGAGAATTGGGTTGATTGCTGCGATCACCCCGGGCAAACGCCGATTGGTAAAATTCCTGGTCTCGGAATAATCAAATCAATAATGCTGCGGATCATTTGAACGGTTATACGCTTTGAAATCGAATACTGGCATATTCAAGCAATGGGAACTAGGTAACCTTCGGCTTGCCAATCGCTTGGTGCGTAGCGCCACAGATGAGACCTTGGCTACTAATGAGGGAGCTCCTACTCAGAGGTTAGTGGAAATCCTTGTGGAACTGGCGCAAGGGGAAGTGGGCCTGATCATTGCAGGGACGGCCTACATAAGTCGAGAAGCCAGATGGGGTAATAACACATCCGGGTTGCACCACGATCGGTTGATTGGCCCCCTCAGTAGATTATGTGCAGCTGTTCACAAGAACGGCGGTGTTATAGCCGCCCAGTTGCTGCATTGCGGTTCAACCGTAAACCCAGCCACATTACCCGAAAGGGATATCCTTTGGGGTCCATCGGCGTTGATTGATCCGGTTTGCGGCAAGCGGGTTACGGCTTTAAGCCGGCGGCAGATTCTGAAAATAGTTGAAGATTATGCCAAGGCGGCATTCAGGGCCAAATCGGCAGGATTTGATGCGGTTCAGATACATGCCGCCCACGGTTACCTCATCAATCAGTTCCTGAGTAAATCGCGCAACCGGCGGAAGGATCCGTACGGAGGCTCACTCTCCTGCAGGGCGCGGATATTGCATGAGGTATATGACGCAATTCGCGGAAAAGTAGGTAGCGGCTATCCGATATTGATTAAATTAAGCGCCCATGACGGATTTCCAGGCGGCATGACACCTCAAGATGCAGCCAAGGTGGCGGCATCCCTTGATAATATGGGAATCGATGCCATCGAGGTAAGTGCCGGTACGCCGGAGGGCGCCGCCCAGGGCGGATGGGATCACATCATTCCGGCGCCATTCAAGGAAGGATCCTTGCTCAGTTACGCCCTCCAGGTCAAAGATTCTGTAAAATGCCCGGTTATTTCTGTGGAAGGATGGCGCACGCCTGCAGCTATTCATAACGCCCTGCAAAAATTAGATGCAGTTTCCATGAGCCGTCCTTTCATTCGGGAACCTCACCTGGTCAAACGATGGAAAAATGGCGATCTCTCGCCTGCAAAATGTATCTCCTGCAATCAATGCCTCAACCTTACGCTGAAAACGGGTTTGGGATGCATTTTCAGCAAGGATCAACAGGCATCGGTGACAGTTTAAATTAAATATGTGTGACCTCCGATTTTCGACTGCGACAACGGCATCACCTTTTATACTAAATGTCAAAAGAATACCTGTACTGCTTACACGCTAACTTTTATTTCAGAGCATAATTGTTACAGTTACTCTATTCCGACAATTGCTATAGTATAAAAGCAATCTATTCTTGACGGTAATTTAAATATTCCATACGTTGCGCCTATGTCTGAAGTTAAAAACCCATTCAATACGGCTGACCTGTTTCAGTCTGCATTTCAGCTTTCCAAAGGGATCATTCTTATCCTGGACCAGGACGGAAGAATTGTCGAATGCAACGAATTCCTGGAATCAACCACTGGATATGCACGTCTAGACCTCCTGGACAGTAACTGGTTCGATCTCCTCATACCCCCAAAGGATAAGGCAACTGCAAAACGCTACTTTCGGCGGTTTGCGTTAAAGGGTAAGGCCCCTGAGAAGATAATAAGCGAATTGGTGACCCATGGCGGCACATCACGTTTTGTCGAATGGCATTATCAACGCGTCGACGCAACAACAGCATCTGGGAAGGCTCGCATACTGGCGGTCGGTCAGGACGTCTCTGAGCGTGTAGACCAGGAAAAGCAGCTCTTAAACGAACGCAATCAGCTGATCGAGAGAAACAAAGAGCTGACCTGCCTCTACAGCATGGCTAAAATCGTGGCGCGCAATCAACCCCTTTCGCAGATGCTGGAATCTATTGCCGCCATTATTCCTCCGGCTTTTCAATATCCCCAAATCGCCACGACCGTCATTCGATTGGACGAGCATTCTTATGGGGCATCGGAGAACATTGCCAGCCCGGCACTTTCCGAAAACCTCATTGTCAATGAGCACCAAAGAGGCAAGATCGAGGTAAGATATAGGCCTCAGGGGCAAGACCCGGACATTACAATACCCGCCTTTCTTGATGAGGAGCATGCCCTGCTGAGGACGATAGCTCATCATTTGTCCCTGGCTATCGAAAGAAAGGAGGCCATCGACCACAAAACAGAAATGGAAAACCAGCTGCGACATTCGGACCGGCTGGCGAAAATCGGCCAACTGACGGCAGGCGTGGCCCACGAATTGAATGAACCTTTGGGAAACATCCTTGGGTTCGCCCAACTCTCGGCAAAAACCGAAAACCTTTCTGATCAGGTTCACAGTGATCTGGATAACATAATCAAGGCGGCCCTGCACGCCAGGGAAATTATTAAGAAACTGATGTACTTTAGTCGTCAGACTCCGCCGAGAGAAACGCAGGTTAACCTGAACCGGTTGATCGAGGACGGCATGTACCTGTTCGATGCCCGTTGCGCCAAGAACGGTATAACCGTAACCAGAAGCCTGTGCAGTAACCTGCCTGCCATTAACGCGGATTTATCCCAATTGCAGCAGGTGTTTACCAACCTGATTATCAATGCCATTCATGCCATGCCCGATGAAGGCGACCTTAATATTGAAACCATATTCGATGCACAGGCTGTTTACCTGATTATCAGCGATTCCGGCATCGGCATGACTGAGGAAACCCTGAAACAAATTTTCCTGCCTTTTTTTACAACCAAGGATGTCAAACAGGGCACCGGCTTGGGATTATCTGTGGTGCATGGCATTGTGCGGGCGCACGGTGGTGATATCCTAGCAGAAAGCCGGCCCGGTAAAGGAACCAAGTTTAAAATTCGATTCCCAATGGCAGCAAACTAATGCCGGCAGAGAAGGTTTTAAAAACATGAAATATTATGACGGAACCCGAATTTTAGTGGTGGATGACTCCGCGCTTACGCTTGAAGTGATTCAAAGGAACCTGAGTGCTGCCGGTTATGACGTCTACACCGCTTCAAGCGTTCGACAGGCAATCGATTTTCTTGAGCACGATTCTGTGGATCTGGTGATAACCGACATCAAAATGCCCAAGGTGAGTGGATTGGAGCTTCTCAAGCATGTTAAAGATAATCTGAAAGGCACCGAAATCATGATCATAACCGGGTACCCGTCTATCAAGGGAGCCGTGGAGGCCGTTAAAGACGGGGCTGAAGACTACCTGGTTAAACCCTTCACGGATGAAGAATTGTTGGCGGCCGTTGCCAGAATGCTGGAGAAACAAGCCAACCGGCGGGCTGCAGAAGTCAAGTCCACACCGGTCAACTACAATATTGTCGGCAACTCCATCGGTATGCAAAATGTATATCGGCTTATCGATAAAGCTTCCGAAACAAAAGTCAATGTGATCATTACCGGAGAAAGCGGTACGGGCAAGGAATTGGTTGCGCGTGCCATCCACTACAACAGCCTGGAGCGATCAGGTCCTTTTGTACCGGTTAACTGTACCGCCATTCCGGACACATTGCTCGAAAGTGAACTCTTTGGTCATGTCAAAGGTGCCTTTACCGGTGCCAGCACATCGCGAGCCGGATTTTTCCAGATTGCCGACGGCGGCACGTTGTTTCTAGACGAAATCGGTGATGCCAGTCTGAGTATGCAGGGTAAGCTGCTGCGGGCCATTCAAAATAAAGAAATATTCATGGTGGGCTCCACTCGGGTTCAGAAAGTGAACACCCGCGTTTTGGCGGCTACCAACATGGACCTGCAAAATCTTGTCAAAAAGGGGCTCTTCCGCGAGGATCTTTACTTCCGCTTGAACATAATCGAAATCGCCCTACCGCCGCTCCACGAACGCGGGGAGGACATTCTGCTGTTGGTTCGCATGTTCATGGAGAAGCTCTCCAAGGAAATGAACCGCCCGCTTCCCCGGTTCTCGGATAAGGTATTACAAGTTTTTAAAAACTATCGATGGCAGGGCAATGTACGCGAACTGGAAAACCTGGTCCAGCGTCTGGTTGTGCTTGTCGATGGTGACGTCATCGATGTTGCCGACTTGCCGGAACAGATGCGTTTCAGCCTCAACAGCCGCAAAGGCTTTGAACGGTCACTGGCAGATGTTGAAGCGGAATATATCACCAATGTGCTGAACAGTGTGAAGGGCAACAAAACCAGGGCTGCCGAAATTTTAGGCATAGACCGCAAAACCCTGCGGAAAAAAATCAGTAAAGCCAACCCGGACATCTGAATCGGGACATTTATCCCCACCGGGGAATGTTTCCCCAACATATGATCAAACGCCTTTTCTTCAAGCACCATCACACTCTACCAGACAATTGAAACATATAAATTGTATCCTCCTGAAATTGCACTGAATCTGTTATAGCCATGAAAATACGAAGCTGGTAAATCGTTTATTTAGCTGTTCTGGCATGTGGTTTGCTCTAATAGCTTCAAAACCAATTCAACCAAAAAAGGGGGAACCCCATGCAATTACATGCCAAGAGAATGGATATCTGTCAGACGTGTATTCATGTAGCCGAGTGTGCTCACTACCTGAATTGCCAAAACCAAGGCAAAATGATTTTTCATTGTGAAAACTTCGATGACCAACCTGCACTGCACATTGTCGCCGGTGATACGCTTAGCAGAGAAAAGCGTTTTGTGAAAACCGCCAAACCCAGCCTAGCGTATGTTGAGGGCAGAATGCAGGGCTTGTGCATCAATTGTGAAAAACGGGTTGACTGCAGCTTTCCAGCTCGTGATGGCGGCGTTTGGCACTGTGAAGAATACTGTTAGTCGCAGATAAATCCACGACACCAGGAGAATAGCACCATGTATAATACAGCTATAAATATTCAGGATACGGCCAGTGCCTACACCCAAAAGATTTCCAATATGGTACGTGAAAAGTACCCTTGGGAAACCGAATTTATCCAGGCAGTGGATGAACTTCTCTTTTCATTGACCCCGCTTTTTGCACAGGAGCCGACCTACCAACATGAACGGGTTTTGGAAAGAATCGTCGAGCCCGAAAGGGTGGTCATCTTCAGGGTTCCCTGGCGCGACAGCAACGGCGGCATCCAGGTGAACACCGGCTATCGCATCGGTTTCAACAGCGCTTTGGGGCCGTATAAAGGCGGCCTGCGCTTCCATGCCTCCGTGACGCTTAGCATATTGAAGTTTCTCGGATTCGAACAGATGTTCAAGAACGCTTTGACCAGCCTCCCCATGGGCGGTGGAAAAGGCGGCAGCGATTTCAACCCCAGAGGCAAATCCGAAATCGAAATTGAAAATTTCTGCCAGAGTTTCATGGTCGGACTCTATAAACACATCGGACCGGATACGGATGTACCCGCCGGTGATATCGGTGTGGGTGCCCGGGAGATCGGATATCTTTTTGGTCATTACAAACGCCTGAAAAATGTTTTTGAAGGCGTGTTGACCGGAAAAGGTGCTGACTGGGGGGGCTCAGCGGTACGACCGGAGGCAACCGGTTTCGGAGCTGTATATTTTGCCCAGGAAATGCTGAAAACACGTGGTGAAAGTGTCGACGGTAAGACCGTGGCAGTTTCAGGATTCGGTAACGTTGCCTGGGGGGTCGTGAAAAAAATTACGGAGCTTGGTGCCAAAGTGATTACCCTTTCCGGGCCTGACGGCTTTATTTATGATTCAAAAGGCGTCCAAGGTGAAAAAATAGACTACATGCTCAAGATGCGTTCCAGTGGCCGCGACAGCGTTAAGGATTATGCCGACAAGTTCAAGGTGGATTTTTATCCCGGCAAACGCCCGTGGGGTGTTACCTGCGATCTGGCGTTTCCATGTGCCTGTGAAAATGAAATGCATGAAGAGGATGCCGGAGAGCTCGTGAAAAACGGCTGCATTTGTGTCACCGAATGCGCGAACATGCCGCTGACACCGGCTGCCAGTGATGTGCTGCACGAAAGCGGTATACTGTATTCCCCGGGCAAGGCGTCCAATGCCGGTGGTGTTGCCTGCTCCGGATTTGAAATGGCCCAAAACAGTGCCAGAATCAGATGGACCCGGGAGGAGGTTGATCTGCGGCTGCGCCAGGTGATGAAGGACATCCACAGGAATTGTTTGGAGGCGGCCGACAGGTATGGGCAGCCGGGCAATTATTCATACGGAGCCAATATCGCAGGTTTTGTTAAAGTGGCGAATGCAATGCTCGACCAGGGAAACACATAAGTGTAATTGGTGCTATCGATAGATACCTCCGTATCTGCCCGGGGGGTATCCGGTAAAAGAATATTTTTGCCAAAGACATGCAATAATCAACGGCTGCCGGCGAAGTCGGCGGCCGTTGATTCGTATTAATAGTTGGCAAAATAATGTTCCGTAGCTTTTATTTCGAAACATATTAATGACAGTTACACTAAAGTGCCTGCCGCAGGATTGTAATCACCTCCGCCTCTGTCAATTTAACCGGGTTTCCCTTCATGCTGCTGGCTTGCATGGCGCTTTGAACGAGCTGCGGGAAATTCTTTTCATCCAGGCCGTAATTTGACAAAGGCTTGACTTCCAGACGATCGCATAGACGCCGCACCCATAATATCCCATCATCTACCAAAGCATGCTGATTAGCGGTAACGATGCGTGCAATCTCCTCATAACGGTCCAATTGAATCGCATCCGGTCTGCGCGCTTGAATGGCTTTAACATTCATCTGCATGACACCCGGAAGCAACCGGCCGCACACCATGCCGTGTGGCCCGGGATACATACCGCCAAACGGTCCGGCAATGCCATGTACGGCCCCCAACTTGGCGTTAGCCAGGGCTATGCCGCCAAACAGACTGGCGACGCACATGTCATAGCGGGCCTCTTTGTCATTTCCATTTTTATAGGCGCGTTCCAGACTACGCGCGGCACGCTTCAGGCCTTCGCGACAGACCGCATCGGTCATCGGGTTGGCGTTGATTGAAACAAAGGCCTCCAATAACTGCGTCACCGCATCCAGACCGGTTCCGGCGGTGATATGCGGCGGCATGGAATAGGTCAGCTCCGGGTCGACGATTGCAATTTGGGGCAGCATCATGGGGCTGCGCATGCTGACCTTTACTTTATGCTCCGTGGACATCAACACCGCATTGCGGGTCACTTCAGAGCCGGTTCCGGCGGTTGTCGGTAGAACGATGTTCGCGACCGGCTTTTTCTCAATTGTCTTTCCTTTGCCGATCACTTCCAGGTAGTCATTCAGGTCCCCTTGGTTGCTTAGCATGGCAGCAATGGCCTTACCGCTGTCGATTACGCTTCCGCCACCGATGGCGATGACCAGATCGCAACCGGCATGCCGGCCGACATCAATCCCTGACGCAACCATCTTGGCTGTCGGCTCCTTGGACACGCTAAACTGTGTTGATCGAATGCCATGGAATTTCAGGTTTTGAACCAGGAATGCGTGTCTTTCTGAAACCTTCCCAGTAATCACCATGGCATGCCTTCCCAGTTCAGAAGCCAGTTGGCCGACCTGTCGGGCAGTCCCCGGACCAAAGATGATACGATTGGCCGTTGCGAAATCAAAATTCATTTCAATCCCTCGCTTTACAGACCTGATATGCACGCGCCTAAAAATAAAGATGGTGTATATGTGAGTCCCCTGATATGGATGTTGGAATACGATATCACGTTCTCTAAAAGAGTCAACGACCACCGACCTTGTCAGTGGCACGGAGGTAGTATAATGCAAAATGGGAAAAAAGTAGTCGTACTCTTGGGGAGTCCCCGCAAAAAAGGAAACAGCACCACCCTGGCCAAGCAGATCGTCAAGGGGGCCGGGCTGGACGAGGCTGTTGTGGATTCTTTCTATCTGAATGGCCTGAAAATCAGGCCGTGCCAAGGTTGTTATACCTGTCAGAAACCGGATGCCGAGGGCTGTGTTGTGGATGACGATATGCAAACAATTTACCCCAAACTGCATGAAGCGCGCAGGTGGATTATCGCCAGCCCGGTATATTGGTTTAGCATGTCGGCCCAAACCAAGCTCTTCATGGATCGTTGTTTTGCCATGTGGAGTGACATCCAGGGTAAAAACCGGCTAAAGGGCAAGAAGATTGCCATTGCCATGAGCTACGGTGACAGCGACGCATTCAATTCAGGCTGTGTCAATGCCCTGCGCAGTTTTCAGGACGCCTGTGCTTATGTTGGGGCCCACCTCGTCGGCATGGTCTATGGCAGTGCTGAGTCGCCGGGAGAAATTGCCTCTAATCCAACGCTGATGACCCAGGCTGAAGAATTGGGTCAAAAGCTGATGTGTTAAAATTAATTGTGGGAACGGGAGCTAGATATGCGAAAAATGAGACGGACAGACAAAAAGATCGGAACCGATGAAGCCATTAAGCTGCTGGCGGCATGCGAATATGGTGTTTTATCTACCGTGGATGAAAACGGCCAGCCTTATGGCATCCCCCTAAACTACGTGTATCAGGACAATTGTATTTATTTTCATTGTGCTTTAATCGGTCATAAAATTGATAATATTGCCGGCAATCCCAAGGTGTCCTTTTGTGTCGTGGGGGATACAAAGGTATTGCCCGCTGAATTTTCCACCCATTATGTGAGTGCCATTGCATTTGGCATTGCCTCCGAAGCACAGGGAACCGAACGATACGACGCACTGATCTGGCTTTTAGAAAAATACTCATCTGAGTATATGCTGGAAGGCAAAAAATTTATTGAAAAAGAGGATAAAGCCACAAAAGTTATCAAAATCGAGATCGAGCATATAAGCGGGAAGAAAGCACCGGCTAAATCATGAAGCTATCTTAAAAACTTATTATGGAGTTTATAAGATCGAACGAAAAAGGAGAATAGCATTGTATTATGATTATTTTGAAACCGGTCTCATCGGATCGTTGACCCTCATGGGAGATGAGAGCGGATTGCGTCACATCTTGTTTGAGAAAGAAAGATACCAGGTCGCGATTCAAGATGACTGGCAAAAAAATCCGGATTTCTTTGTCCCAGTGAAAAAGCAGCTGCGGGCCTACTTCAAAGGGGAGTTAAAAGAATTCGATCTTAACCTGGCCCCTGATGGTACCGTCTTTCAACAGAAAGTCTGGCGGGCTTTGCAAAATATTCCTTACGGCGAACTGGTGAGCTACAAAACCATCGCCGATACCATCGGCAATCCCAAAGCCGTTCGTGCTGTGGGCGCTGCCAACGGTAAAAATCCCCTTCCCGTCGTTGTCCCCTGTCACCGGGTTATCGGGAGCGACGGCTCTTTAACCGGTTTTGGCGGCGGGCTGCCAACTAAACAAAAGCTGATTGATCTGGAACGTTCGCACCTGAAACTTGCATGAAATTTGATCATACTATTGCAATCCTTTATCAATCAAGGATTCTGCTCAAATTTCCGCTATTCATTAATAATCTTATTGGGTTTAATGGATTAAAGTCGCTTCTGATAATCAGAATTCATGCAAGATTCAGGTCATAATTATGTTAAAAGGTCTCATATAGATGGGTAACAATTCTCAAACCAACCGTATAATTATCGGCGCTCAAAGCAATGACCACTCAGCCCATTTGGCCGGGGTGCCTTCCAAAAGCTTTTATACCGATGCGGATGTTTTTACGCGAATACAACTCCTGGTTACGGAATATTATAACCTGGATGTGCCCATCAATTTTTGGGATGTCTATAACGTCGAAGCCGAGGCCTTGGGCCAGAGAGTAGCATATCCGCTCAATGGTCTGCCGGATGTCGATCGCAACGCGCCTTTGATCGCTAGGCCCGAAAACCTGGGCCGCCTGCGCCCCCCTGATCCGCATACGGCAGGACGGCTACCCTGGGTCAGAAAAGTATGTCGGAATTATCTGGAGCGAAGCGGCAGCCTGGATCGGGTCTATTTTACGGCGCCTTTCAGCCTGGCAGCCAATATCCGGGGGTATGAAGCCCTTGTTATGGACATGTATGCCAGACCGGAGTTTGTCCATCGCCTTTTAACCTTTCTATGCGATAATGTCCTGGTGCCGCATATCGCGTTGACCCGCCACGAACTTGATATGCCGGATTTACTGATGGACGGACGCGATGCCTGGGCCTCCCCGCCGCTGATTAGCACGGACATGATGGAAACCTACGTGGTCCCATACACCCAAAGACTCCGAGAAAAACTGGGCAACAACGTGATCACGCGCGGAAACTGGGGAGATGCCCACAGCGGAGACGTGGATCGTTTCTTTGGCCAGAAACTGCGGTGCAGTCCGGGATCTTTGAGTGTTCTCGATCCGGACCTGTTTGATATCGGACCAAAGCGGGTAAAGGCATATGCCGCTCGTCGCAACGTATCTGTAGTCGCCGGCGTGGATGCGACCCTATTAAGGCAGGGCCCCTTGGAGGCCATTGTCGAGCGGATCAAATATTATATTGATAAACTAGGCCGCGACGGGCGCTTAATGATTCACCTTAATCAAATTCCTGCCGATACACCACCGCAACATATTCACGCGGCCGTAGCCGCTTGTCATACTTATGGTCGACTACCAATCGCTGAGAATTTAGATGAAGTTCCTTTCAAGATTCCACAAATAGAGAGTTTTTCGGAATTTATTCGCAATAGAACCAGAACGGATTTGATCTGACTCTTAACTGTCGAAAGACCAAGATAACTTTACATTATCATTTTAGAAGAGTCACTTGACCTGACAGCAACAAATGAGGGGAAGATGCATATGCTGAAAATTGACAACTGGTTCAAATTCCTTCTCTCAGAAAAACCATCTTGCATGATTACGGAGAGCTGTCTCTTTGGAAATGTGGTTACATAGGGTTCAAGATTAATTCAGTTTTCTAAGTGGATTTATGCTGTGGTCTTTTCAAAGTTACTGTTATAAAGTCACAACTTTTGGGCTTTCCCCAAAAATGATGAAACCTCCAGAATAACGTATCGCTCATTATTTGGAGGTTTCTTACGGTAATTCTAAATTAGATTCTGTTCACCTAACGTGTATAACCAAACTCAATTATTGAGACAATACCGATATATTTTCCTCAAGTTCAATTATTCACCAACACATGTAAATCTGGTCGACCGCATACTTTCGCATGAATTGATCGGCTCATAAAAATTTTCTTGCCATCGGCTGTTTGCGATACTTTATCCTCCGTTCTTAGTTCCACTTCACTCGAAGCAGTACCAGCTTCCAGAGCCTGAGTTCTGATCAGTCGTGTTATTTCATCCCTTGCAAACTTATCCGCATCTTTGAACCTATTAAAATGTCTGGCACCTGCCAGTCCATCAATTAGGAAACCTTGTTCCTGGTTGGGGATGATGCGCAGATGCTTTTTGACGAGAATATTGCTGGTAATGGCACCGATGGCATTGGCCACGTCCGCATTATCCGGCAATAATGTCTCAACCTTGAGGCTTTTTGAAACCTTTGGCAAAAAATAGTGTATCGGTGCACCGATACCCACCACCGGGCGTTTCAGTTCAATTTGAACCGCATATTGGTCGTTGCCACCGTTTAGCATATTGTTAAGCAGTGCTCTACAAACCGGATCGGTAATCAGAGATTCAGGGTTAGTTTCTTCACTCAATTGTCGTTTCAAGATTTCCAAAACCAGGCGCTCAACTGCCTTTCCCAGAAGATGATCAGCCATTTCCGAAAGGTCTATTTTTGTTATTAAGGCAAACATTCGAGCTAAAATCTGCGCTGATTCTCTGCTCCATCGGTCAAACTTGCCGGTTATGTGCAAAATATCAGTAAGTGTCAGTCCGCAGCGTTGGATGATATAGTGCTCTTCCAAGCGTTTAAGCTGAAGACCGCTTTCAAAAATAACGCCGGTTCGATCTATCAACTCATCAATGGCGTGCGGTCGCGTTTTCAAAAGTTTTAGGATCGTTTCTTCTTGAGGGTTCAGGTTCAAATTGTCTGTTCTGCCCGTGAGCACCAAGATTTGTAAATCCTTTGTTGTCAGGACATATTTATCCAAATTCTGTTGCAGGGCGTCTAAAGCCCTTTGGGTACCGGGATGAAATGTACCCAACCAGGCAATTGGGGCGACTCTTCTTGGACCGATTGAAAAAAGCCCCTCTTCCCATTTGATGAGGCTGTCTCCGCCAAGTCCTGTCGTACGGATGTCCAAGGCTTTTACGTGCGTTTTTTGACCGCCAACATCTGATCCGGTTACGCAAGTTATTACATTTCCATCTAACAATGCCGCCGTATCCGTTGTAGTGCCACCCATATCCACAACGATGGCGTCCTTTAACCCGGTCAGATGCCTGGCACCGGCGACACTCGCGGCCGGACCAGACAATATAGTCTCCACAGGCCTATCTTTGGCCATTCCAGCGCTCATTAACGCGCCATCACCTTTTACAACCACGATCGGTGCCGTAATTTCCATTCTTTCGATGGATTTTTCCAAATCTAAGATTAAGCCGGCCAGCTTTGGCACTATTCTGGCGTTCAACATGGCAGTATAGGCACGGGTTTTAAAATTGAGAATGCTCGAGAGCTCATGCCCACACGTGACAACCAGCCCAGTCTCCTCCTGAATAATTTTTTTAATCTTCAGCTCATGCTCAGGATTGATTGCGCCGGCATATCCAGATACCGCAAACGCTTTTACATTGTTCTCTGAAACAAATTTGTTTACGATTGCTCTTATTTCAGATTCATCAATGGGTTGGATCTCCTTACCGTTGATTTCCAATTGCCCTTGAACCAGTGCCTTGGGTTCATAGGTGATCTCTCCTTTGTCCAATCTTCCATAGGGCGGCATGATAATCATCCCGACTTTCTGCCCATCCCCTTCAACTATTGCATTGGTGGCGAGTGTCGTTGACAGAGACACCAGTTCGACCTGTTTCAACATATTTTGATCCAAACCGGCCAATGCCTCTTCGATACCAATGGTGAAATCCCATTTTGTGGTCAAGGCTTTACATTTACAAAGCGTTTTCCGCTCTTCAAGGTCATAGATCACGGTATCCGTGTATGTTCCTCCAGCATCTATTCCCAGTCCGATTTTTGAAAATTCAGATTCCGCTTTATGGGGTTGTTCATCCCTCACCACAGTGATTGTTGGTTCGCCGTTCGAAGGTGATCTATGTTTCCAAATTGGTCTGGCAGATAGGGTGGTTTCAACGGCATCAAATTCGATTACGTGTTGCGGTGGAACGACCAGAACCTCATCCGAAGAACGCTCGGTGATGAGGAGTTTCTTTAGCAGACTTTGATCCCCATTCAATTTTTCAAATTTCCAGCCATAAGCGTCGGCCATTTCTCGTGCGTGATCTTCGTATTTTGAGGACCTTTTTACACCGGTCTCAATAAAAGCAGCCCGATGATAGTTATCTTTCCATGTATTTAAAAACCGGAATGTTTCTTTTGCGGCTTTTTCGCCATATTTTTCTACCAGATCCTCATATTTCAGTTTTTTATCTCCATAGTAGACAGACTGTTTTTGCTGGGAGAAAGGTTCAGTCTTTTCCTCATACCATCCGGCCGAAATATAATAAGTGCCTGGGTATCGTTTAAACTCTTTTTTATAGGCCCCATCACCGCCTAAAAACATGGCGATACAATCATGAACCTTTGGTATCACCAATGGAATGTTTTGAGACTGGATACCGATAGTTCCACGCCCGCATACGCCATATCCGATGATAATGCGTTCGCATGATTTGGACTTAGAAATCTTATCAATGGCGGCTTGCAATTTTTCTTTTAACCGGCTCGGCCGTTCATGCAGCCCTGCTTCCAGAAATTTTGTTTCGATTTCTATTCCCAACTCCGCAGCTGCACGTTTAAAATCGAGTGCAAGTACGGCGCATGAAATGATGAAAGGCTTTTTGTTATTCAACTGCTATCTCCATGTAATTTTTTTAAATTTCGAAATATGACAAAGTTGTTTTGAGAGACAAAAACTGTTTAATCTACTGTGATTATTATTTTTTTAACGAATTTGCACTTTTTGATGTTTACATATTATAAAATAAATGCCTCTATACGACATTGTGACATGTTGTCAACTTTATAGTTGAACTTTGTAAAATTAGGTGGGGCACCACCAAGGATGATCCAACAACCGCTTCTCAGAAGAGATGAAATTATAAAGGATTGGTGGTCAATTGATTGTCGATTCAAGCTACCGCAATACAATCGAGGTGACGGCATTTGGATTTCAGGCGGATTATGTTAACTAAATGGAATTACTTAAACATTTTGTTTTGTTACAAAGTATTCAATCTGGTGGGATCGCCAGGAATGATGAAATCAACTATATTTCCACACTGCTCGAAATATGAAGGCTTGAAACGGAAATCAATCCAACATGGGATTAAGAAAAGAGGTGAAAAGAAGCATGTGAAGCCCACCTTTACAAGACAAGGAAAAGGTGTGTATCCATATTCTTTTAACGACTGATTACTGTCAGTATACTATCTTTTCACCACCATGTAACCACTTCATCAAATGAAAATATCAAATCTATTAGCTCATCATAATCTGGTGGTTCTTCCTCAAATTCAAACAAAGGGAATTGCAGGCAACTATAACCCAACGATAGCGAGTACATGAATGTCCGCTGCAAATCATCAGGAGGCGATTTTAAAATGTGCAGCATTTTTCTTCGTCTTGGCATCTTATTTCCCCAATCTCGGTTGTATTAATTTCGGTTACCAAAAGGTATCACCAAATCCATCTTTTTTAGCTCTCGTGCAAGCTTGTCGATAGGTAAGTATTGAAAACCATGTTGACTGTTTTCCTCAACATTTGAAATAAACGGGCACTCCATTTCTTCAAGCCATTCTAAATTCTCTTCTAACTCCTCGTTCATTTCAATGGGTATATTAACCACAAATAAATAAGCCCAGTAGTTGTGGGCTGCCAAACCGAGTGCTGTTCTGGTGCCCTCCCAGACATCTTCTGGCCGGCGCACAATAACTGCACAGTGTTTTATGTTTTCCAATTTAGTCACCATCTTTTACGCTTCATTAAAATGTGATATAACGATCGCAATCATAAATCATCTCCGCATGCCATGATTGACTGGAAAAACCCTTTTCATCTACCTTGGCTTCGGAGGAATCTAATCTATTGTCCTCGAATCCAACCTTGCATAATGCAATTTCAGCCAGCCCTTCAAGCTCAGATAGGCGTGTATCAGTACAAAGTCGTGTTCCAAGATGTGTAAAAAATAACTTTACTTTTACGCCTTTTTTCTTTGCGGATTGGCATAATTTGATTAATTGGTCCAGATTTAGATCAGAACTTATATATACTCCGAGTTTCTTGTCCATGAAATGTCCTCATTAATAACAATCGATGCGTGGAATACACGTCACTCCCCACAGGGCCCAATCATCCCCCGGTCTTGGCACTTTATTTAAAATTTGAGATTCTAAAGTTTGTTGAACCTCTATTTTTAAGCATAATTTTCCAAGATTCCGGTCTACTTTTGCCCAAAACAGCCCCTGGTGAAATGCCCTAGTTTTGCTTATTCGCATTCGTAAAAATCGTTCCTGTATAGATCCCAATTCAGCTAACACTTTCACTCTGTCTTTTTTTTTTGAAAAAGGGCTTTCGACCAACAGAGCAACTAGCTCATAATGTGCCCTATGCTTGTCTGTGCTCCTAATTTGGCGTTCCCATTGCACGTACATTGGTTCATTCTTTTTTATGAAGGATTTATTAATAGATTTCGACTGGATTACTTAACACTTCCTTGGCCGTTCCGCTGGTGCCGGGTGCAAATTCTACCACTTCGTCAATGGTGTTTATATTGAGCATCTCCAGCATTGTTCTGGTCAATCCCATTACCCCTGGCCGCAGCACCCTTTTCCGCATCTGAATCAGTAGGGCGCAAATTGGCATATTCAAAGGATTTGAAAACTCAATTTCTGGAATAGACTGACTTTTGGTCATCTCTGTCATCATCCCTTATCCCTACCAATAAAGTTATTTGTTAGTTTAGAAAATCAATCTAATAGTATTTTTAGATGTTCTTTACCCAGCAGCAGCCGAAATAATTTAATAGGAAAATTTTGAAATATCAATCAAACTGCCGGCCAATCAACAACCACATTGTGGCATAGACAAGGCCATCTGCCATTGATTTAAGTCAAATTTTATACTTTTGATTTTGGATGATCGAATTATAGCAACGGCGATATGAATTTTATTTAATAGGTTGGTTGCAGAAAGGAACGTACATTTAGATCAAGTGAACCTGAGATATAGATTCCGTATCTTCACGCCGTTTGTCCGACAGATTGGCATACCGTCGCGTCTGCTCGATATTGGCATGACCCAGCAAAACTTGCAGGCACTCTAAACGCATACCGGCGTTCAAAAGCCGGGTTGCGAAGGTATGCCGTAGGCAATGCGGTGTATAACCTTTGTGAGATAATCCGGCTTTGTCTATATAATGTTTGAACCGGCCATATACTGCCGTATAGGACAACGAGTCTTTATAACTGTAAAACAGACGGTTTTTTCTTGAGTCTCTTTTTTGTAGATATAAAAATAGCGCCTCGGCAGCATCATTACTAAAATAAACTACCCTCCCGATACCTGTTTTATCACTCTCGTAGATGCGGATCATTTGTTCCTGCAAATCGATATCTTCCATCTTGGTGCTCAGAAGCTCTCCGATGCGCATACCGGTTCTGAGCAGCAAATAAATCATGGCCCGATCTCTTACATGGTCGATAACCGAAAGCAGCTTTTCTTCATCATCCGGATCAATGCTTTTAGGCAAAGGGGATGGCACCTTAATGTGGACTTTTCTATCCAGCAAATCTGAGGGAACCAGCTTATCCTGCTTCAAAAAATGAAAAATCCATACAGCGTCCACAGCCGCGTCTTTAAAGTGCCGCTCTGTTTACCCATATCCTGCTCATGCTCCACATAGGCCTCCAGGTCAGATCGGCTCAATTGATCCAGACGCGTACTCCTGTTGGTACTTTCTAAAAATCTGAAAAATGAAAAAATACCAAAGTAGGCATTGCGGATCGTATTGGGCTTGCAGTTCTCACGGAACTTTTGACGCATGTAGCGCTTGATATGGTCCTGATTGGGAAGCTTGTCCCGCGCTATTCTTATAAATAGTCGAGTTTTGAACAGCTCTCTTTTCGTGGGTTGGGCAAAAATGTCTTTTGGCTTGTGGCGAACCGCAGGGAATTTATCATCGGGATCTTCGCAGAATAGATCGCCGGCAAAATAGGAATGAAAATGGAGCTGATACGTATCGGGAAGATCGTCAGTGAAGGGGACCGATTTAAGAAGCTTTTGGTATTGCATGGCAATGCCTCCTCTCTTTTTCATAGAAAAATCAAGGAGATAATGCAATCAAACCATTTAACTGCTTCTTATCATTTTGTTACGTATATTATGATTCAGTCAATTATATTGATATTACCTATGAATTTGTTCAAATCAACTGCCGGATAGTCCCTTTCAAAGGCGTTGATTCCCATATCACGTCAATAGTACCTGTATATTTAGGGGAAGCTTCAAGATGAGCCAAGGGGAGAGTTTTGCGGATTTTATACGATAAAAAGAATAGACTGCCTTTTAGGTCTGTGGACATCCCCATTTGGCGTATAAGTCGAGTCAAGTACCTATCAGGAATATACCGTAAGTTGCCCTGAGATCCGGCATCACACGCACGATGTCTCCATTTTTATCGGCGGTCTGGGTATTGATTGCCACCTCTTTCAATATTCTGCAGCCAATTTCCCGCGTGAACTTTCTAAAATCTTTAAGCGTAATCACACGTATATTCGGCGTATCATACCATTGGTAAGGCAGTTGCTTGGTGACCGGGGCATAGCCGCTAGACAGTAGTTGCAGTCGTACCCGCCAGTGGCTGAAATTGGGAAAACTGACAATCCCCTTCTTCCCGATTCGCAGCATCGACCGAATCAAACGATCCGGTGCATAAACCTGCTGTAAGGTTTGACTCAATATGACGTAATCAAAGCTGTCGTCCGGGTAGTCTTCTATTTCCGCGTTGATATCCCCCTGCAGAACCATCAATCCTTTTTCAATGCACTTTGCGACCCGGCTTTCATTGCGCTCGATTCCCGAGCCGATCACTTGTTTTTTCTGATTTAAATATTTCAGAAGGCTCCCCTCTCCACAGCCTAAATCCAGCACTTTTGCGCCCGGTTCAATCCAGGATGCAATTAGATGCAAATCGTAGCGCATCATCTTACCGGGGTGTATCATTGTGGACACGATTTAAAAATCCTCCGATAATGCTGGACAATCTGGGACTGGGGATTAAAAATGCATCATGACCCCATTCGGCTTCAATTTCACAAAAGCTTACCTCCAGGCCTGTTTTTTTTATGGCCTTGACCATTTCCCGTGATTGGTAAGTCGGATAGAGCCAATCGGACGTAAATGAGATCACGAGAAACCGAGCTTTTGATTTTGAAAATGCCTCTATAATGGAACCACCGCCATGCTGTTCTGCCAGGTCAAAGTAGTCGCCTGCCTTGGTGATGTACAAGAATGCATTGGCATCGAAACGATCTACAAAGCGTTTCCCCTGGTAGCGAAGATAGCTTTCTACCTGGAAATCCGGATCAAAACTGAATGAAAATTCGTTTTTGTCCTGTAGCTGACGGCCGAATTTCAAGCGCATGGACTGGTCTGATAGATAGGTGACATGACCGATCATCCTGGCAACGGCCAAGCCTGTTTCGGGTCTATCACCGTAATAGTAGTCGCCGTTGTTCCAGTTAGGGTCGGCCATAATGGCCTGCCTGGCGATTTCGTTGAAGGCGATGGCCAGGGCTGAATGTCTGGTGGTGGTGGCCAGGGGTATGGCCGCGCGCACCATCTCAGGATAACGAACACACCATTCCAACACCTGCATACCACCGACAGATCCACCCACTACCGCCAGGAGTTTTTCGATTCCCAACGAATCGATCAACAGCTTTTGGGCTCTGACCATATCGCCGATGGTAACCATGGGAAATTCCAGGCCGTAGGGCATAATGGTTTTCGGGTTGATGGTACAGGGGCCGGTGGATCCCATACAGCTTCCGATAATATTTGAGCAAATGACAAAATACTTATCCGTGTCGATTCCCTTGCCGGGGCCGACCATGCTGTCCCACCAGCCCGGTTTTTCATCTTCCTTGCTGTAGTACCCGGCCACATGGGAGTCACCGGACAGGGCATGTAGGATTAAAATGGCATTGCTTCTATCTGCGTTTAGGGTGCCATAAACTTCGTAGGCGATCGTTATGGGCCCGAACCGGGTTCCGCATTCCAGCAGCATTTCGTTAGGTGGCTCAACCGTTGTGAATAACTGCTTTTCAACGATGCCTACGGAAACGCCATGTACGTCATTTTCGATATATTCGCTCATGATACCTTTGTAAAAGCCTGTTCAAGGTCTGCGATGATATCATCAATATGTTCGATACCGATGGAAAGGCGAATAAGATCAGGTGTCAGTCCACTGGCCTTTTGGTCTTCCGGTGACAACTGCGAGTGGGATGTGCTGGAGGGGTGCAGCACCAGACTCTTGGCATCACCGACATTTGCCAGATGTGAGAACAGACTCAGGTTATCCACGAATTGATGTCCGGCTTCGAAACCGCCCTTAATACCGAAGACAACCATGCCGCCGAATCCCTTTTTAAGGTATTTATTGGCAGTGGCATGGGTTGGATCGTCCGCTAGACCCGGATAGCGGACCCATTCGACATGGGGATGTTCTTTTAAATATTCAGCGACCCTCATAGCGTTTTCTGAGTGTCGTTCCATTCTGAGCGGCAATGTTTCCAATCCCTGTAAAAATAGCCAGGCATTGTCCGGTGAAATACATGCTCCCAGGTTACGTAGCGGTACCAATCGCATGCGCATGATGAATGCTATGGGATTGAACTCGCCCAGATCATGGGCAAAACGGACACCATGGTAACTGGCATCAGGTTCATTATACAATTGAAACTTTGAATCGCGCCAATCGAATTTCCCCGCATCCACGACGACACCACCGATACCCGTCCCATGGCCGCCTATCCATTTTGTCAGCGAATTAATAACGATGTCGGCACCATATTGGATGCTCTTGAATAGATAGGGCGTTGTAAAGGTAGCATCCACGATCAAAGGCAGATTGTGGCGTTTGGCAATGGCGGCAACAGCTTCGATATCGGTGAATTCCAGGACGGGATTGCCGATGGTTTCAATGAATATGGCCCTCGTGCGCTCGTTGATGGCAGCTTCGAAATTCCGGGAATCACGCGGGTCCACAAATCGTGTGTGGATACCGAATTGCGGTAGAATCGCATCGAACATCGTATAGGTCCCCCCATACAGGTTATTGGCCGAAACGATCTCGTCGCCTGCGGTGCAGATATTAATGATCGCGTAGTAGACGGCCGATGTTCCCGATGACAGAGCCAGTGCCGCAGCACCGCCTTCAAGTGCCGCGACAGTATTTTCCAACTGGTCCTGGGTTGGATTCATGATCCGCGAATAGATGTTGCCCATTTCTTTGAGCGCAAACAGGTTGGCTGCATGTTCGGTATTATTGAATACATACGAGGAAGTACGCTGTATCGGAACGGCCCGGGCATTGGTAGCTGGATCGGGTGTTTGACCGGCATGCAGACACAGGGTTTCAAATTTATAGTTATTGCTCATAAGAAGTCTCCTATCTAAATAATTTTTCTGAATCCAGTGGGACATGCGACTCTATTATGGTCGATGGCTCACTTAAAATTTCGATTTTAAGGTAAAATGTCACCAGAAAATTCCAATCCGCCCACGAGTATGGATCGATAGAACTCCAAAAGTAACTTTTTTACACCCTGTTCCAGTTCAGGTGGGGCTTGGGCGTTCATAATACCACTTTTAAGCATGCAGGCCCTAATTTGGGGGCTAATATAAAATGAAGTACCGAGCCGGCCGGTTGACTTGATTTCCAGTCCCTTTTGCTTTAAAAGCGACTCAAGCCTTTCGAGATCAATTTCAATTCTGGCTCTTGGAGCAATAACAAAATTTCGTTTCCCATCCCTTGCACAGGTTTCTTCAAAAAAGCGATCTTCAGGTTTTTCTAGCGGCTTATCCGGTTTTTGTCCGCATACCCTACAGGAGTCCAGCGGCGTTATGTCTAATATGTTAAATTCAAGCTCCCTGAGATCGATATAAAGTAGTTTATTAAAAAGTTTTGGCTTTTGACCCGTAAGCACCCTAATGGCTTCTGAAACCTGAATCGAAGAGATTATGCCGAGTATCGATGGATGAACCCCGACGACACCGCAAGCAGGCAAATCATCATCCGTGAGGCCAGCCATGAAACACTCCAAGCAGAAAGTCTGCCCGGGGAGCAGCGTTGAAGCATTCCCGGTAGCTTCGATAGCGGCTCCGAAGATATAGGGTATACCCAGTTTGTTACAAATCCGATTAAGGATGTACCGCGGCTCAGGTCGATCCAAACCATCGATAATAACATCCATGCCCTCCAATAGCGCTATGGCATTCAGGGAATTGAGTGACTCTGGTACAGGATCTAAAACCACATCTGGATTTAACCGCTCGAGTTCCTCGCTGGCAACTTCTACCTTGGGTCGGCCAACTGTGTCGGCTTTATACAAATACTGTCGATGTAAATCAGACCGTGACACAATATCTCGGTCCACAATACGTAAATAGCCGATTCCCATTCCTGCGAGCTTAAGCGCTGACGGTGCGCCCAAACCTCCCGCGCCGATGATACAGACCTTGGAATTTCTGAGTGCCAGCTGTCCGTCGTAACCGATGTCCGTGAGCACGATTTGACGGGAATAAGTATCTAATTCTTTTTCTGAGAGTTCATTCCGCATTAATTAATATTGCCACTATGTGGTTATTTTTGACATTGACTTAAATCAATTTTCTATTAAGATAACCGTTAAATTTTATGACAGTTGTGCTTGTGTACTGTATCACTTTGTGGTAATTTATCAACATGTTTTCCTTTTGATAAATTTTTCTGGTTTTAATTGACATAAGTCATTTTAATTTCCAGTAAAACATATAGAAAATGGTTCTGGAGCTTTTGATCTCTATTCTAATCCAAGCGCCTTTTTAATCAAAAGTTGATCCATTTGACAAAATCCTTCCCGTTGATGAATTCAAGGTGTGAACTTTACGATAATGCACGTCGGGTAACTGGCCGGCACATAAATCCAATGCCAAAGGGGGACGATATGACAATTCAAAAATTGCTGATTCCATTCAATTACACGCCATACGACCAAAAGGCGCTCGATTTCGTCATTCGGCATTTTGCCAACCAGCAGAATATCGAAGTTACCCTTTTTTCGGTCTATTCATCTGTTCCCGAAATCAAGCCCATTGGATCGCCCATAATGGAAAAAATGAAAAATAACCTTATATATCTTGCACAAAAAAATAAGGAACTTGAAACCGCCCTGGTTGAGGCCCAAGAGACACTGACAAAGGGTGGATTTTCCGCGTCCCGGGTGAACTATTCCTTTGTTCCCAGAAAAAAAGATATCGCAAGTGAGATAATCCGGATGGTCAGAACCGAAAATTTCGATATAATAATCCTCAATCACAAACCCGGGAAAGCAACCCATCTTTTCACTGGCAACGTATTCAGTAAAGTGGTTAATGCCGTGAGTAACTGTGCCGTCTGTGTCGTTACTTAGTGTTCACGATTGATATCAATCTAAAATTGTACTTTTCGGAAGAATGATTTCAAAAGGAGGTATTGCATGGATGCCGACAGAAAAATTGACATAAATATCTTCAAAACAGTTACGCGGTCCATTGCCCAATCCAATGACTTGGGCATAATGGCTGATCATTTGAGTCAGCTTTTAGTCAGCGCCTTAGAGATCAAGGGATGTACCTTATTCGCACTAAATCCTCATACCAAAGAACTGGAAGTACTCGCCAGTTCCGGGATGAGCATACAGTATATGAATAAAGGTCCCCTTGTCTTCGATAAAAGCATTGGGTGCATTCAGACAAAAGACACCATCGTTATCAAGGATATTGAAGCGACCGATGTGCTTCAATACCCTGAAGAAGCCAGAAAAGAAGGTGTGGCTGCAATTGTGTCCATTCCGATTCTATTCAATGGAGACACCATTGGCGCTTTGCGACTCTACCATCATGAAACCTGGGATATTTCAGAGCAGGATGTGGATTCGCTTTTACTATTAGCCGAGATCATTGGCCTGGCTATGGTTTACACACGCCTTTCGAATTCATTTCAGTCCATCCAAGGTATAGTATCAGAAACCTTAATGACATCCTGATGTTATATATGGAAACCATCTTAATCGCGTATCTAAGCCGCACAGGCCAAACCGGAGAAATGGTATTCCGAATAACAGACTGAATCGGTTTGGCTATTGCGGATGTCCATTCAAAAAAGCCGGTCGATATCATGAATGTGGAAACGTTGGATCAACACGATGGCCTGGTATAGGGTTGTCCTTCCTATTTTCGAACCATGCCTGACGGCTTGAAGTGGATCCTTATTTCTGGCTTAACCACGCACATGCGCATTCCTTTTGCCCCTATCCATATCTGAGACCTTACCGGAAACCGTAATCGCCGTTAATTGGAACGGCCTTCCGCTGGTATTGTATGGCTGCCCTCCAACCATATCGCCGTGTGACAAACCTCAGGGCTTCGGGGGGCTGTTTTGATCAGCCAGTCAATCTTGTGGACCTTCTGAGACAGAGATTCAATTAAACCTGAAAAATGACAGAAGTCGATTTTTTCATTGACTTTTTCTACGCATTTAATTAATTTTATCGAAAATAATCTCGAATTCAGTAAATCACTATCGGTTTGTAAAGACCAATTGGTCCTAAGAACATTAGAATCAGCTTATGACTAATCCATAGGACTTGTAATGAATTCAAAAATTTTAGACCGATATGAAATCACATCGGACAACCGCTTTATCATTGATGTCAATATTCCCAATTCTGGTGAATTATTTGAAACCTATGATAAAAACGCATCATTTTACAAAAAAGACCTCAATCCAAAATTTGAAGAATATTTGTTGGATTGTGTGCATGAAATCGGTTTGAAAAACAATTTCATCATTCGTATATGTCTACCCGAAGATCAGGCCGAAATTACCGATGAAGGCGAAATCCTATATGGTTTCAAACAGTATTTCGAATATTGTATTTTAGTCTGCAAAAAGGAGGTAAAAACCATTTCTCTGCGTATGTTGCTGCATTTGGGCCTTGCATGTGTCGTCTTGATGCTATTGATGGTTTTCAGTTTTGCCAATTCCGGTATTTCGACCGGGTTTACCGGTCTGGTGATGTTTGGATTGTCTGCAGCCATTTGGGTGCTTTTATTAACCGGGTTTTCACGCTTTTTGTTTCGCACACTTTCGCAACGATCCGATATCAGGATGTTTCGAGCCTTAAAAAACACGCCGGTTGAATTCGTTTATAAAGGAGGAGCATAAGTGGGTTTAAAGCGGTTTTTTTTAAGAAAGGTTGTCGCCGCGGCCCTCACCATTGCCGTAATTGTATGTGCCAACTTTTTTATCTTCCGAATGGCGCCAGGCGACCCGGTTAGAATGATGTTTCGCGATCCCAGGGTAAGTGAGGATAGCCTGGAATTGATGAAACAAAAATTCGGACTGGATAAACCCTTGAGCGGTCAGTTTGTCGCCTATGTGAAAAACTTGGCCCAGGGTGACCTGGGGATCTCCTTTTCTCAGCAAAAGCCCGTATTGGAAGTATTGGCCGAAAGAATACCGAACACGCTGCTTTTGGTGGTGACAGCTCTGATTATTGCGGTCGTTTTGGGCGTAATCTTAGGTGCCCTGGCCGGCTGGCTGAGCGGCACTAAACTCGACACGTTCATTTTGACAGCCTCAGTGGCCATGTATTCGATTCCCACCTTTGCCCTAGGCATTATCCTACTTCTGGTATTCGCCTACCTCATACCCATTTTTCCCCTGGGCGGTATTTCAACACCGGCTTCCGGCTATGAAGGTTTTGAACTGATTCGGGATGTGGGGTGGCATATGTTCCTACCGGCATTCTCCATCGTTGTCTGGTATATTGGAGAGTATGTCATCCTAACCCGCAGTTCCATGATTGAAGTCATGGGGCAGGAGTATATCACCACCGCCCGGGCCAAAGGATTGAGAAAACATAATATACTGAAAAATCATGCCCTCCGAAATGCCATGCTGCCGGTGATCACAATAACCGGAGTCAATCTGGCCTTTGCTGCCGCCGGCGTGATTGAAGCGGAAACAGTATTCGCCTGGCCCGGTGTCGGACGGTTGGCATATGATGCCGTGTCTCAAAGAGATTATCCCCTGCTCCAGGGAGTATTTATGTTATTCGCCTTTGCCATTGTTTTGGCCAATTTGGTGATCGATCTAATCTACGGATACATTGATCCGCGGATAAAGGTGGGGGGCTAGACAACATATGTCTCAGTATTTAAGTAAAACCAATAAGTTTAAAGAGTTTCTACAACTCCTTTTTGGCCACCCCATGGGTTTTTTCGGTGTCATCATCATCACCATATTCTTGGTAATGGCCATTTTTGCACCATTTTTAGGTACGGTTGATCCGGCCGCATCCGGTGAGGTCGACAATTTACTGATGCCGCCGTCTTCCCAATTCTGGTTTGGAACCGATGACCTGGCCCGGGACATCTGGAGCCAGACCATTTACGGATCTAGAATTTCATTGACCATCGGTTTTGTGGCCGCCCTGATCACGGTATTTTCGGGCACCTTTATCGGACTCATAGCTGGATACTATGGAAAATTTCTAGATGAAGTCCTCATGCGTATCGTGGATTTTTTCATGATGTTGCCAGAGCTGCCTTTGATGATTGTCCTGGCGGCCGTTTTGGGGCCCAGCATGTGGAACATAATTCTCGTAGTCAGCCTGGTCAGCTGGCCCACCACTGCCAGGGTTGTCAGATCTCAAGTGCTGTCTTTAAAAGAACGACCCTTTGTCGAATCATCGCGCTGCATCGGGGCCTCAAATTTCCAGCTGATGTTTGCCGAGATCCTTCCCAATGTTGTACCGCTTATGTTTGCCCAGGCCGTGCTGATGATCACCGAAGCCATTTATGCCGAAGCGGTTCTTAGCTTCCTGGGCTTGGGTGACCCCACCAGCATCAGTTGGGGAATGATGCTGCATTCCGTTTTTGAGTCCGGTGTGATTTCCGAGAGCTACTGGTGGGTAATTCCGCCCATCGTCAGCATTGTCACCCTGATTGTCAGTTTTAGTCTGCTGGGGACGGCGGTGAGTGACGTTTTGGAACCGGGGTATAAAGAAAAAAAAGGATTTTAGAGAAACTGTATTTTTATTAATTAATCTATGTTCGACACTTGACAAAGTTTAGTCTATTGCGAACTGGGTCTGAAATGACATCAATTGATTGTATTGTGTAACTGTTTTTCTTGTTAGATCTCTTTAAATAACTATCGATAATAAAATATAAACTATGGCGCTGATAGAAGTTGAAAATTTAAAATTGTACTTCATGACCCGCAGGGGACCGGCCAAGGCCGTGGACAATATTGGTTTCTCCATTGGCCGGAAAAAAACCCTGGGGCTGATCGGTGAATCCGGTTGCGGCAAAACCACCACGGCCATGTCACTCATGAAGTTTATCAAACCCCCCGGACAAATAGTCGGCGGCACCATCCGGTTCATGGGCAAGGACATTGTTCCCATGACCGATGAAGAAATACGACAGTTGAGAGGCAAAGAGATATCGATTGTGCGCCAAGAGGCGCAGAATGCACTCAATCCGGTATTGACCATCGGTAAACAGATTACAGAGATGATCCTGGAACATGAGTCCGTTACCCGGGAAACAGCGCTGGCACGTGCAAAAAAGCAGCTCAATCTGGTCGGAATCAGCGACCAGCGCATTAACAGCTATCCCCATGAATTTTCGGGCGGCATGAAACAACGGGCCATGGCTGCCATTGCCACAGCCTGCAATCCCAAATTTTTAATTCTGGATGAACCCACCACCGGCCTGGATGTGGTGGTGCAGCGCCAGATATTGATGATGCTCAGAAGTTTGAAGGAAGAATTAAGCCTAACCGCGGTATTTATTTCCCACGACCTCAGCGTTGTCGCCGAAACCTGCGACCGGGTGGCGGTGATGTACGCCGGTAAAATAATGGAAGAATCGGATACGGTCTCTTTGTACAAAGATCCCCTTCATCCGTATAGCAAAGCACTAATTGGTGCATACCCATCGTTGAAAGGGGCGCGCAGGCAATTGAAAAGCATCCCCGGTGCACCGCCCAGCTTGATTGATCCGCCACCAGGTTGTCGATTTGCACCCAGATGTGAATGGGCCCAATCCATTTGCGACCAGGAACCGGCCATTAATGTCATTGACGGTCGGCGGGTTGCTTGTCATTTTGTTAACTAATGGTAAAAAAATGGAATCCAACAACATCATTGAAATTGAAAATCTAAAAAAATATTTTCCCTTGCGGACGGGGTTAATCACTTCTTTGTTCAAAGGAGAGCAATCCTATCTGCGGGCTGTGGATAACATTAGTTTCTCGGTGGGCCACAAGGAAATTCTCGGGTTTGTGGGCGAAAGCGGATGTGGCAAGTCCACTCTGAGCCGGACGATTCTCAAGCTGCTGGAACCCACGGACGGTAAAATTTACTTCAAAGGAAAGCGTGTGGACGCCCTGAGCCGGGGACAGTTCAAACCCCTACGCAAAAAAATGCAGATGATCTTCCAGGACCCCTTTGGATCCCTGAATCCACGCCGGACGGTTTCCGAAATTCTACGCCAGACCATCAGGATTCACAAGCTTGCCGACAACAGGGCCGCAGAAGATGCGCTGATCAAAAAAACCCTTGAAGAGGTCGGTCTGAATCCGGTTGAGGAATTCTGGAATAAGTATCCAAAACTTCTCAGTGGGGGCCAGCTTCAACGTGTCAGTATCGGGAGAGTGCTCGTACTGCAGCCGGAGTTTGTCATTGCCGATGAATCTGTCTCCATGCTGGATGTTTCGGTTCGGATCGGCATCCTCGATCTGCTGTTTAAAATGCGCGACAAGTATGGTATTTCGTTCATTTATATCACCCACGATCTGGTTACGGCCCGTTATATTTGTGACCGCATTGCCATCATGTATTTAGGAAAAATTCTGGAGATCGGGCCCACCGAAGAAATAATTAACAATCCATGTCATCCCTATACACGGGCGTTGATCTCGGCGGTACCGGTGCCCGATCCAACGGCGGAAGTAAAGGCATTGCCTATCCGGGGCTATATTCCCATAACCCCGGATGAAACCATCGACAGCTGCAGCTTTGCACCCCGCTGCCCCGAACGTAAAAAACTATGCCGATCCAATCAGCCTGAGATGGTAGCAGTGGGGGAAGGTCACTTTGCCTCATGCTTTTTGGTTGACGACAGCGCTTGTCAGAACTGCAGGTGAGAAAATTATATGCAATTATAGGTCAACTATCCCAGGAGACTTTAAATAAACCTGTTGATTGAAGTTTTTCTTTAATCAACCCAACAAAAGGAGGAACAAAATGAAATCGAGAATTACGGTTACGATGATGGTAATGCTGAGCGTCGCTCTGCTGTTTGGGTGTGCATCCATGGGGAAAATGGATCCGAATACAGTCCGTACCGATATCGATTATTGGGAAGAATGCGGCTGGGTCGATATGACGGCAGCAGAACAAGACCTGTGGGCCAAACTGGGCTGGAATGAAGACAGCTGGGAAGGCGAAGCCAAGCAACCGGCGTCGGAAGACAAATACTGGAATCAGTTGTCATCTGAAGAGCAGGCCGCTGCCACCGCATTAGGGTATACTAAGGCAAGCTGGGACGAGGAATAGAGACCGCGGTCAATTGTTTTATAGGGTCAAGGGCTTCAGCTGGTAGTCAGATGAAACTTGACCCTTTTTTTGTAATGTGTTCCGGTTTCAGTCTATTTTGAATTTCTGGTGTCGTTTTCATTTTCCGGTCCGTTGAAATATTTGGGTGTGCCGAAATCGAAACGTTCCCGGACAATCCTGCGTATAAAGGCGGTTTTTACCATAGTAACGCCATCGATGATTTCAACCCGGGACAGCAATTCATGCAGCTCATTGATGGTTTCAATATAGGTTTCGATTTCGATGTTGGGCGCACTGGTCATCTGGGCAATATAGGATACACGTTCAATTTTTTCTAGTTCACTAAGAACATGATCCATTTGCCTTATTTCGGCCTCGATGCTGATGCAGGCAACGATGCCAAATCCAAGCTTAATGGGATTTGCAGCCGCAACAATCTGGATATACTCCTTATCAATCAGCTTTTTCAAACGGTAGCGGATGGTTGCTTCGGGAGCGTTGATGGTTTTGGCAATTTCAGAGCTGGCCATGCGACCGTCAATTTGAAGGAGTCTGATGATTTTCAAGTCTGTTTTGTCAAGCCGTTCTCTCATTTTCCATCCTAAATTGAATAACTTATTGAATAAGCTGGTATTATAATCAGTCTGTTTTGTATCAGAGCTCGCTGGGGCGGTCAAGCTCAGGGATAATCGTTCTTAGGACTTTAATATCATTCGCGCAGCGTTTAATCCGTTTATACCCGTGTAGCCGCCACCGGGGTGGGTGGCGGCGCTGCAAAGATACAACCGCTTAATCGGGGATCGGTATTTTCCAAAACCGGGTATCGGCCGCATCCAAAAAGACTGGTCCAGGGTTGTGTCACCGTGTGTGAAACTGCCTTCAGGTAAGTTGTAATCTGTTTCCATATCAAGGGGCGTGATCACGTGGCAATGTTTGATGTATTGGTCAAAATCAGGCGCCCAATTGGAAATGATTTTGGTGACCAACTGTCCCAGGTCATCACGCTGTGTATCCCAGCTCCTCCCCCTTAGATGGTAGGGTATATATTTGACGGTTACCGACATGACATGTTTCCCTTTGGGCGCCAGGGATGAATCATTCAAGGTGGGTATTCGGATATCCAGATAGGGGCGCTCTGAATACTGCCCGTATTTGACCGGATCAAAGGCTTTTTGCAGATAGGTCATTGTGGGAGCCACTTGAATATGGCCATTAAGATTATTGGGGGAAAGGCCGGCCATATTCCTAAACACAGGTAGGGTATCCAGGGCATAATGTACCCGTGCCATGGTACCGCCGTAGCTTATATTCTGCACATGCTTTAAAACCGTTTTACTTAGAATACTGGAATCGACCAGTTTCGAAAATGTGGTCCGCATGTCGACCGCAGACACGACACCACCGGCAGAAATTGTTTTGCCATCAACCAAAGCAACACCGGCGGCACGCTTGTTTTCTATGTAAATCTGAGAAACCTCGGCCTCAGTCCGTATCTTGACCCCAAGGCTCTCTATCGCCATAACAAGCGCTTTGGTCAAACCACCGGCACCTCCGAGAATCTGACCACCCGCACGGAAAAGGGCGTTTTTGCTGTGTGCAAAATTTTGCAGAAAAGCGTAACCGGTGCCGGTCTCCTGCGGCCCCAGCGAAATATGATTCAAAGCCGAAACAGCTAAGGCTGCTTTGACAATGTCCGATTCAAACCATTCATTGAGATAATCGGCTAACGGCAGCGTTAGAATGCGCATCACCTGGGTGATTTGCTTCCACCCCAAAGACCTCATGGGCTTGACAAGCTTGAGCGCTTCAAGCGCGTCTTTAACACCGGCATCCGGCATATCCGGCAGTATCATGTGGTTCAAGGCTGAAACGATCCGAGCAATTTTGCTGGTCTTAGCAATGAACTCGGGATAGATTTTTGCATCCGCCCGCGAAAAGCGGGCAATTTCCCGCCTAGTCCGGTGCACATCATGCCAAATGGTAAGGTGCTGTCCTTCTTGTTGAGGTGAAAATATGAGCGGATCAGTAGGCAGCACCTGAAGGCCAAATTGCTTCAATTTCAAATCGGCGATAATTTTCGGTGAGAGCGTGTCAGATTCATCTGCGATGAAGGAGGCGCTGAATCCAGGCAGTATTTCTTCAGAAACAAATCGGCCGCCAGGGTGCTTCTTTTTTTCCAGCACCAAAACCCGACGCCCGGCCTTGGCCAGATATGCCGCCGCAATCATTCCGTTGATCCCGCCACCGATAATGATGACATCAACCTTTGAAGACATCCGGTTCACCCTTTCCTAGATACCATCCGTTAACATCTCTGAAACAGCCAACTGTGCGGGCGTACCCGTAATACCACCGCCAGGATGTGTGCCTGAACCGCATTGATAGTAATTGTGAATGGGGGTACGGTACTTGGCCCAACCGGGTATGGGACGCATGAAAAATAATTGATCTACCGTAAGCTCCCCGTGAGAGATATTGCCTTCACTGATACCGATCTGCTGTTCGAGATCCCAGGGGGTGATGACTTGCTGGTGCAGAATCAGGTCCTTAATATTGGGAGCAAATTCGGCCAGCGTATTGATGACGGCCTGGCCAAAAGCCTCGCGCTGCTGATCGCGATCGCCGTGTCTGGGCATATTATAGGATGCATACTGAACAAAGATGGACATCACATGCTTGCCTTCAGGCGCCATGGTTGGATCAACCGTAGAGGGAATGATGCAACCCATGAAGGGACGCTTTGAAAAGTCATCGTATTTCGCATCGTCATAGGCACGTTCCAAATAGTCACAGCTGGGGGCGATCTCCGGCATGCCGCCAAATAGAATGGACTTGTCTTTTAACGCGGGAAAATCCGGCAGATCTTCCAAGGCTAAATTAACTTTGCCGGACGAACCGCGAAACTTGTAATTGTCGACGGCCCTCACGATGTCATTGGGCAGTTCCCTTTCATCCACCAGTTTTCGAAAAGTCACTTTAGGGTCACATGCCGATACCACCCTTTTCGCACGGATCTCATCCCCATTTTCCAGGGCAACCCCCGTGGCCTCGCCCTTTTTTATAATGACCTGATTCACAGGCGCGTTGCAGCGAATCTCGGCGCCAAAACTTCTGGCCGCGTTAGCAATGGCCGCGCTAACGCCGCCGGTACCACCCACCTGAGTGGCCCACTCAGATGTATTCCCATCCACTTCACCCAGGTAGTAATGCAGCAAAACGTATGCCGTACCAGGGGATTTAATGCCCAGCTTGGTACCGATGATACCCACCTGCGCCAGGGCAGCAATCAGCACATCGGTCTCGAACCACTCACTTAAAAAGTCAAAAGCGCTCATGGTCATAATTTTGTGAAACCAGTGAAATTTCTCTTTACCCATGGCACGCATGTGTCGGCCTAAATATCCAAGAGTACGTAGATCTCTCCACCCAGGCCGTGCAGGATCGGGCGGAACGACTTCCAGGAAAGGTTTCACGGTGCGGGCCAGATCGACCATAAACTCGCTGAATTTAAAGTACGCTTCGGCATCCCGTTTTGAATGTCGGCTAATGGAATCATATGTAAGGTCATCGTCGGGGTGAAACGTGATGCAATCCCCATTTTCCATTGGTGTAAAGCTGCCGTTCAAGGGAATCAAATTGAGGCCGTGTTTGTACAACTGCAAATCTGAAATCACTTTAGGGGACAAGAGACTGACCACGTAGGAGTATAGTGTATAGGTGAAGCCAGGATAGAGTTCATCGCTGGCAGCGGCGCCCCCCAGAATATGGCGGCGCTCCAGCACCAGCACCTTTCGTCCAGTTTTAGCTAAATAGGCAGCCGCTGTCAGGCCGTTGTGCCCTCCGCCGATAACAATGACATCGTAGTTTGGTGACATATATTTCTTTTCTCTTTCAATGAGCAGCATTAAGCCCTCTTTTGAAATCCATTGCCTTACAAATAGGGCCTTTCTCTTATTAATGAGAAAGGCCCTAGGTTAAATTGAAGCAACAACACTGCTATATCTTATAAAGTGCAAAAAAGTCGCCCCACAATTTGAATTCAGCCTGCTTATCCAAGAATTCGATCTGGTGTATGGCTGAGGCTTACACCATGCCTGCATTTTTTTCACAGTAGGGAATTCAAATTTATTCTATCGGTTTAATTTTCATGTAAGTCCACCAGTTAATCCAGTTCGATACACCGCCCATGGTTACCACATGGCCTTGATATTTGTCGGTGCGGTATGGTGAGATATGGTCCGGCCGAACCAACACGGCACAAGGTAGATCTTCGGCCATGATATCTTGGAGCTTAAAAGCGTACATCTTGCGTTTTTCCAGATCGGTTTCCATCAGATATTTATTTATGGTTTCATCCATTTCCGGATTGGCGTAGAAAGACTGATTCCAGCCCAAACCGCCGCCTGCTTTGCTGCGCACAAACTCCCACATCCAGGAGCCATTTGGGCCCGGCTCTTCGGATGAAATGGCCACATCGAACTGGTCCTCTTTCGGTACGTAGACAAATTCATAGTATGTATCCAACTCCAATATTTTTTCTTTGATGCCGATACCAACTGCTCTGACCTGCTCTGCAATCAATTTGAGCATCTTGACTTCGTCCGACCATTCCGAAGGCGCCATGAAATCTAATACAACGTTTTGGCCGGATTTAGGGTCGTTCAGAATCCCGTCTCCGTCCGTGTCGGCATAGCCGGCTTCATTGAGCATGCTTTTTGCCAGCTCGGGGTTATATTCGAATTTGGGAAGGTTGGGATTATGCTCATCGAGTTCCGGATAAATAAAACTGTCTGCAAATTTTGCATATCCTCTGTAGACCAGTTTGAAAATTCTTTCACGGTCGATGGCATGTAAAAAGGCTTTTCTGAACACCTTGTCCTGCACCGCGGTCTTTTTGTGCAGGTTGAAGGTGAGCCAGATCATTTCAATTCCCGGGGATACTTTGACGTCGATATTCTTGGCTTTTTCATAGCCTTTAACCGCCATTGGAGAAACACCCGTGTAGCCGATAAACTCGATCTCTCCCTTTTTCATGGCCAGCTTCATGGCATCTTCGGTGCCATAGCCTTTAAAGACAACTTCGTTTACCTGGGGCTTTTCTCCCCAGTAATCTTCATTTTTAACCATCCAGATATACTGACTGGGCTTAAATTTCTTTAGTTTGAAGGGACCGGACCCGATCGCCTTTTTATTAGCGAATTGGGTGATTTTCCGGCCTTTATGTTTATACCAGATGTGCTTGGGCAGAATCGGCATCCAGTCGGCCGGCGGGTACTTGCCCGGGAATGGCCTGGCCAGTTTGAATTCGATGGTATAATCATCAATGACTTTGATATCGGCTTTAGCGTCGATGTCATTGGAAGGAAAAGCCCACACCGGATCTCTGGGCAGATACCATAGAGTAAAGGCGACATCTTCGGCTGTCACCGGCTTTCCATCGTGGAATTTAGCGTTCTTGACCAAATGAAACCGCCAGGTCTGGTAATCATCTGTTTCCCAACTGGTTGCCAGCGAAGGTAGGGGATCGTAATTGGGTGGGGGTCCCATTACCCACAGTTGATCATAAACCAGCGGCCAAAATACAGCCCCCATCTCGGATACCTGAAAAGGAGTGGTTTGAAGCGTCTTGAGGACTTCTTCCGAACCAAATCCAACGTTGACCCGGAGCTTCTTTTTTTTTGCAAAAGCATTGCCACAAAAGATCAATCCAAAGATGATTAGGACGATCAGGCACATAATTGGCCCTGAAAATCTTCGTTTTTTTGCTACCATGTTAGCCCTCCTTATTGCCGGTTAAAAGATTAAAGCTAGACTTCCGCAGTACTTATGGAATTGTTGAGAACTGAATTCAACATAACATCTATCAATTTAAATGAACATTATTTTACAGATGCCGGGACACGACGGTATCTATCATATTTCACAAATGGCAGTTTTGCTGGTCGACAAGAAATTTTTTGATCACCGATTAGCACATGACATGCCAATTCGGGATGATACAATTTCACGTCTACCGATGCCATGATCAACCAGCGTTTCAATCCATCAGACCATGCAACCGACGGGCAGGTGCCGACTTGCCTCGCTTCACCCTCAACAATGGCATACAACGCCGCCCAGTCTTCCGGTTTACAATCCTGGTTTAATGTAAATCCCTTGATTTGAAATCGCGCGCCTGCGTCTTTTTCTTTAAGCAGAGCGGACTTGCCGATAAAATTCTCTGCTCGATTGAGTTCAACAGCCCATGCAAGGCCCAGTTCATTGGGTGTACGCTCATATGCATCGTCCTCGAATGTCTGAGCCGTATCCCAGCCGGGTACGATAAAACCGCCTTCTATCCGCAAGACATTCAGGGCTGTCAGACCATAGCCGTTGAGCCTAATCCCCAATTTATATTCTGCCGCTTTGATAGCCTGTTCAATATTTTGGCTCAATTGCGGTTCAAACCACAATTCATAGCCCAGATCGGCCGTAAACCCAACGCGTGCCACGCTTACCTTGCCACCTTTAAAAACAAATTCTTTTATTTCGAATGGTTTCAAAACCTCAATTGAAGTGAACCCCATACAATCCAGGACCTTGCAGGACTGCGGACCTTGAATTGCAAGGCCGGACAGCGACGTAGAAACCTCATCTATTTTTAGATCCTTAAACCGACCGGACACGGTGCTAAAATAATCGTCATGATCTAATTCCGAAACCATCAGAAGATAGTCGTCCTCGGCAAATTTGTAGAGCAGGCCGTCATCCCGCAGCATACCGTCTGAATTGCAAAAAATGGCATAGCTGACCCGCATGTTTTTTTTTGAACTCATTCGGCGAACCATCACTTGATCTAAAAACCAACCGGCATCAGAGCCTGAAATACGATATTTCTTTACCGGTGACGCATCAAACAGGGCACAGGTGTTTCGAACCGCTTTATATTCGGCCGATGCATCGCCATAGGCCATGGGCAAACAGTAACCGTGCCAATCGATGTAATCGACATCCTCTCTGGCATGTTCTAGAAAGGCATCAAAGTCACGACCACTATGACGGTTTAGAAAATCAAAGAAGGTACTTTTTTTCATAGGCCTGAATAAGGTCATACCCTTGTTTAAGAATGGATGCATCCACAGGTGTAACCTCGTGCTCCTGGAGAATTCGATTCACATGTTCGCTGGCGGTTACCAAAAGCTCGTCTTTATCCATGGTCAACAATTCATACTTGTCTTTATCCCACACAATCGGTTCGTTTCTGAGATATTTGAAGGTATGCGGCTCAAGTAGAAAATTGCCCTTGGGACCGACATTCTTGATGGCGTCCAGACCGAGTCTTTCTTCAGTGATTTCGATGGACTGCATATATTCGCGACAACATTCCCAGGTGTAGGCATCAACCAGCATTTGTTTGAAGCAGATGCCTTTGGCATCATCGATACACCCGAGCCCTCCGGTGATATCGGTGTAGCCCATGGACGCAAAGCAGCCTGACAGCGCTTCGAAAATGGTTTCATTGGTGTCGCTGACAACGCTAAATCCGTTAAAACCGCCGTTGAAAGAGGGCAGATTGTACCTACGGGACATTTGCGACAGTCCGCAGGCCACCAATCCCAACTCGGGCGCATCGTAATTGATATTGCCGGTGGCCATATCCATGGGGGTTGAGTCCGATCCGTAAATATGCGGTGCTCCGGGTGCGGCGGCCTGGGTGATTACCAGGCTGGCCAGGTTTTCGGCATTGGCGTTCAGCATCATGCCGGCCACCGTAATAGGCGAAGATAGTCCGCCAATTGACATGGAGTAGGAAACAACCGGAATGCCCGCACGGGCAAACGCCACCTGGGATTCGATAGCACCCTTTTCGAAATAGAGGGGTGCCAGAGGGCAGACGATCATGGAAATAATCGGCTGTTGCTTGAGTGCCTCCCTTCCCCCAACGATCAATGCCGCCAGATCTATCTGGGCATTGGCGTTATGGGCCCCATGAATGGCATCGCCTTGAAAATGCTTGGAAGAATTTTCTAGCGTTATCCATAGTTCATAGAGTGTCTGCGCATGCGGTGGCATATCCTTGGCAGAAAGTGACGGCCACTGAAAATCGATCCCGTCCAGACCGTCCACCAGCTTGGCAATATCGGCAACGTCTTGGCTGTTGCTGTCGCGGTATTCATTGGTATCCTTATCCCGAACAAATACTGACGTACCGTTGGTGACTGTATAAGGATAGGCCGACACCGGCAGGTCCAGGTTGTTTTTGGGATCACGTCCGTACAGGGTAATTTGCTTGGGTGCCGCCTCCAGAGCCGCGTCGATCATCTTTTCGGAAATTTTGGCAATCTGATTTTTTAAGTCGACCTCGGCACCCTTTTCAGCCAATAAATCCAAAACCGACTCACTATCTATTTTGACACCAACCTCTTTTAAGCATTCAACACTCTTATTATGAATCAGATCTTCTTCTGATTTGCTCAGCATAACCGTTTTTAAATATGCCATATTGACTTTCCCTTTTGATGTCTAAGCCAGTGATTCTATTTTACTGATATTGACGCGGACAAGCCACAACCATCGGGATCGAAATCGGGATCGGGATCGGGATCGAATTGAGAGCCTCTGAAAAAACGATTTCGATACCGATCCCGATACCGATAGCGATTTGTAAAATTTACCCATCATTTAAATCTGCATGTTTTGCATTCATTTAAACGCTTATAGGACGGGTAATTGCTACCTTAGCTCTTCATCGGCTCTCCGCATAAGATCTTCCAACTTGCCGATGACATCATCCGGCAGCGGATTTTTCTGGGGAGATGCCAGGATTTCCTCAACCCGTTCTTTGGCGCGGTCATAGATATCGGGCCGACCCAATTCGGCCCACTGCTCGAAAGTGTTGCGGTCGCACAGGGCCGGCATCATGAACTCACTGCTGCGACAGGCTGAAAGGGTATTGGGCTGCATCAGGAAATGACCATTGGGCCCCACTTGCTTGATGTCATCAAAATAGTTTTTGGCAGCAGTCATATCGATGCCGTCGCGGATACGTTTGCAAAAGCAGGCGATTTCATCGTCCACCACGATCTGCTCCAGGGTCATCATATTACTGGTATCCAACGCACCGGGTCCCTGAATGAGATCGGCGCCGCCCATGGCCAAAGGCAAAGTGGTAATCATCTTTTCAAGAATAGCCTGGGGTCCATGCTCCTTGGCATCGGTCAAACATCCGGCCTGTTCGTTGGGCAAACCATAAAACCGGGCCATCTCGCCTCTGGCGGCCGTCTGCAAGACCATTTCCGGTGACCCTTCCAGGAAATTGCCTGTGGAAAAATCCGTACTCCCGGAGGCATCCCCGAATATGATGGGGCACCCGGGTTCCGCCATTTGAAACAGTACCAGGGCCGAAAGTGCTTCGGCGTTGCCCTGGGCCATGTTGCTGTACAGACTGGCAGGGCCGGTCGATCCGGCGCAGGGCATGGGAAAAAGGCAGATGGGCTGGTGGTACTGGATCAGATCCAGGTAGGCGTCGCACATATGCCCTTCGTGTACCAAGGGTGCCAAAGTGCAGTAAACCACCGAGTAAATTTTGCGATCCTTGACCGCCGTGGCGCTCCCTAAGATCGCTTCCAAACCCTCGATGATATATGGTACCTCTTCCGGCCCGCCCATCTCGTCCTGGATATGCAGGGATGAATACATAAACGAAGTCAAATTGTTGCGAACAACGGCAGAATGGGGTGGGAATTCGTTAATGGTGGTGCTCCATACAACCCTGGACAACTTCATCTCATCGAAAACTTTCAAGAAATCTTTTTGGTCCTGGAGATTGGCTTTGCGCCGCTCACCGGTCTTAAAATCACGGGTGAAAATACCGCCGTTGTCCAATACATACCCGCTGTAGGTTGACGGCAGGGCAAAATCATTTTCCGGAAGCCGCGCCCCGAGTACAAAGGATTTGGGAGCAGTCTGCAATGCCTGCGTCACCATTTCCTCCGGGATTTTGGCGATTCTGCTGTCCCGGTCGATTTCGGCCCCATTTTTAGCCAGGATGTCCAGCGCCCGGTCGCTGTGGTATAGCGCTCCAACGTCGGAAAGTATTTTTAAACTGTCGTTATGAATGGTTTGTTGTTCTTCAGGGGATAGAAATTGACTTGTGGCGTGCACGGATTTTCCTTCCTCATATTGAGAATTTGCTAATTAGATTATCTTTGACTCTCTAATACATTAGGCGACATGTCGAGTTTATTGGGTTTGTTGAGTTTATTGTGTTTTTTGTGTTTTTTGTGTTGCTTTCCGTTCGATGTTGGATCCGCCGTCGCCCCTTCGACAAGTTCAGGGCTATGGCGGGACAAGTGTTGGAAGTTCGATGTTCGATTTTTTGCCGCAGCCTTTTAGACTTTTCCACGTTAAGCGCCTAACAGCCTAATAGTCTTCAGCCTACAGCCTATAGATATCGCCTAAGCGATATCGCTCGTCACCTGCTTGTGAATCGTCACCTCCCACTCCTTGATACCCTGGAAAAAGATTTCCCGTTCTTCCCGGTCAAGTACTTCACAGGGGAATACACCGGTGCGCTTCAATTGACCGCGCAGGATCATGAGGGACAGGACCGAAGCCGGGATCGATGTAATCCAGCTGACATCGTTGGTCCCGGGTATAATGCCGCAAGCCTTGGCCACGTTGGGACTATCGGTCCACATCTTATAATGTAAATTTTTGCCGGCCTTTTTGCCCTTTACATCCACGGCCAGAACAGCCTGGCTTTTAAGCCTGTTTTCCTTAAGCAGTTGAATACATTTTTTGGGCGTCAAGGTTACCGGCAGCTGCCGGCAAAAGACATCTTTGGGGCTGATCTGGCAGCCGTTAATATCCTGAGGCTCGTCGTCCATCAGTTCCAGGCCTTCAAGTAAAAACTGCCAGGTGGCGCTGTCGGGATCACCCATCTTGAAATCCACGTATTTGACCGGTTTTCCCAGATACCTGGGTAGCGTGACCGGCTCTTCATGATTGTGATAGTATACTTTGCCGGTTAGGTTCAGGGGTTCGGGGAAATAGTAGTCTTCCTCGCCGCTAAATAGCCGTGCATATTTGTATTGACCGTCATCCCAGTAAATGGCTTCGTCGGCACAATCCTCCAGGTAGGTCTGGAAGGACCACATGGCCACGGGCTCATCACATTCCACCACGCCATAGTCTTTGATCCCGATGTAATCCACCTCGTCGAGTTCGTCTGCAGCTTCTTTGGCCATCACATTGACCAGACCGGCATCGCCTCCGGCCAGGATATTGGCAGTCAGTCCGGCTTTTTCAAAATCCTCGGCGTATTCAAACTGCTCCACCAAGAATTCTTCGCCATTCTTCTCGGTAAAAAAATCATTGGAAGCCATATCCAGATAGTGGGTATTGGTTTCCAGGGCGGCTTCGATGATTTGACGATTGAATGTCATCAAGGTGGCATTGACCACCAGATCGTAGCCACCCTTTTGCATCAGTTCGACAACTTCGGCTTTATTCGATGCATCCAGTTTTGCCGTATTGATTTTATCCGATCCAACGTACTGCGCGATCTCATTGGCCCGCTCCATATCGATATCGACGAGCATGATCTCGGCCACATCTTCGGCCTTTGCCAAAACACCGCTGATTACATTTCCCTGGGCGCCCGCCCCGATAATCAGTACCTTTTTCATGATGAGTCCTCTCCTTGGAATGATGATTTAAATAAAACCGTATAGAGAATATTTGCGATTGTCAACATATAATTTGCGGATTTCGCAAATTCAAATATTATATCTTGACGAATTTTATAATTAATTATATCTAACCTATAAAAACACATTGAGAAAGGATAGCCCATGCGGGGACGACTCGACCGCACCGATTTTCGGATTATTGCTCTACTTCAAAAAGACGGGCGTATGCCCAGTTCTGAGATAGCAAAAAAATCAGGTGTTTCTGAGGCCACGGTGCGCTACCGCCTCAAGAAATTAATCGACGGCAAGTTCATCCAAATCGTGGCTGCCGGCAATCCCCTCAAGCTCGGTTTCGGCATAGCTGCCAATATTGGTGTTTATACGAATAATCCCCAGATCGAAGAAATTGTGGTTGAGCTGAAAAAACTTAATCGTCTATCCTATATCGCCCAAATGACCGGCGACCCCACCATCGAACTGGAAACATTCGTTGAATCCATTGATGAGCTGCATCAACTGCTGTCCCGAATCGAAAAAATTCCTGGAATATTGAAGCTTGAGACCACGTTTATCCGACGTATCATTCGCGATCGATATGACTGGGGCACGCCGCGGGCCTAAGTAGATACCGTGAGACCATTGGCCTGCGCTGTTTTGTCCATACAAAAGAGGATCATTTTTCCCAGACTATAATTAAAGCCATTTTAATCATTTAGGAGGAATACCGATGTCAGAACCTGTTTTAACACGTATGGGTGATGGAGAGCGCGTTCGCATGCAACCGGCAGAACTCAGGGAAGAACTGCAACGGGGTTCCCAAGACGCAGCCGCCTTGGCCCGTATTCCTGAATTGTCTGCCGCTGAAATCGATCACCTGCATGATATTATAGCGGAACCGGGCAGAGTGGTTAGTGTCCCTCACGGTCACGAATTGATCGTAACCGATGACGGCATTGCCGACAGTTTTGGTGCGTCCGAGGCGGACGGCGGCAACGGTGTTCAGATCAGCACCCAAAGTGCCGTTTTATCTTATGAAAGAGGCCTGGCCGCCGATACGGCCTCTCTGGGGCACAGCGATTATAGTTTTAAACCGGTCAAGGCGATACTTGACGTGGAGCTACAATCGTATCACACGATCTCAATGCTCACGACGGTACCGCTCTTTTATGGATCTCAACCCAACATGGGGCTATACTTCCAACCTGACGGCCCTTTCCCCAATCCAGCCGATCTTCTGCCCAAAGGTGAGATCAAATCAGCCCAAACCGCCCAGGAAGAAGCTGCCGAGCAGCTCTGTGATGATATGATTTATATCGGTAAAGGTCTCAACGACATGGGTTGCGAGGGATTTAACTTTGACACCGCCGGGTCGACCGGTGATGCTGAGTTCTACGCCACCCTCAAGGCAGCCCGCAAACTCAAGCAACTGGCACCGAATATGGCCATTATCATTGGGATGGCCAGCGAGTTTATTCTGGGTATGCATGGAGAAATCGCTTTTGACGACCAGCAACTGGCCGGACGCTACCCCCACGAACAGGTTAAACTGGCTGAATCCGTCGGAGCAGATATATTCGGCCCGGCCATCAATGTCACCACATCCAAATCATTCCCCTGGAATCTGGCCAAAGCCGTAACCATGGTTAAAGAAACGGTTTCAAAGGCCGAAATCCCGGTGCATCCCAATGTCGGCATGGGCGTTTGCGGGATTCCCATGCTGCTGGAGACCCCGATCGACTGTGTCAGCCGTGCATCCAAAGCCCTGACTTTGATTGGAAAGGCGGACGGCTTATAGGTGGGTACCGGTGATCCCTTTGGCATGCCGGTGACCCACATCGTTACTGCAGGCATGGGCGGAATGCGGACAGCCGGAGATCTGGTTGCCTGGATGCAAATGTCTCGCAGGATGAAATTAACGGATGCCAAACAGTATGTGGCCGAAAAGCTTCAGGTTGATGTACCCGACCTGGTGGATGAAGATGTCATGTATCCTTTACGCCAGGACCTCGGTATTGGGGTTGTCAGCCCTGAAGCCGGTGGGCCTGAAGGTATTCTGGCAAAATGCCGGATTGCCGATTTATTGGATATTGACATCAATTCGGTGAGCCGCTTTAAGTCCCAGTTGATATAACAAATCACCCTTTGATTTCAATTGAGACATCCTGGGGCAAGGCCAAACCGGCAGCGATATACATGGCTTTGCACACAGCCGCCGGTACAACGCAGGCCTCACAGGCACCTTTTTGCACAAGTGTAGCCCGTGATACTTTTAGAATGGCGCTTTCAACCTGGGGACTTAACTCCTGATAGGCATTGATGGGGCATATTTCTTGGTATTGCTTGGCTAGTTCTTTGATGATTTCACATGGGCTGACGACTTTGAGGTCGACATTCATACTGTCTTCCGATGTGGCTGTAATGATGCTTTTGAATCCGCATATCCCTGCATCGACTTTGACCTTGGCGTCCATAAGTAAATTCCTTTTTAAAATTTACGATTCCTGAAATCAGCAATAACCCGGCGGGCAGCATTGTGGCCGGGCATGCCGGAAACACCGCCTCCGGGATGTGCGCCGGAGCCACATAGATAAAGACCTTGAATGGGGGTGCGATACTGGGCGGCCTCAGGATGTGGCCGCAAAGAGAAAATCTGATCCAGATCATGTCGGCCGTGAAAAATATCCGCCTCTGTGAGCCCGTAGATTGTTTCCAAATCCAATGGAGTCAGAACGTGACGGCCGACGATGAGTTCAGGCAGCTTGGGCATGACCCGGGCGATATAGGCAATCACCTGATTAGCTACGTCATCTTTTACATCATCCCAACGCGAGCCATCGGCCAGTTCAAAGGGATAGTATTTGGCCAGGATGCTCATGACATGATCTCCCTTTGGCGCCAGGCTGTCATCAAGGGTTGAAGGTATGGTTATTTCCAGACGCGGATCTGCGGGCAAACGGCCCGTGGCTGCCGCAAAATAATTGGCCTCCATCCCTTCTATATCCGGGAAAAGCATCATGTCTGACCGGTGCCAGTCCCCTTCGCTGCCGGGTTGAAAGAACTTGATATCCGGCAGACCGTTGAGCGCCAAATTGACCCGGAGCGAACCATGTCCCATCCGAATTTGTTGAATATCCGCGAGAAATTCAGAATCTAAATGCTCTGAACCAATCAGACCTAAAAATGTTCGCTTGGGATCCGTATTGGCCAGCACGCATCGGCTATTAAACGTTTCACCCGATTTAAGCCGGACTCCCACGATGCGACTCCTTTCAACAACAATTTCTTCGACATCAGCGTTAACTCGTATCTCGACACCCTTGGACATGGCAAATTCAGCCATGGCCTGGGTCAAGGCGCCCATACCGCCTTTCACAAGCCGCCAGGCACCCTTTTCTCCCTCGATCTCACCGATGGCGGAATGAAAAAACGGTATAGCCGATCCAGGCTGATGCAGGCTGGCAAAATTGCCGGAAAAACAGGCCGCAGCATACATGCTTTTGACCATGGGACTCTCAAACCAGCGTTCGATAAAATCATGGGCACTACCGGTGAGCATTTGCAGGAGACGGTAACGCATATCCGCTGAAAGCTTGCGAACTTCCAAACCCATTTTCAGAGCCGCCCATAAATCCTGGAAACCGGCATCCAGTTTGGGCGGCTCCTCGAGCATTTGATTCCGCACCACATCGCCGATGGTCTGCACCATATCTTCAAAACGATCCATGGCATCATAATCGCTGCGGGAATAGCGCCCAATAGCTTTGCGATCATGAACTTCATCACCGTTTAAGAATAAATAGTCATCGTTGCAAACCGCCAGAGTGCCGGCCAGTCGGATCATCTCGAAACCATGTTTGCCAAGCTCCAAATCCTCGATGATCTCAGGCCTTAAAAGGCTGACAACATATGAAACAGATGAAATCCGGTACCCCGGACAAATCTCTTCGGTTACAACGGCTCCGCCCACAACCGGACGGCGTTCCAATACCAGTGTTTTAATGCCCGCCTTGCCCAGATAGCCTGCCGCGGTTAAACCATTGTGACCACCACCGACGATGATGGCATCAAAAGTATCATTCATATTCTTTTCAACTCTAACCATAAGACCTCGACGAAGTCGATGGTCGTTGACATCATAAGACACCGATTTAGTCGGTGGTCGTTGACTGTTTCTTTTAAAATTTTTGTCTTATACTAGTCTTTTCCGTGTTTATATGATAAAAAATTATTGTAATTCGATCATCTTGTCAAGTTTATTATTGACACCAAAAACTACTACCGATACTTTACTATTACATCTAACTGAATACGCTTGCATTCTCTCAATATGGCTAAGTTAAACACTCAGTATCGTTCATAACAGACGGTTGTGTAGAAGGTTCAAATACCAAGATGCTGACGGAATATGATTAGAATCAGACGATTTTGTAAAAGGTTCAAATTCAAGGCGTGCAAATTTCGTAGTCATGAGGCGTACTAATTGTACGTTGATTGATTACGGAATGCCGCACAACAAAGAAGTTGAGACTTTGACGGAATCGTCTTTAAAAGGTGAAATTATGAAGAGAGTAATCATAATCGGCGTCGGTGCCCAAGGCAGCACCATCGCCAAAAGACTGGATGAAGATCCGGCGGTATCGGAAATTATATGCGCGGACTATGATCTCAAGGCGGCCCAGGAGCTGCAGACGGTTTTAAATAAGGCCACAGCCGTCCAACTGGATGCCAAGAATCTGGATGCCGTTATCAATGCTGCCAAGGGCTGCGACCTCATTGTCAATGGACTGCCGCTTGCCTACAACCTCGTGATTATGGAAGCCGCCTTGCAAGTCAAAGCATCCTACTTTGATATGGCCGGTCCCATGGAAGACATTGGCTTTGTGGAAAGTTACCAGATGCTCTTTGCAGATTGGCATCCGAAATTCAAAGACCAAAACCTCACGGCTTTAATTGGTGGCGGTTCATCCCCGGGTCTGGCCAATGTGATGGCCCGTGAATCCGTTGATAAGCTGGACACCTGCGATTCCATCAGTATTTGCCTTTATGAAGAATTGAAGACCGAACGGTTCACCCCCTTTTGGTGGTCGCCCGAAGTCGCTTTTGGCGATATGGCCTACCAGACTTTTCGATTCGAAAACGGAAACCATGTTGTAGATAAACCATTCAGCCGCCCGGTGATGATGGAACTTAGAGGCATTAATCATCCCGTCCGGTTGGTGGATCATGAACATGATGAGCCCATCACCATGGGCTTGCTGGCCGACACCGTTCTTAAGGGTGTGCAGAATGTCGATTTCAAATACGGTGGGACCGGCGTGGAGCTTTCCGAAATACTTTTCAATATGGGCCTGCTCTCCCTTGAACCGGTTACGGTCAAGGGCAGTACCATTGTGCCCATGGACCTGGTGCTCGACCTCTGCCCCCCGGCTCCCAAATATCCGGATGAAATCAAGGCCATCATCGACCAGGGTATCATTCTACAAGAAGGGGCTTTCCTGGTACGTGTGGACGGCCTGAAGGATGGCAATCCCATACGAATCGATGCCTATGCATCGGCACCTGGTTTAGTTGAAGCCTTTGAGAGCTCAGGATTAAGCCACGAAGCTTATTTGACCGGACAATGCGCCGCCGTGTTTGCAAAAATGATGGTGGTCGATGTTTTTGCAGACAAAGGTCTGTATGTCCCGGAACAGTTTGATACCGAGGCTCGTGAATACTATTTTAAAGCATTAGCGAAATTGGGCGTGACGGTTGAATCGGAAATCGTCCCTCTATATGAGTAGATGCCCAGTTCCAGGAGATCAACTATAGGTATTACCTTAGATTGGTATAATCTTGACACAGTTGCCAAATCCTAAATCCGAATATCGAAATACGAAACAAATTCAAAATATAAATATTCAAATATTCCAAACAGGCGGATACAACCTGATGCCAGAAAGTTCGTTTTGGTCATTTGAATTTATTTCATTAGATATTGTTTAGGGTTTCGACATTCGTGCTTCGAATTTTAATCTTACCATTTATTCTGGTTCCATTATAGAGCAAAGTGCCACCCGCCGCCACACACAGGGCGTTAAGGATGGATACTTCCGTGGTCACGGACGTCCATCACCTGCCCCGTCATATCCCCCTCCAGGCTGACCTTATATGCCTTTGCCGTTTCCTGGGCGGTCATGCTGCCGGCAATGGGCAGACCCATATTCTGTGCAGTTTCGGTTACCAGGATCGGACTGACAGCATTGATGCGTACGCCATTTTCCAAATCCAATGCAGCCGCACGTACAAAGCCCTCCAAACCGGCATTCACGGTTGCCGTGGGAGTTGTGCCCGGCCAAGGCTCACGCGCCAATAGCCCGGTGGTGATGGTGATGGAACCGTTGGGCCTTATATAATCCAGGGCAAATCTTACAAGGTTTATTTGGCCCATGAGTTTATGATTGAGACTGAAAACAAAATCATCCTCTGTAGCATCCGTCAATTTTGCAAAACGGGACAGTCCGGCCGCACAAATTACCGCATCACAGGTGCCAACTTTTTTAAACAGGGATTGAATCGATTTTAGTGAGCCCAGGCCAACAGTGTGGCTGCCTTTGCTGTGTCCCACCCGAACCACTTCGTGATCGGGTTCCAATAGATTCGCTACGGCGTTTCCTATCAAGCCGCTTGCACCAATTATTACGACTTTTTTCATAATATTTATCCTCATAATCTCCAAATTAGATATTTGGAATTTTTAATAAAGTACTAATCATAGGGTTCAAGGGTCCGAGGATTCGGGGGTTCAAGTGAGGTTGACCGCCAATAGCGAACATTAACCTCCTTGCCTTTTGGAAAACTGAGCTCATGTGTTAGCTATTAGCGGATAGCACTAAGCCACCCTTGAACCCTCCAAACCCAACCCCCTCCAACCCTACTTAATATTTTACGTCATCAGCGCTCAGCAGCTTAATGCTTGTACCTTATAGCTCATTGCTGCTTCAACGCCTTCCCCACATTCCAGCACTTGCCCACCGGCTGGCCCAATGAAAAATATTGTATGCTGGACATATCGAAAAGCAAGGGCCGCAGTTTGGCAATATCGATTTTGCCGTCTTTCATCACGGCATTATCGGCATAGGTCTGGACAAGCTCACCCACAAAAATATCGTGGGTGTCATAATCCAGTACATCGTGGAGTTTCAGTTCCATGTTGACCATGCATTCACTGATCATGGGCGCTGTTTTCAGCTCCCCATAAAAAATATCAAATAAAGCAGCCTTGTCGGTTTTTTGGCCGGTCATCAGGCCGCAGTAATCGGTTTTGACCATCAGGTCTTCTGACGGCAGACAGATGCTGAAGGCTTTATTTTCCATAATGCCGGCATTGGAATAGTGCCTTTTGCCAAGACCGACAGATAAATATTGCGGTGTCCCGTGATTTAAAATGCCGATGTGGGCAATGGTCAGAAAATTCGGTTTGCCGTTCACGGTTGAACCCACCAGCGTAGTAGGCGTGGGATAGAGTGCATTGACAGCACCAATCGCTTTCATGTTTTAAAATTCCTCATGTTTTTAAAGTTTCGTAAAAATTAATTATCTCATCATTTCCTGGATTGTGTCGAAATCGCTATCACTATCGGGATCGGGATCGTACTCTCCAAGTCATTATCTCACGGAATTACAGAATTTGGATGTGATGATTTACCAACATCGAACATCCAACATTGAACACTGAACATCGAAAATTGAATTCTTTCTAATTTGCTATGTTGATTGAAACGAAACGCTTCCAAATTCGACGTTGGACGTTGAATGTTCGATGTTGGACGTTCATTTTCTTTGAAGCCGCTCCATAATAAACGATCTTTAAATAAGGTGATCCATGTTCACTCGTTATTATAACCAGACTAAACCAGTGTTTGCCCTTGGGCCAATCCCGGCGCAGCTATATTAGCAATCTTTTCCACGGTCGCCTCATCCAATAACACCTCCGCTGCCTGTGCATTTTCGCTTACCCGCTCGGGTTTGCGTGTTCCCGGGATGGGAATGATATCTTCACCCTGATGCAACAGCCATGCTAATGAAAGTTGCGCTGCTGTGATTCCAAGTTCTTCGGCTAAGGATAGGAGCGGGGCAAACCGGTCTTGATTGGTTGCCAGATTCTCACCCTGGTAGCGGGGGTTATTATTACGGAAATCATCGCTCTGCAGGCTGTCTAAAGTACCGGTTAGAAATCCACTTCCCAGAGGTGACCAGGGAACCAGGGCAATTCCCAACTCCCTGAGGGTCGGTAATAATTCGGTCTCTGCTTCACGCCGCCACAAGGAATACTCGAATTGGACGGCGGCAATGGGATGAACGGCATGGGCTTCGCGCACCTGCTCCGCGGTTACATTGCTGAGGCCCAGATGCCGAACCTTACCTGCCTGAACCGCCTCGGACATGGCTCCCACGGTTTCCGCCATGGGTACCGCCGGATCCGGATAGTGGGCATACAGCAGATCGATATAAGACATGTTGAGACGCTGAAGGCTCTGGTCCACTGCTTTCTTTACATAGGCCGGTTTCCCATTGATATTGAGTGAGAATCCCCAGCCCGTGGGCACTTCGGTACCGGTTTCATCAGGGTCAAAAACGATGCCGAACTTGGTGGCCACGAAAGCCAGATCTCGATTTTTAGATAAAGCGCGACCTAGCAGCTCTTCATTGTGTCCGTTGCCGTAAGCATCGGCTGTATCGATAAACGAACACCCCACCTCGATTGCATGCTGAATGACAGATAAGGCGCTTTTTTCTTCAGTACCCCCATAGTAGCCCTCCAACCCCATGGCGCCATAGCCAATGCTGCTCACCAAGGGTCCATTTTGACCCAGTTTGCGTTGTTTGTTCATGACAATTCTCCATTTATTAATCAAGATTATGTACCTATTAACTTTTAAATTCTAATATCTGTTAGTTTGCTTGTATTACTACATGGTCCTTATTAAATTCAAAAACAGGATTAGGCTATTAGGCGTTTAGACTGTCAGACTATTAGCTGCTAACAGCCTAACTGTCTTCAGTCTAGCAGTCTGGTCCTCTGCGGATCCTCAGACCCAGTTATTTTCCAATTCTTTCGTAACCGAGCCGAATATTTTACCTCCTAAGTCTCACAAAGATCCGTCACTTAATTTCTCCGCAGCCTCATCGATCATCGCCGTCAAGGCATCACCGGCTTGAAGCCCCAGCACGTTGGCGTAGCGTCGATGCAGATCCTTCCAGGCCGCGTCGATGGGTTGCCGAAGCTGTTCGCCTTCTTTCGTGGGAAATACGCGTGTGGCCTTGCCCTCGCTCTGGCGTGTCAGATATCCTTTGTGGGCCAGAGCGTCGATGAACCGGGTGACGGTAGAAGGTGCCAGGTGGAGCTGTTTGCACAGCTCTTTCTGGCCGATTCCCGGATGGTCTGTAACCAACATCATCAGAAACGCATGTGCGGGCGACAGACCGGTTGTGCGGAAGCTTTCGTCGGCCATGCGGGTGATGACCCGCGAGAGTGAGTTGGCCGTAAAGTAAAGACAGTTGTGTAAAATTGCTTTGTTTTCAGTCACTGGACATCCTTTGTTGCTTGTACATACAAACGTAAGCATGCAAGCTAATCTGTCAAGAATAGTTTTCAAAACAATCAGCATTCAGCCTTTAGCCATTAGCTGCTTACACCTTATTACTGAATGCTGATTGCCTAGTGTGCCGATTCGATTCGGCAAGGAATAAACCGATGCAACGGCGTCCCCAGGGGATCGCGGTGGGTATTCTTGGTTAGAAAATTGGCATTGATGCCATAAACCTGATCCTCATAAATCAATCCGAATCCATGCGGGATTAAAACCATGCCTTTGCGCACCTTATCGCTCACCTCGAGTTCACCCATCGTACTGCCGGCCGCGGTGGTGATGCGCACATTCTGACCGTCCGCTAAACTTAAGTTTTCGGCATCAACCGGGCTGATGGCAATGGTACAGGCACGTTTGCCCTGGTTCCATTCCGGATTACGCATGAGGGTATTGATGTTGTATTTCATGTGCCAGCCGGCGTTTAGAACCAGCGGGAAGTCATCAGGCATCTCGAGATCCCTGGCCTCAATTTCTGGCGTCAGGTCCAGAACACCCTTTTCCAATTCGGGTATCAATACTTCCACTTTTCCGGACTCGGTCTTGATAGCGTCCATGGGATTATCGGCGTCTGCCCTGCCAACCCATATCCCGTGAGGATTATCCAGCAGAGCCTGGAAGACGCGATCCCCCTGGTCCAAACCTGGTTCAAAGCCGGCCCGGGCCGCGTTTTCTTGAAAAGTTTTGGGAGCGGTCATGAGCAACCCCCACAAACCGGCCTTGGCGGCACTATCCCACACCCGCCCCAGGGTCTTGGCCAGTACAAAGGGCATGCTTGCCATAGCGTCCGGAACTTGGGAGCCAAATTCCATCAACTTAAGCCCGAAGGACAGTCGATCGCCTTCGGCAGCTTCCTGCAGTGAGTCCGGAATCTCGGGGATCAAACCGAGTGCATCTGCCAGTCGGGTAAATATCTGGGATGCTTCCAAGCCATTCTCTGGTGGAGCCACCACCGGTCGCCGCAATTGAAAATAGACTTCCGGATAGGTCCAGGGAAAGAAAGTTCCATCCCAGGATTCATAAAAGGTTCGGCAGGGTAACACATAATGGGCCAGACGCGCAGTCTCGCTCATAACAATGTCATTGACTACCAGAAGATCCAGTTTTGAGAAAGCCGCTTCATACGCCTGGGTGTCCGGATAGGCCCTTAATGGATTACAAGCGCTCACCAGTACAGCCCGCAGTCTTTCGGGATGGTCGCTTATGATTTCTTCCGGCATGACCGCCGGGGGAAACGATCCGGCCGCAACCGGCGGCATATCGGTGGTAACCGTACGCCAGACCTTGGGGTTGCGTTCGTCCGCATGGAAACCCATGGGCATGACCATGCCCGGAATAATGTTGCCGCCCCTTACCCCAAAAATACCGCACACAGCCCCCAGGACACAAATGAGGTAAGAATTCAGGGTACTGTGGCGCCCCATGTAAATACCCAGATCCGGATGAATACACCAGCGTCGGGTGGTCATCAGCCGACAGACTTCACGGACCTGTTCAACGTCAAGCTCGCAGACATCAAGAGCTGCGCCAATATCAAAACCCTCGAACCAGTGTCGGATTTTATCCCATTCTAGCACATGCTTGTCCAGATAGTCCTGATTCTGCCAGCCCTCTTTCAGGATTAAGGCAATCATGGCTTTGGCTAGCAGCGCATCGGTTCCCGGTCGGACGGCCAAATGAATATCGGCGATGGCAGCGGTTTCACTGCGGCGGGGATCGATGATCACCAGTTGTCTTTGCGGATCTTTACTGAAGGCTTTGAGGGTAATGGGGGCACGCGGCATCTGGTGACTCTGCATGCCGTTCCAGCCCCAACCCACCAGCATCTCGGCAGCATGTTCATCGGGAATGGCCACATTATATTGTTTTCCCAACATGCGTCCAAAAACCCACCAGGATCCGCTAAACTCCTGACCGGCCGAAGAGTAAAAATACTGGGAACCCAGGCCCCGCAATACTCCCAGGCCGAAAGCAGCTTCCATATTTCCGCCCTGGGCACTGCCGCCCATGTAGGCCAAGCTCCTGGGTCCATATTGGCCCATTAAATCCTGTAGCCTTGCGGCAATTTCGCTAATGGCTTGATCCCATGCGATGGGTTCGAAACTGTCTCCTACACGTTTGAGCGGTGTAGTGAGTCGGTCGGCTGGATACTGGTGGTAAATAACATTCAAACCTTTGCGGCAGGCATATCCCTGGCTGCGGACATTGTCTTTGTCCGGACGTACCTTTTGCATGCGTCCGTTTTCAACCAGAACTTCCAAACCACAATTTTGCGCACACAAAACACAACCTGTTTTAAGCCATTCGCCCATGGTTCCTCCTTTTTATATTTAATCATGCAAATCATTTTGAAGAGTAAATAACATGTGTTTCTCAAATTATTTCTTATCGACGTACATTTACCAGATTTAAACCGGTATCGGCAATTACTTATTGACACAATTTATTACCTTTGTTAATTAACTTTGGTAATAAACACTGTTAATGGTGAATCTATGGTTAAAAAAAATAGAACGGGTCCCACTTCTGAACGCTATATTGAGGCGACTCTGGAATTGGTCACAGAACGAGGCGGTTCCGCCCAGGTCAACTTAAGAGAGATTTCACGGCGTATCGGCTGCGCTCACACCAATGTCTATAATTATTTCGAGAGTCGCGAGGATCTGCTTTGGCATGCCATTCGCCAAATACTATATCAATATGGAGATGCTTTGACCATTGGTTTGGACGAATCTAAATCCAGGCATGTTAATTTCCGGCAGTTCATGCACAACCTGGTCGAGTGGCCTATCCAAAATCCCGGTCTGCATCGATTGCTCAGTTCCGACCCACTCAGTCCCGAGCAAATACCCCAAGATATTATTGATGCGGTCACGACCATGAAAAAATGGATCACACAAGTATTTAAGGTGCTGGCAAACGATCAGATTGACGGGAAGGACTTAGTGGATCTTGTTGATATAATGTTGGGCTATCTTGATGGGGAAATATTCAATCTAATTAATGGTAGGGTGTTACCAGGAGAAGATATAGCCGGCCGTGTAATCAATAATCTCGAACGCCTTTTTGCCTTGCTGACTGCCAAAAAGCATGACGGCATCGCTCTATCAGAGTTGGGCACAAGAGCGGGAACAATGAATTTACCCAAGCTCGAGATTGATTCATTCTAAGAGCTTTCAGAAGGAGATTCGATCTCATGAAAATTCTAGCAATCAATGCAACCTATCGGCCTAAAAAAACCACAACAAAATTAACGCTGAAGGCAATGGAGGGTGCCGCTTCCTTGGGGGCGGAGACAGAGATGGTGATGCTTTGTGACAGTAAAATTGACTACTGTCTGAACTGTCTCAAATGCTATAAAGACAAAACTTCAGAACTGGGACCTTGCGCCTTAAACGATGATATAGACGGCATATTGGAAAAAATTCGTGATGCCGATGGTATCATTTTAGCCTCTCCCGTTCACAATGGTTTTGTAACCGGACGAATGACGGTTTTCTTTGAACGAATAGCCTGGCGGGTGATGCGATCCACTGGAAGTTCTTTGGGAGTGATGGCGCGTCTCGAATCAAGGTTAACGGCTAAACCGCGAGCTATCATTTCCATCAGCAGTGCCGGAGGAATGCCGGAACGATTACGAAAGCATTGTGATGACGGAACGCCCTGGTTGAAAAGCAATGCGCCTCTACTTTTCCATGGTGAGTGGGTCGGAGACATTTATGCCGGAGCCCGGTTGTCCAAGCTTCCACAAAACGAAGAAGACTGGTCCAAAATCTATTTAATCAGAAAGCTTTCCCAAGATCAGCTCGAACAAGCATTCGATTTAGGGGTGAAAATGGGGCAAGCCATCAAAGATGGCGTTTTGAAACCAGCTACAGTGGACTCCTTCTTCGGGCCCGTAACAAGTACTTTTCTAAAGGCCTACAATTCACTGGCCCCATTCTATAAAACGGCCGAGTAAATTGGACGCCTGTAAGCCGTCGGAAAAAAAATACCGGTTGTCAGAAAGTTATTCCGAACATACTCGAATCGATTCTTACATTAAACGGAACATTATTTTGACAACCAATATAATTGTTCTGCTACAAATAATGTCGAGGAAATAAACGATGCAACCAACAGCTATTACATGGACCCTAATACTTTTTGGCATAATTACCATGGCACCGCTCGTATCTGCTCAACTGGTCATGCTCATTAAGCCGCATAGCCAGCAGGCAAAGGACATCCTGGTCGCTAAAGGTGAAGACTGGCGGGACCGGACTCACTTTCGGTCCGCGCTGGGATTAGCTTGGGCGGATTGGCTGCTTGTTGTGCCGTTGTTAATTTCAGGAAGCACCGGTATTATTCTTGGGCAGGCCTGGGGCTATGTCCTTTGGGGCGCGGCCGGGTCCATTTCGCTTTATATCAATATCGTATTATGGTTCATGGAGAAGGAATATGTATATCCGTCTCGTGGAGCGCTTGCTTATTACAGCTATTATTGGGGTTTTTTTATATATTGGGGCGCCATGGCCCTGGCATACTCAGCTATGCGTCTTAGCGGCTTAGATTTCTAAGCTGTGATGTTGAGTTGATCATACCCAGAGATGTTTTCCGATTGAATTATTTAACACTTTAAAATGTCTACTTGAATTCACTCGGTGTCTTAACCGGATATTGTCGATCGGGGCGTCAATCTGGAGATCATCTTCTAAGGCAAAGACTCTTTACAATCTTCGATGCAGGTTCGGCATCGGTTGGTGTCGATATCACCGGATGAGCAATAGTTGATAAAGGATGCCAGCCAGTCGTTGCCTACCCGCGGGCAGAGTTGCAAATAATCGATAAAGCAGACCAGGCGCTCCAGTGTATCCGCATCAATGGCATGTTCCATGCGGCAGGCCGTAGCCGATGCGGTTTCCGGATTGATTCGCAAAACTGTGACCAGGAATTCTTCGATTATCTGATGGCGGTGGGTAATTTCCTGGGCCACCTTTTTCCCGGAATCGGATAGGGTAATGAAGCTATAGGGTTTATAGTTAATCAAACCCTTTTTTTGGAGTATCTTTAAAGCCCCGGTTACGGAGCCACGTTGAATTTGCAGTTTGTCGGCAATGTCTTTGGCACGTGCCACCTTATTGGCCCTTTCAAGCTCCAGGATCACTTCCAGATAATTTTCCATACTCTCGGTCAGGGCTTCGCTCTGTTTTTCCACGTTGTCCTCCCAGTAACAATGATTATTGTTCAGTAACACAAACCCAATGTTGGGTCAAAGCAAAAAAGTTAGGTGTGCCAAATTTTTTCTTGACAGCTCGTCAAACTAGGTATACCTAACATTCTCGGTAAATAAAAAAGGGAATCCCCTTAAGGAGATAAAAAACGATGAAGGTGAACCTGCGCCAGATGAAAAAGAATCAGAATGGATCCATTGTTCAGGTGAAAGCTGACGGTGAATTGGGGCGTCGTATACGAGACATGGGTCTGGTTCCTGGAGCCGAGATTAAAATTCAGGGTCGTGCACCCCTTAAAGACCCGGTCGCATTACGTGTAAAAGGTTTCACCCTGACCCTTAGAAACAAGGAAGCAGACTTTATCGAAGTGGAGGTAGACAACTAAATTGGAGACAACAATCGCGCTAGCCGGAAATCCAAACTCGGGTAAAACCACTTTGTTCAATGCCCTGACAGGCGCTCGTCAGCATGTGGGCAACTATCCCGGCGTTACCGTGGAAAAGAAACAGGGACAATATCAGCAGAATGGCTTAAAAATGGATATTGTCGACCTGCCCGGAACCTATTCTTTGACGGCCTATTCCATGGAAGAAGTCGTTGCTCGTGATTTCCTGGTGAACGAAAAACCGGCGGTGGTTGTTGACATCGTGGATGCGTCCAATTTGGAGCGCAACCTTTATCTTTGTCTGCAATTTATGGAAATGGGGCTGCCGGTGGTCCTGGCTCTAAATATGATCGACGTGGCTGAAAAAAGGGGTATCCGGGTAGATGCCGACAAGCTGTCCAGGCTGCTGGGGATCCCCGTAATCCCAACCATTGCGCGTAGTGGCCATGGCAAGGCAGACTTGATGGCAACTAGCGCGGAGATTGCCAAACAGGATCTGGAAATTTCACCTCTGTCTATCTCCTATGGTCGTGATGTGGATCAGGCATTGGACGCCATGGATGAGGAAATTAAACAGCAGCAATTTCTGACCGATTGCTATGACAGCCGTTGGATCGCACTAAAGTACCTCGAAAATGACGAACAAATTCAATCTCTGGGGCGCAAACAGAACAGAGTTGTGGCCGACAGCCTCGAAGCCATGGTTGCAGACCTTGCCGCCCATCTCAAACAAACTCTGGACACCTATCCGGAGGCCGAAATTGCCGATCACCGCTACGGCTACATCGCCTCGATTATGCGTCAAGGAGTCATCTCCCTCAAACAGGACCAGGATCGGTTGTTCATGTCCGACAAAATCGACAAAGTCCTGATCAACCGCTTTGTGGGTCCCTTATTCATGATTGCGGTTATCATGGGGCTCTACCATTTTACCTTTACCTACAGTGAGTTACCGGTAGGCTGGCTGGAAATGTTTTTTGGTTGGATTGGTGGTTTTGCCGAAACATATATTCCCGCTGGCCTTCTTAAATCTTTGATTATCTCGGGCATCATTGATGGTGTCGGCGGTGTGCTGGGATTTGTGCCCCTCATCATGTTCATGTTTTTCGGCATCGCCTTTTTAGAAGACTCCGGGTACCTGGCACGCGTGGCCTTTATGCTGGACAGGGTATTCCGGTTTTTCGGTCTGCATGGCAGCTCGGTCATGCCCTTTATCATTTCGGGTGGTATCGCCGGTGGCTGTGCCGTACCCGGTATCATGGCCGCTCGGACCCTCAAATCCCCGCGTGAACGCCTGGCTACCCTATTGACCGCGCCTTTCATGAACTGCGGTGCCAAACTCCCGATTTTTGCATTGCTCGTGGCGGCCTTTTTTGCTGAAAACGAGGCCATGGTCATGTTGATCATTACAGCCATCGCCTGGCTGGGTGCGCTGATTGTGGCCAGGGCATTACGCTCGTCTGTTATAAAAGGTGAATCAACACCATTTGTCATGGAGCTGCCGCCTTATCGCATGCCCACCATCAAAGGGCTGTTAATCCATACCTGGGAGCGCACCTGGCAGTACATCAAAAAAGCTGGAACTGTAATATTAGGAATTTCAATATTGCTATGGGCTCTGATGACCTTTCCGTCTCTGCCGGATTCACAGGTTGCCCAGTTCGAAACGCAACGTGATATCCTTGTAAAATCCGCGGGGTCAGCAGTGTTGGCTGAGCTGGATGCAGTCGGGGAAGCGGCCCCATTGTCCGATGCTGCGCTTGCCTTGCAAAGCAAGCTTATCGAAGTTGACAGTATAGAAGCTGAAGCCGCCTTACGCCACTCCGTGGCTGGGCGTGTCGGCAGGGCCTTGGAAGGATTGAGTTCACTGGCCGGCTTTGACTGGCGTACCAATATCGCTCTTATTGGTGGCTTCGCAGCCAAAGAAGTGGTGGTTTCCACCTTGGGTACCGCATATTCCCTGGGTGAAGTAGATGTTGAAGACTCCAATTCACTCAGCGACATACTATCGACGTCGCCTGCTTGGAGCCCGTTGACCGCCTTCAGTTTAATTGTCTTCACAATCTTCTATGCACCCTGTTTTGTTTCTGTAGTTTGCATCTCGCGTGAATCAGGTTCCTGGAAATGGGGAGCTTTCTCCATGGTCTTCAATACGCTTTTGGCATTTGGCTTGTCCGTCCTGGTGTTTCAGGTGGGGAATATGCTGGGATTATAGAAATAAGGAGACTCTGAATGCAGACCTTTATCGTAGGAATTATTGTTGCTGCCGCTGCGGCATACCTTATTCGTCGGTTCTATCGCAGCTTGAAGGCGACCGAAACCAATACCTGCGGGTGCAGTTGTGATGGATGTTCAGAAACGAATACCTGTGAGGAGCCCTTCAAAGACATAACCGAAAGGTAGCACCCTGTTATTATAGCCGCTTATCACTACCTCAACATCTATATTCATGTAGAAATTCGGCAATCAAAGAAAGCCGTTTTATAATTCTTCCTCCTTTCTATCCGCCTCCCTGCCCTTACGAAAAACCTGACTTTGCATACTTCCGTTGGGATTCGGTTTTATTCGCGGGTCTTGACTGTTCATGTTTCTTACGTTATACTTCTTACGTATGAGAGAGAGGTGATCATGGATAAAATTATGTCAACCCGCGTGGATGATTCTGTAATTCGAAATATCGGTATGCTGGCAAAAAAGCTTGGAACTTCGAAAAAATCAGTCATTGAAAATGCCATCCAATGTTATCTTGAAAAAATTGAGGCCGAAAGCGGATTAGATGTTTTCGCACATACCTTCGGAAGCTGGCAACGAGACGAAACAGCAGATGAAACCGTAAAAAAAATCAAGGCAACTGTGCGTAAATCCCAGGAAAGATACAAACGATGAAAGCATACATTGATTCGGATGTACTCATCTGGCATTTACGCGGGGAACGTAAAGCACTTAATCTACTTAGAAGGCTTCGGAATAAAGAGAAGTTTGATCTTTGGATCGGTGCCATGCAGCGGGCCGAGGTCGTGTTTTTTATGAGGCCAACCGAAGAAATGGCTACGCTTTTATTCTTGGCTCAGTTTCAAACAGCACCGATAGATCAAGAAATTATAGACCGAGCCGGCGGATTTTATCGAAAATGGAATCCTAAAAGGGGAACAGATATTAACGATGCCATCCTTGCCGCAACCGCAATACAAACAGGTGGAAAAATCTATACATTGAATACCAAGCACTACCCCATGTCTGAGGTTGCGGTTCAGCGTGCATGGAAGGTATAATAAACCGGGCTGAGGTTTATTTTAAATCGAGCACTACCGGGCAATGATCCGATCCCTCGATCTGGTTCAATATATCCGTTTGTCCGATCCGATCGGTGAGGCTGCTTGAAACCAGGAAGTAGTCGATGCGCCAGCCAACATTCTTTTTACGGGCTTGAGCCCGATAACTCCACCAGCTATACTTCACTTCCTCGGGATGCTGATAGCGCCAGGTGTCCACAAATTCGGCCGCATGTAGATTATCCATCCCGTCAATCTCTATCTGGGTGTAACCGGCGGTTTTATTGTAGTTGGGATCGGGCCGGGCCAGATCGATGGGCCTGTGAGCTACGTTGAAATCGCCGCAGGCAATTACCGGCTTTTTATTTTCCAGCTTTTTGAGATAATTTAGAAAATCCGCATCCCATTCCCGGCGATAGGAAAGACGCTTCAGCTCACTCCCGGAATTGGGCGTGTACACGGTAATTAAATAAAAATCCGTGAAATCGACCGCGATCACCCGGCCTTCCTGGTCATGCGCTTCGATACCCATGTCCAGCTGCACAGTCGCGGGCTCTTTTCGGGTGAGAATGGCTGTACCGGCATAACCCTTTTTTACGGCTGAGTTGGAGTAGACATAATAGCCGTCGATGTTCTTCAGGGCTTCCCTGACCTGATCGTCCTGGGCTTTGGTTTCCTGTAAACACAGGACATCCGGTTGCATGGATGCCAAAGTAGCCCCAAAGCCTTTTTTTACCGCCGCACGAATACCGTTTACATTCCAGGATATTAATCGCATAAGCCGCGTTCTTTCTTTTTTTTATTAATTCATTGTCTAATGTCCATCCAGAAATAGGAATTTTTGCGTTATACCAAGGTGGGCAGAAAATTTAATCCAGAGGAATAGTGAACTATTTTGATGAATTAAATTTTTTGCCCAACGCCGGTAGGACGCAAAAAGGTCATTTATGGATGGGCATTAGTCGAGGATTTCCATAAGCTTCCCGCAACAAGGCGGAATCCGCTCCCCCGCCTTCAAATTCACATACTTATTGCAGGTCTCGCAGTAACAGGTGGTGTCCTTATCCACATAAACGGCGGGATATTCATCTTCACCCTTTTCACCCTCTACTGCAAAGGTGGCTGTGTTGCTTTTCGCCGGCACATACTCACCCACCGGCACCAATTTCTGATTAAAGCGGGCACAATCCACCAGCATACGCCACAATCCCTCCAGCATGGTTTTTTCATGATCGGCTTCGGGTGTAAATTCAACGGTGGTTTTGCTGAGTTCGATTTTCATGGGCACGCCTCCTGTGTTGCTTTTAATTCGGTTTCGGGAACACTTTCGATTTCGATTTTTTAACTGGGTCTTGTATGAAATTTGATGAGTAAAAAAGGACTATTATCCGCAAAATCCAATGTATTTATTAATCACAAGTTGTAAAAAGACCTAAATCATTACCAATAAAAGGTTTTGGGAAAAATTCATCAAATTTCATGCAAGATTCAGGTTTTAAAACAGAATAGTTCTATGACAGGCATGCCAATGTTGTCAAGATTCGTTAAGACCTTGATTAATGAGATGTTTAAACTTGGCAAGCGAGGTTCGGCTGGACCAGTTGCGGGGTCCGATTATTGTTTCAATCAGCTGGCCGGATTTGTCCAGGATTAGGGTGGTGGGAAGAGCACGCACACCGAAAAGGCCCAGAGTTTCGCCATCCGGGTCCAGTAGGGTCGTGAATGTCAGGTTTTGAATCCTAAGAAAATTCATTACCTGGGATGGAGGTTCCTTGATGTTGATGGCCACCATGGCAAACGGTTTACCTTCCAGTTTCTGATGCAGCGTCTGCATGTCGGCCATCTCAGAGACACAACTTCGGCACCAGGTGGCCCAAAAATTGAGAAATACAACCTTACCCCTGTAGTCGGAGAGTGCCTTGATGTCGCCGTTTATATCGGGAAGACGCACATTTGCCCAGTCATCTGATTCGACAAGTCCGGATCCTTGAAAAATCCCACCCAGGTCGAGAGGACTTCCCGAATCCGATTTTCCAGGCAAAAGGGTCTCCATGGTTTCGGGCCAAATCGCCACCATAACGAATCCGGCGCATATCACCAAAAATAATGCCATTATGATTTTTTTTGTCAGATCAATGTTCATGACGTGTGCATGGCATATTCATGGCCGGTTTCCAGGGCTACTAAATTTTGTATCTCATGGCCGGTTGGCTGGTCATCCGTAATGTGGCCATCCGATATTTTGATCAGGCGATGAGCATAATTGGCGCAGAGCCGGCTATGGGTGACCATTATAATTGTCATGCCGTTGCGATTCAATCGATCCAGCAACAACATGATTTCTTGAGATGTCTGGCTATCCAGGTTACCCGTTGGTTCATCAGCCAGCAGAACCGGAGGCTCGTTCACAATCGCACGGGCAATCGCCACCCGTTCCGATTCTCCACCGGAAATCTGGTTGGGCAGACGATTGGCTTTGTCTGCCAAGCCAACCTCCGCCAGTGCGGATCTAGCCATCTCCAGCTTCTCTGTTCGCTTGATATTCTTTACCGCCAGAGGGAGCATCGCATTTTCGATAACGGTTAAATAAGGGACCAAATGAAAGCTCTGGAATATAAATCCCAAAAACTCTCGGCGAAAATCGGTTTGCTGCTCCGGGCGGAGGCTATATATATCGATATCATCCACATTTAGCCGTCCGGATGTGGGTGCGCTCATGGCTCCCAATATTCCCAGCAAGGTTGATTTCCCCGCTCCGGACTCGCCCATAATCGCCACAAACTCGCCCGCATCTATTTCAAAACTGATGTTCGCAAGGGCAGACACGGCCGTATCGCCGCTGCCGAATTTTTTGGTAATGTTTTCTATTTCTATATAGCCCATCTATTATATCTCCGTAATAAATATTTCTTTATAATTTATGATATTAGGTGTTTAGGCTGAAGACTGTTAGGCCGCTCTCAGTAAGTAGCCTATCAGTCTAAACACCTTCAGCCTAACAGCCTATATGAATCCGGGAACTTCATAGTAAAAATACTCTCAAAAAGTTATATACGACTTACGGTTATAAAGTACGCAAGGCATCATTCGGATCCAGGCGCGCGGCCATGACAGCAGGATAGGCACTCGCCAGCAGGCCTACGACCAGAGCTGTAAAAACGGCACCGAACGCCAGCACAATGTCAATCGGCACCATGGCCGGATGGCCTTCGCTGAAAAAGATCAGGCCAATCTTGATGGCGCCAAAGCCCAGCCAGTAACCGATGACGCCTGCCAGACCTGACACGATCGCGGCTTCGGTGAACACGATCCGCATGATATGACCTTTGCGGTACCCGATGGCCCGAAAGATACCGATCTCTTTGGTTCGCTCGCGGACACTGCCCATCATCGTCACCAGAACCACCAGGCTGCCAATCAACAGAATAATAGCGGATATTCCGTAGGAAAATTTTTTGAGCTGCGCCAACGCCTCCATGCGGCTTTTGACCACCTGCTGAATCGCCATCACCCTGGCATTGGGCAATGCAGCCGAAATCTGGCTAACCATGTCTTCAATGGGGCAGTCTTTGCAAAGCGCGGCTACTTCCACCATTGAAATGCGGCCTTGTTTACTGAATATGTCCTGGGCTGTGGATAGTCGTGTAATAATAAGCTGATCATCCTGAGATCCGGTGGGCGCCAAAATGCCGGAGACAACCAGGTCTTTTTCGTTCAGCTCGAGATGCGCCCCAACATCCAAATTGAGGACCCGAGCCGCCTCGGTGCCCAGGATCACACCGTCGTTTTGGGGAAGTGCACCGGTTAACCGCCACCAGGGCTTTAAAATTTTGGCGGCCTGGAAATCGACACCCGCCACGAGGACGTTATGGTCGCGTACCGTTGCTACACCCAGAACCAGCGGCCCCAGGGCGGCAATATTAGCGGAGTTCTTTATCGTTGACACCCGACTCAGTTCTGACTGGTTGATTTCCTGCATCTCGAAAGATACGCCCCCCAGGGACATACCGCCATACGAAAGCGATAACGTCTCCGTCTTGGGAACAACCAGGATGTTGGCACCAAATTTTTCCAGCTTGTGGTTGATATCCATGGTCATGGCATCCAAATAGCTCATGATGCCGACCACAGTAGACACGCCCACAACCAAACCGGCCAGCACAAAGGCAGCTTTGGCTTTGCGCCGCATCAGATTTTTTATGGAAATTGCGCTCAGGTTCATGATGACACCTTGCCCTTGAAATCGAAATACCTGCCACCGTCCTGGATATCTTTAACTTGAATGACGAGTTGGTCCTGATCCAACTGGCGTGTCAATGGCGCCGGATTGCAGCCGCCTTTAACCTCATTAACCAGGACCGATGCAAACTTGCGGCCACAATTCCGGCATACCATTTTATCACCCTCTTGATAGTAACCCTTGCCGGCCGGCCAGCAAACATCACAGGCATCAAAGGCAGCTCTCAAAACACCGTCCGAGCTTTTTAAAATAAAATACCGGATGGTCCGGTCGCCATCAACATATTCATAATGACGGGCCACTCCGTCAGAAAATATCGCCACAGGGAATACGACGGCGGTACCATTCACAATCCTGGGTCCTTTGGCGGTGGCTGTTGCCTTATTTGGAATTTGGCCCAACACAAAATATGCCACCGCAACCGCAACGATTACAACCCCGATGGACAGGCCGATTACGGGCAAACGATTCGATTTATTTTTACCCAGAACCATGGCTTTTTTAGACTCATTTTTATCCATATTTTGCTTATCTTTTCTTTTCGACATTAAAAAACTCCTTTTATTATGAAGGCTTCGTAAAATGTCCAAATTTCCGTCTTCGCTCTTTGAGCTACGACGGGACCAGCTGCCTTGCGCATGACGCACTTGAGCTTGAATATTTTACTTTGCCATCCCATATCTGACTTTTGATAAATGCATCAACTTGCAGCCTCAACTTATTGGCTTCGACATGACAAGCTGTGCTGTGTCAATTGCCATTGACTTTGAACTATTTACGAAATTGTTTTCGTCTGACGCAATGTAGTGAAGAACTGTTTCAAACCTTCAGATCACGCCCAAGAACAAGGCACGGGCTGGCTAAAAGGCGCAGCATACATGAGCGTATGTGAGCACTTTAAGGCAGACTGTAACGCCGTTATTGGGTGTCAGATGAAGGTTTGAAACAGTTTTTAGGCTAGGATGGCGAGGTTTGCCAGGTAAATCGGTGGTGAGCGGAAATGGTGATTGATTGTTTCTGAGAAATTGGTGATTGAGCTGACACTTGCCGCCGGCTCAACTGAAATCTGAGCCGACAGTGAACCCAATATTGGTATATTTAACCTAGAGCTACTTGCCGACAGGGCGTCCGGCAATTCATGGGGCTGTGCGCTCTCGATGTCGCAGGGCATCGGTGCGCTTCCGCCGCAGCAGCCCAGTTGCGATTGGATCTTCATGGACATGCCGTGCTGGGCCTGCGTCTGGGACGTGACAGAGCAGCAACAGCGCGCACCACAGTCGGGTGCCGCCATCAATCCGGTTGCAAACAGGCTGACGCACAGCAGCACCGAGATAAACATACGCAAAATTTTGTATGCGCCATCAATTTTTTTGCGAGCTCCCCAATTCATGCCCAACATCTTAATATATACCACATTGTTCTGTCAACCGAAATTTGACCTGAGGTTAACATATTGAATTAATTTCTTATACCCCGCATATCCTCACTGTCAAAATAGCCTGAAGCAAATGCCAACCCAGTGTAGTTTTTACGAATCCATGTTTGCATACTTCGAATCAAAGCCGGATCATGGAATTGGATATATTCACCCAGATAACTTAAATCCTGCTGTATGCGCCAGTATAGAAACATATCTGCTGCCCTTTCCAATTAATCTTAAGATTGAACTATTGGCTCGGAAGAGGAAATCCCGGCAAAGCCATCGGCAATATGCTAAAGGCTATTCCTGGATCCCCGATTTCTCGAGGATGATAAAACCTATTAAGGCCCACGGTATATACTGGATCCCTTTTTTCAAGGGGACAACGGGAATGATAAACGCTTAATGCACAACCCGCGACCCGTAAATTGCAATTCGTATCCCGACACCCATTTGATCCTTTGGACATTTACCCCAGCCGTCATTCCCTTGGAAAAGGGAATCCAGACAAAGCTATCAGCTTTATGCTAAAAGCTATTCCTGGCTCCCCGATCCCCTCCTTCGAGGGGACAAAATTTTATGGGGATGACAACCGAAGGCCGGGATGCCAGGAGACTGCAACTCGCTACAGACAATCCCACCTTCCTCAAACCCTACACCCCTTGTCACCTTCACCCCGCTCTGCTTCGATGTTCGATGTTGAGTGTTCGATGTTTTCTAAGCAGGCGATTTTAATTTTCTACATACCGGCGCCGCCAATCCTGGTATTTTTTTACCGCCGCATATGTCCGCAAGGCCCGTTCAGCCGAATCAAAAAATGGAATTCCCGCCTCGCAGAACCGGGTTGCCAAGTCTTTATCAAAACCAGGGATCTTTACCACGAGGACCGGTTTGCCGCAAGTATGCTGCACATCTATGAGACCGGAGGTATAAGTCTGATTGATTTCCGGAGACATGCCGGCGCCAATGACCACGACAGCATCGACGTTCGAATCTGCCGCAAGCGCTCGGGCGGCATCAATATAGATGCTCATATCGAGTGAAGCCATCAGCCCCACATCCACCGGGTTTTTGGCACTGGTACCTGTGGGTGGTATGATTTCTTTCAATGCCGCTTGTGTCTCGGGCGACAAATTGGCCAACTGGAGGCCTGCGCGTCCGCAGGCCTCCGAGGCCGAAACAGCCAGACCGCCGGGTCCCGACAGGATCCCCATGCGCCCGCCGACATCATCCGGCAGCAATGAAAATGCCATCAAGGCGTCTAAATAGGCTTCAAAACCGGTAACCGCCACGGCGCCACTTTGCTGGATCACTGCTTGCCAAATCTCACGTTTGCCGGTTAAAGCGCCCGTATGGGAGACGGCGGCCTGGGAGCCTTCGGGTGTCAGCCCCACCTTCCAGAGGATTACCGGTTTCTTCAACGAAGTCTGTTTAAGAGATTTCAAAAATACGGGACCATCCTTAATGCCTTCGATATAAGCACCGACAACCTGAGTGTCCACGTCATCTCTGAAATAATCCAGAAAATCGACCACAGAAAGATCACATGAATTGCCGAGGCTGATAACCTTACTGAAATATATCCCCTTTTCCCAGGCGATGCGCCCCAATATGTTGGTTAGCGAGCCACTGTGAGATATCATGCCCACGGGTCCGGATCTTCGAGAAAGCTCCGGGAAAAAAGACAACCCGGATTTGGGAACGTAGAAGCCCATGCCATTGGGACCCACCAGACGCATATTGCCTGAACGGGCCAGGGAAACCAGATCACGCTCAAGATCGATGCCCGCTTGGGTATGTGTTTCACTGTACCCGGCGGTAAACAAGACGGCACCTTTGACACCTTTTTTGATACAATCCTGAATTACCGGCAAAGAATACTGACTGGGAACCAGCACGATGGCCAGGTCTACGGGACCCGGGATAGCCGAGACACTGGGATATGATTTGAGGCCGTCGATTTCGACCGTTTTGGGATTGACCGGGTAGATGGGCCCGGGGAATTTCTGATCCTGGAGCGCCATTAAAAACAGCTTGCCGGTTTTGAGCCCCCTGGGCAAGCCCACAATGGCAACCGATCGGGGATGCAGCAACTCATCTATCTGTTCAAACGTGTCTGCCATCTGTTGTCCTCCGCAACCTTATCATCCCAGTAAATTTGAACGGGAAGTGTCGCTCCAGCGAAATCAGGAGCTCGTAAAATATTTTCTGGACAGCGCTAAAGCATCACCTTGTGCCCCGATTTCACGTGGATACTCTGATTTCTATCTGTCCAGTCCCATGCCAGGGGATCAAATCTTTATTTTGAGATAGGTTGTAGTATAAATATTGTCTTGAAGCAATTTACGCGATCTTAACATTTGAGGCTATTCGATCAAATAGTTGACTTCAGTTCTCGCGGCCGCGTTGACTCTATTCTCAATCTCTCCCCATCGGTCCAAATCTGAACCGCCCCATCCTTATCGGTTCGCAAAACTTGGCAGCCTCTATCCGAGTATCGATTCAAGACCGCAGCGCTGGGCAAACCAAATCGATTCTGCCAACCGCAAGATACAACCACAAAAGCCGGATCGACATTGTTCAAGAACTGGGGCGTGCTGGAAGAATCGCTGCCATGATGCGGTGCGATAAGAACTGTGCTTTTCAATTCGTATTTGGCGGCCGTTGTAAGCATCTTTTCCCCCCTTGCCATTATATCACCCGGAAACAAAAATGCATGCCGCCCGCAGGTCACTTTAACCACTATGGAATTATTATTCTTGCTTTGCTTAAGCCGGATCTGGTCTTGATCTAGAAAATCCCTGGCCGGATAAAGAATCTCCATCTGACCGCCTGTAAACTCCATATCTCTATTCAAGGTCCGGAAAGATGGGGTGTCGATGCCCTGTTCCTTTAAGGTACGCATAAACAATCGATATCCGATCGTATCGGCTGGCTGATTGTTGGTAATTACTTTTTTCACCTTAAATTGCTTGGCGATATATATCAAACCATTTAGATGATCGCTGTTTGGATGGGATAAAAGCATCGTATCGATGGTAAGAATTTTTCTTCTGAGCAAATAGGGTGCAATGATGTTTCTGCCGGTGTCAAAGGAGGCTGTGCCCGAAAAACCGCCCCCGTCGATAAGCATGGTCGCTCCTCTGGGCAGTTCGACCAGAGTGGCGGTTCCCTGCCCCACATCAAAAACAGTTATGCGTAGGTTGCGATTCCCAAACCGTTGATACAGCCAGTAACCACCATCCAAAAGCCAGCCGGCGATAATTAGGCAGAGCATGATATTGATCCACGCGAACCTCGGTTTTTCGAACTCTGGCCTTTTATTTTTTCGGACCTTATATTTATAAATCCAGATGTACCCGGCCGACATTGTCAAATAGTATAGGCCAATTTCAAACAAACTGGGCATGATCGTTTCCAGTGCGGCCCAGGGCATATCTGCAAAGAACCTGATGATGACAATCGCCTGTCCCAGGATCCAGTGACACCCCAGGAGAACTAGGTTGGCTAAAGGCGGAAGTGCAAAATGAAATAAAATACCCAATAAACCTAGTGGAACGGCCATAAATCCAACCAAGGGAATCGCAATCACATTTACCACAATACCGATAAGTGAAATCTGGTTGAAATAAACCATTACCAGTGGGGCAGTTCCTAAAATTGCAAACCCACTTACCATAATAAACATTATGAGCTTGTAGAATACCCGATGCCTCTCACGCCAATCTTTTTGTATGGACTGCATTAAGGCCATGCCCCAAACAATCGCGAGCACAGCTACAAAAGAAAGTTGAAAGGATATTGAAAACAATGCCGGGGGATGGATGATGAGTATAAGCGCAGCGGCTATGCAGATTGTATTGGTCAAATCCTGATCACGATCCAACAGAAGGGTTAGGAGGAAAACGCCGACCATTGTCACGGCCCTTTGAGTCGAGGGCGACATACCGGCTAAAAAGCCATAGGCCAGCACCGGTATAAAGCTTAGTATGGCGGCGGCTTTGCGCGTCCAACCCACCTTAAGTAAAAACGGAATCCATGAAGCCAGAAAGTGAAAAAGCATATAAGTAGTCGTAGCGACAATGCCAACGTGCAATCCCGAAATGGCTAAGAGGTGTCCGACTCCGGACCGATTGAAGCGCTCACGCAATTCAGTTGATATTGCGGATCGGTCTCCAACTAATAGGGCTTTTGAGATGGCCTTGATATCCCTACCCTTGTCGCTTGGCATAATTATTTGGCGGTCAATCCAGTCTGACACCTGCGTCCTTCGCGCATTCAAACCGAGCCGGGGTTCAGATCTTATGCTTTTGGGTTGGATGCTTAGTTGGTGTGACTTGACGTAGCTTCGCGCCCAGATTTTTTGGTAGGCCATGTAACGCTCATAGTCAAATCCACCCGGATTGTTGAAATTGCGGATGGAACGAATCCGGCCAACATAAGCAAGCCGATCCCCCTTTGACAGCGCAAGCGGATCCCCGGCAATTGTCAGGCGCACCAGGCCGTTGAGAGATTTATGTTGATCGTCCGTTTCTAACGATTCAATTTCCATCACCAAGCGGGTTCGTTTGTGTCGGTAAACCGGTGGGCTGGCAACTTGTCCTCGAATTAGGCTGGCCGGAGAATCAATATAGTGCCAGACATGATCCGGTTGGAACCGGGGCGCCACCCAGGGCTGGACGGCTAAATATCCCAGACAGACAAAAAACAAGAGCGGCAGAATTAAAGCGGTATGGCTACGCAAGAAAAATCCCACCAGCGTGGCAGCCAGTATCAGCTCCAACAGCAAAACCCATATACCATATCCAGGATAGGCTTCTCCGGCCAGAATGCCGAGGACCATCGCAACCGTCAGGGGAATCAAGGGGCGATGGATGGGTTTAAACATAGGGTATTAGGGTTGAAAGGGTTAAGGGGTTGAGAGTTACCGATTAGAACAAATGGAACGTCCAACATCGAACGCCCAACATTCAGCTTCGAAGGTGCGCTCGACTCTTTGCTTTTGGCTCCCCAAGACCCGAAGACGAAGATCAAAGAGCTAATCCTGAATTCTGACTTCAGTCTTCTTTGGCCAGCCATAGCCCTGAACCTGTCGAAGGGCGACGGAGACCGATTTCATCTGTAGTAAGTTCGCTGTTAAAATGCACTTTAATTTTTTGGTAGCCTATACCTTCTCTCGGTGAACAACCGCGCCTAACTTCTCCAATTTCTTGTCGAGGGCTTCATAGCCGCGGTCCAAATGGTAGACTCGATTGACTTCAGTGCGACCCTTGGCCACTAGACCGGCCAAGATCAGGGACGCACTGGCCCTTAAATCTGACGCCATCACCGGCGCAGCCGAAAGCGCGGGGACCCCTTTGATCAAAGCCGTATTACCAGAGATGGTGATGTCGGCTCCCATGCGTTTTAATTCACTCACATGAATAAATCGGTTTTCAAATATGGTTTCGGTAATCATGCTCAAACCCTGGGCTGCGGACATCAGAACCATGAACTGGGCCTGCATATCAGTGGGAAATCCCGGGTAGACCTGGGTTTTGACGTCAACACTTTTGATGCAATCCGGTCCCTTAACCCGGATGGCGGTCCCTTTGACCAAGATATCCACACCTGCCAGCTTAAGTTTGTGAATGACGGCTTCCAGGTGACCGGGATCGCAACCCCGAAGGGTAATATCACCTTGGGTCAGGGCTGCCGCGGTCATCAAGGTGCCCGCCTCGATGCGATCCGGAATGATTGATACACTTACCGGGTTTAGCTTTGAAACCCCATTTATGGTCATCACACTTGCGCCGGCATTTTGGATATCGGCCCCCATGCGATTTAAAATATCAGCCAGAGCGACCACTTCCGGTTCGCAAGCTGCATTGCGTAAAATCGTTTTGCCCTCGGCCAGAACGGCCGCCATCATGAGATTCTCAGTCCCGGTTACCGTGGGGATATCAAAATAAATCTCGCCCCCTCGCAATTGCGAAGCACGAGCCTCCACATAACCGTGTTTCAAATCGATCTTGGCTCCCAGGCTGGCCAATCCCTTGAGATGCAGGTTGATGGGCCGGGCACCAATAGCACAGCCTCCTGGCAGGGATACACGCGCTTTTTTGAGGCGCGCCACCAAAGGTCCCAGGACCAATATGGACGCCCGCATCTTTCGAACCAGATCATAGGGTGCCTCATGGTTGTTTAAGCCGCTGGCGTTGATACGAACAGTATTGTCAGCGGCATCCACTGCCACACCCAGATTCGATAGCAGAACCTTGGTGCTATCGATATCCATCAATTGGGGTACATTATCAAAGGTATTCCACCCATCTGTCAAAAGTGCGGATACCAGAATTGGTAAAGCCGCGTTTTTGGCCCCGCTGACCTGGACCTCTCCTTTTAACGGCCGGCCACCTTCTACAATGATTTTATCCATGGATCGAACTTTCCCTTTGCAGGATTTTTAATTTGCTAATTCTCAATTTATTGAATCTATAAGCTTTTAATCGCCGGGTATTTTATGCAACAAAGGGGTTAAATCATAAAGGGTCGGAGGGGTCAAGGTGTGAAGGTGTGAAGTGGTGTTTGGGAGTATAATGGATGATTGGGCCGGTTTTTGCAATTGGTAAAGTTTTCATGCTATGACGCGCACAAACGATCATGAAGCACGATCTTGGGAAAACCGATTGCCGGCTATTCGATGTAATTCCTGCATGAAAATTTATTAGATTAGACCTTGTCCGTCCTTATATTCTTATAAACGAGCTGTTGCTGATCGCGCAATTGAATGCAGCACCGCCGCTATGGCAACTCAATTTCTAATGATATAGGAAAAAAAGCCATCCCAAATTAAATTTTTGGGGATGGCTTTTGCATGAACTAAAAAGTTGCAACAGCTTCAAATGTATTCAACTCAGCCGCATTTGGTAAAGCCGCAGAAATGGCACTTCATGCAACCTTCTTCGAAACTGACAGTTTGGCCGCAATCAGGACAGACTTTTCCCTTTAAGCTGTTGCCATATCCACCAGGTTTGTGAAAACCATCCTTCATATACCGTTTTTCCAGAACCCTGGCGATGGCATCCGGAATGGAAAGCACCAGTCCGCCCTCCTGAAAAACAGGGTACTCGCCCCCAATCCCTTTTAACTGGTCGATGATCTCCTCCACATTCACCCCGGAGCGCAGGGCCAGCGAAACCAGCCGACCGATGGCCTCGGTTTTGGCGGTTGTAGACCGCCCGGATTTCCCGATGGTGGCGAAAACCTCAAAGGGCTGGCCTTCAAATTCCGTCACGGTTAGATAGAGGTTGCCGTATCCGGTTTTAATCCGGGAGGTGAATCCTTCCAGTGTGTCCGGGCGCTTACGTACAGCCGTTTGACTACTTTTTATGGCACTGGAGTCCTTGGTTGTGGAGAGGACCTGGTTCTTTTTACTCCCATCCCGGTAGATGGTAACGCCTTTGCAGTCCAGGTCGTAAGCCAAGGAATATATTTTGCGGACGTCTGCGATGGTGGCATCGCTGGGCAAATTGACAGTTTTGGAAACCGCGTTGTCGGTATGTTTCTGAAAAGCCGCCTGCATACGCAAGTGCCATTCCGGGGTGATATCATGGGCCGTTACAAAAACCCGACGGATATCCTCCGGGATCTCCTCGATATCATGAATACTTCCTTGTTGGGCAATTTTGTCCATCAGTTCCTTGGAGTAAAAGCCTTTTTCTTTGGCGATCTGTTCAAAATATGGATTGACCTCTGTCAGTTTATCGTTATCCATGACATTACGAACGTAACTGAGTGCAAACATTGGTTCGATGCCGCTGGAGCAGTCCGATATGATACTTAAAGTTCCGGTGGGCGCGATGGTTGTGGTAGTTGCATTACGGTAGGCATCACCATTTTGCCCAACGTATACACTTTGATCAAAGTTTTTAAAAGCTCCCCGTTCTTGCGCCAACTTTTTAGAGGCAGCATGGGATGCTTTTTGAATAAATGCCATCACGGTTTCGGCTATATCCAAGGCTGATTCTGAGTTGTAAGGCACATCCAATCGGAAAAGCATATCGGCAAAACCCATAACACCCAGTCCGACCTTGCGATTGCCTTTCACCATTTCGTCTATTTCCGTTAAAGGATATTTGGACATGTCGATGGTGTTGTCCAGGAAGCGCACGGCATTATATACCAACGCTTCCAGAGCTTCGTAATCCACGACCGGCACATCGCCGCTGGAGTCCACAAATCTAGCCAGATTGATGGAGCCCAGGTTGCAAGCTTCCAGGGGCAGCAGGGGTTGCTCGCCACAAGGATTGGTACTCTCGATACTCCCAAGTTCTGGGGTTGGATTGTCACGGTTGATCCGATCCAGAAATATAATACCGGGATCGCCGGTCTCCCAGGCTTGGTCTACCAGGGTGTTAAAAACCTCGGCCGCCTTTAGCTCACCGGCTTTTTCCTGGTCATAGGGATCGATCAAATCATAAGTGCTGTCGGCCTTGACGGCCTCCATAAATTTTTCGGTCAAGCCGACCGATATGTTGAAATTATTCAACTCACCGTCATTTCTCTTGCAGGTGATAAATTCCATGATGTCCGGATGGTCGATCTTTAATATGGCCATATTGGCGCCCCGGCGGGTACCACCCTGTTTGACCTGCTCGGTTGCGGTGTTAAAAATTTTCATGAAGGAGACCGGGCCAGATGCCACGCCCCCGGTGGTACCCACCCGGCTGTCCTTGGGGCGCAAACGCGAGAATGAGAACCCGGTACCACCACCTGATTTGTGGATCAAGGCTGCATTTTTCAGAGCGTCAAAGATGCCATCCATACTGTCTTCTACCGGCAGTACAAAACAGGCCGCCAACTGCCCCAGCCGTCTACCGGCATTCATGAGGGTAGGCGAGTTCGGCAAAAATTTAAGCTCCGTCATCATGCGGTAGAAGGTTGCTTCCATTTGTTTGACGGTATCGGCATCCCCATATTTTTTTTCGGCTCGCGCTATATGACGCGCTACCCGGGTGAACATCTGTTTGGGTGATTCCACCAACTTGCCTTTGCTGTCCTTTTTTAAGTAACGCCGTTTCAATACCCGCTTGGCATTGTCGGAAAGTACCAGATCGTTTTTAACAAAAATCGAAGGGCTTAATTTAAGCGAATAGATATTTTTTAATCCGACTTCTTGCAACCGGGCGCCGACCATTTCGTCCATCGCCGGCAGCGTGATGGTTTCCAATTTGGTTTGGTTGATGGCCTCACGGATAAACTTGCTGATCCCGAGAGCCTTATCCTTGTCGATGCGATTCTCTTTTACCAGGTTGTTGGTAAAGAGCGTATCGTCCCATTTATAATCAGTTAAATCGATGCGTTCATTATCTGTAACTAAAAATTTTCGTTTTTGACCCATTATGCGCTCCAGTACAGCTGCTCAAATATCGATGAATTGTATAAGGTGTAATAAAGGCGAAGGTCCCTTTTAAAACGGGTGCTGAAATAACGCCCACCCGCAAATCGGAACAGAAATCTAAGCCCAAGAAACAACATAAGTACTTTAAGGTGAATTGTATAGCTGGTTATTTGCGGGTGGGCACGAACCAACAAGAAAGATCACTCTCATACTATATATTGTATGTCAATGAAAAATACACACCATATCTTCGAATTGTTGGGATGGGATTACAAAATGATGTTTTTGGCATTAGATACTGGATCGATAGAGGCTACCGTAGATACACCGGCAACGTCAATGAAGGGCAATTATGATGGGGGTTTAGTCACTTACTTGTATAAATGACATTAAAACGCACACGTTTCAAAGAATGAAAAGCGAATAATGATTTCAGAATGTAGAATATCGAATGTCGAAGGAATGAGTCGCTTCGCTCCGGCATTATTCAGTGGCTTTTTTACATCAATGCTAGCGCGCAGCGCTTCCATCCTTCTATATTCTGAATTCACTATTCTGCATTCTGCAATTTGTTTATTCTAGCCTTGTTTGGTTGCGGCTCGACCGCGTTGGGGTTATTATGGTGATATACGAGTCGGTCTTCCCCATAGAGCTTTGTCCGGCCTTTCAATTTTGCGCCCAGCCGGTCTGCAATGGCACATGAGGCGAGGTTGTCTGGATGGATATAACTAACCAGTTCACGATATGGTGTCTTCTCAAAAACCCATTGACGCGCCGCCAGGGCTGCTTCGGTTGCATAACCCCTGCCCATATTACCGGGGAAAAGCGCCCAGCACAACTCCGGCACCGGGATGTCTAGGGGGAACCATAACCCGGAGAAGCCTCGGGCCTGATCGGTTACCCGATCTGCGACCAAAAATATGCCCACACCCCGCAGTACCCACTGTCCTGATACGGCACAAAAATCCTCCCAGGCCTGCTGCTCGGTTCTTGTGCCACCCAGATAGTATTGTAAAAGTTCCGGGTCCGTCTTTAATTCCAGATAGCCACTAAAATCTGCAATTTTCCATTCCCGCAGACGTAATCGTTTAGTTTCTATGGTGGGAATTATCATTGGGAATGGTTCTTCAGCATTTGATGGCAGCATCGTACATCTCCTGTTTGGGCAACACTGGTTCATCCCGGTGTTGGAAAAGCCTGAGGACTTCAGAGTCAAGACACCTGAGGGATGCCTTCGACTAAACGATTCGACAAGTTTGAATCGAAGGCTCGTCGTAGTGTACTACTTCGAGCCCTCAGCAACGCAGAATCTGAAGTTTTCAGGCTTTCTCGACGCTGGGATCGAGGTAAGTCGGCAACATTGCATAAAATTGGGCCGCCGACTCTATCTGGGATATCTCGCAGAACTCATCAACCATATGGGCTTTCTTGCTGTCCCCGGGACCGAAACCGATGGTGGGAATATTCAGCCGGCCGGCCGTGGCGACGCCATTCGTGCAAAAATCCCACTTAATCATGCGCGGAGCCCGGCCGAATATGGATTTAAATGTCTCAGTACAGGCCTGGGCAAGTATGCTGTCTTCACTGATCTCCCAAGCCGGCAGCAAACAATGCAAAACCACCGGCACACCCGTATAACTGGTGCCATGCTCATCATAAATTTCCCAAGTCGCATCCAGGCCTTCCAATAGCTTTTCCATCTCATCTGCCATGACTGTTTTGTCTTCCCCCATCACAAGCCGGCGATCGATATAAGCTTCGCACTGGGCGGGTATGGCATTCAGACATTCAGCACTGCTTTCTATTTTTGTCATGGCAATACTGCCGGATGCTTTACCATTTTGTTGCAGGTGGTTGTTTAACATCTCCACCCGTTTCAGCAAAGGCGTCAATTTATAAATCGCATTTACACCTTTTTCAGGGGCACTGCCATGGGCCGAAACTCCTTTGGAGGTCACTTTGATCAGGGCGCGACCTTTATGTCCCAGGGATAGATCCAAATTGCTTGGTTCACATATAACCACATAGTCAGGAAGCTTGGGCATTGAACGGCACATGCTGTAAACAGTTTCGCCATCAAAATCTTCCTCCATGGTGGAGGCGGATATGACTATCTTTTGGCCGGCATTCAAACCAAGCTGCTTGATGATATACCCGGCATAAATAACCGCCGCCAATGCACTTTTCATGTCAACCGAACCGCGGCCATATAGTTTGCCATCTATAATTTCGGCACCAAAAGGATCGGTGTTCCAATCTTCGGGGTGGTTTACGGCGACTGTGTCCATGTGAGCGTCGTAAAGAATTGAAGAGGCACCGTTGCCGATGGTTCCAATGACATTGCCAAGGGAATCGACGGTAACACTATCATAGTTTAACTGCTTCATTTTTTCAGCAACCACCTTTGCCAGGTCGCCCTCATGTCCGGTAAAGCTTTTGATCTGAACCAACTTTCGGGCAAATTCAACAATGTCGGGCATCAATTGACGGGAAATTTTCTTTACATTCGCTTTCATGAGTATCTCATCTTCTTATTAATGAATTTATTTTCGGAAAATAATACTAAGGTTTTTAGCTTATTGACCAACAAGGAATCGATCACATGAATTGCTCGATTTTAGGGACCTAACGATACCGCTATGCGTTAGTGACAACTCGCAAATAGGATCTGAAAATTCTAATGGCTGCGCAAAAACACCATCTCTGAAACTTCGGCCACAATTATATCATCCTGAGTTAGTTCCACCTGAACCCGGGCGATCCGGCCCTGGGTATCGATGACCCGTGCGGTAGCGGTCACATCTTTGGCTGGATCCGCCGCCTGCAAAAATTTGAGTTCGCAATTCAGGGGTAAGCCCACGCGTCCCAGCGAGTTGGCCACGGCGGCCATGGTCTGTTCCGCCAGCGTGAATAGGGCTCCGGTGTGGGTGTACCCTAAAAAATTCGGCAATTGCGATGTGCCCGGCAGTCGGGCGGTAGCCCGCCCGGCCTCGAATTCCGTGAACTGGATTGACAGTGTTCGGGCCAGCGGAGACGCTTCGATGGCACTTTGAAGCGCATTCAGGTCTTCATCCTTTATGGCATTGTGAACAGCGCCTGGCTCTTCAGCCGATGATGCGGCCGCAAGTTTGTGCCGGTTGCGCTCCTCAACACCTCTTACCAGCCATGAAACCGCCTCGTTGTATGGTGTTGGGACGCCAAGTCGACGGCCTTCGGAAACAATAACTTCATTCAGATTTCCAACCTCAGTGGGCCGTCCAGCTTCCACATCCTGAAGCATGGAAACGCGGTTGTCCTTGGTGGATGCAAAAGCCTTTAAAGAAAAATCCAAAGGATCGTCCAGTTCAGGGAAATCAATGCCCTTGGCCTTGGCAACCTGACTCAGCTCCCGGGATAGAGCTTCTATGATGTTAACCGATTGTTCATGCTGAACCGCGATGCCGCCGGTCAGACCGGTGAGCGCAGCCACAATATTCGTGGATACATTAGCGATCAATTTCTTCCAGATAACGTTGTTGATGTTCGGCGTGGATTGAACGTCCAAACCGGCTGACTGGAATTTTTCCATCATGCTCTCGAAGCCCGACCGAGACACGCCGTCATAAGGTCCGATCACCAGTAAAGGCCCCAGTCCTCCCACATAGCGGACCTCATTCATGCTCACCGGCATGCCCGAGTGGGCCGTAATCCCGCCTATCACGCGTTCAGGTCCCACCTTTTCGGCAATAGCCTCTAAATTCCCCAGGCCGTTTTGAACGGACAAAACAATGGTATCGTCCCCGATTAAGGGCATGGCGCTCTCGATGGCTGACTTGGTGTGATAGCCCTTGACCGCAATCATGACCACGTCCTTGACACCGACCTCGTCGACATTTGAGCTGATGGCTATCTGCGTATGCGTCCGCTCTCCATCCGGCCACTGCAGCCACAGTCCTTCTCTTTTGATAAGACTTACCCGCTCCTGCAAGACCTCGATCAAGGTCACGTTGAATCCTTTTTGCAGGAAAAGGCCCCCAAAGATGGATCCCAATACACCGGCACCAACGATTGCTATGTCCACAGCATTCCTCCTTGTTATCTAGCAAATTGTATAGTTGGGCCCACCCCCCCCCCCGGCCCAATTCCAGATGATGTTGTCGTGAGGATGCTTGATTTCGCAGGTCTTGCAGTGCAGGCAATTGGATGGATTCAGTTTGAGCCGGGCTTCCCCTTCGGTCTCCATTTCATAAACCTGCCCCGGGCAAAAACGCGTACACGGATTCTGGTAGGTTTGCCGACATTGGTTGAGACAAATATCCATGTCCGGGATCTCCAGATGGCAGGGCTGGTCTTCCTCGTGCTGGGTTCCGGACAGGTAAACACCCGTCAGTTTGTCCACATAGAGATCGCTATCATATAACTGATCTTTTGCAACGGCTTCGCCTGTGGAATCTTGCCGGGCATCTAACGTGGAACTATCCTTCTCAATGGGCATGGGATCACTGAACCCGCGGCCCTTGGTCAGATGCTGGGCGCCTATATGAAAAAACTTGCCAAAACCTTTTTTGCTTAATGCCTGGGAAAAATTACGGGCCGCCCAAAGCTCCGCCTGAATCCAGCTGGCTTTGATTTTGGCTTCATAGTTGTTCAGTACATCCACCGAGACATCGTCGGCCGCAAAAGCCTCCATGATGGTCTCGGCTGCCAGCATGCCTGATTTCATGGCGGTATGGATGCCCTTCAAGCGCTGAATGTTCAGCATGGACGCGCTGTCACCCACAAACAATGCGCCGTCCACCGCCAGTTGCGGCATGCTGTAATAGCCGCCGGCAGACAGGGTTTTAGCGCCCTGCTGGAGCACCTTGCCGCCCTTGATGATATCGGCAATCAAAGGGTGGTGTTTAAACTGAATGAAGGCTTCATAGGGTTCCAAAGACGGGTCGGTATAGTCCAAACCCGTTACGAGTCCGAGGGAAACCCGGTTGTCGGCCATTTTGTATAAAAAGCCGCCGCCCTTGGTATCCATGCCGAGTGGATAGCCAAAAGTATGCACGACGCTTGTGGCTGAATCTAAAAACTCGTTTGATTCCGGCAGCCGGATTACTTCTTTGATGGCGGTTTCGAAAATCTGCGGCATACGGTCCGAAAAGATGCCCAGGCGGCTGCCCACCTCGCGGATGAGGCTTCCCTTGGGTCCCTCTCCAAAAACCGTTACACGCGCCGTCAGGTCTACGCCAGGTTCAAATGTGCCCTTTTGCCGGCCGTCTTTGTCAATGCCTTTGTCCCCGGTAACCACACCCTTTACGGCCTTGCCGACCTCATCATAGATGACGTCGGTACCCGAGAAGCCCGGAAAAATCATGATGCCCATTTCTTCGGCAATCTCCCCCAGCCACCGTGTAAACTGGGATAAACTGATGATATGGCATCCGTGGTTATGCATATACCCCGGTGTATAGGGGACCGCAAACTTGCCTGTGGGCGTCAGGTAGTAGAATTCGTCCTTAAGGTCGGAGCATTCCAGGGGGCATCCCCTATCTTTGTAGTCCGGCATCAACTCGGCCAAGGCTTTGGGATCCAGAATGGCCCCACTTAATGAATGGGCGCCGATGGTCGAACCTTTTTCAATCAGACCGATTTCAATTTCCAGGCCCTTTTCCTGGGCCATCTGCATCAGGTGAATGGCGCCGGCTAAATTGGCGGGCCCGCCTCCCACGAACAAAACATCCAGGGGCATTTCTTCTCTTTGGCTCATATTTAAACTCCCTTCTCTTGATGACACCATCAGGCTATTAGGTTTTTAGGCTGGCAGGCTATTAGCAGCTAATAGTTTAACCGCCTAAAAGCCTAATTCGCTATTGGTTGAATCCTAGCTATAATTGTCTAAGGTTTCATAACTGTTGCAAGCATTGTCAGTCATATAAGTACTTATAATCATAACCGTAATCCGAAGAATGTCGGCAAAATTCCGAAATACCCTGCAGATTGCTGAAGGGATAGGCATTTTGGTTAATCATGAGCCACCGAAAAGGATCGGTGGCGTTGAAGGTATCGAAGCGACCGCCTTTTGCCCGGAAGGCGAAAGGTACGTTTCGCCTCAAGCGAAACGTACGCGTTATCATAAAATCGTGGCACACGATTTTATTGGTCTATATAGCAAATACCTGTTGACGACAACAAAGTATTTGTTCAAAATTCTTTGGTATTAATCGCTTCATTTCCATCGGTTTTAAACATGCATGATTCCATTATGGAAGATAAAATAGTCTGGTCCAGCTGCAATGTAAATTGCGGCAGCCGCTGTCCTCTACGCGTACATGTCAAAAACGGCAAAGTGATCCGGGTGGATACGGATAATATCGGTGAAGACACCCATGGGATTCACGAAATCAGGGCCTGTCTGCGTGGCCGCGGGCTGCGTAAATGGGTCTATTCTCACGATCGTTTGCTGCATCCTTTAAAAAGAATCGGCCGACGCGGTGAAGGAAAATTCAGTCGTATTTCATGGGATGAGGCCCTTGATACGATCGCAACCAAGCTCGGTCAGGTGATCAAGACACACGGGAATGAGGCCGTCTTTCGTATTTACGGCACCGGAAATTTGGGTGGCGTTGTATCCTCACGTGACCAGATAGACCGCCTGATGAATTTGCTGGGTGGGCAGCTTAATTACCACAACAACTACAGCAACGCCCAGATTCACCATGGGATGAATTATACCTACGGTACCAGGGAATGTGGAAACCACCTGAGCGACATTACCAACAGTCAGCTGGTGGTTTTCTTTGGCAACAATCCGGCGGAAACCCGCATGAGTGGCGGGGGCTCCATTCGTGATCTGGTAATCAGCAAACAAGAAAGCCAGGTACGCATTATCGTGATCGACCCACGTCACACGGATACGGCTGCCGGTTTTGCTGATGAATGGATCCCCATTCGGCCGGGTACCGATGCCGCCTTGGTCTGCGGTCTGGCTCACGTTTTAATAATTGAAAATTTGGTGCATCAAGAATTTCTTAATCACTATTGTATCGGCTACGATCAGGCCTCCATGCCGGCTGAAATTCCGCCTGGCAATAGCTATAAAGACTACATTTTAGGCCACGGACCTGACGGAATTGCAAAAACCCCGGAATGGGCATCCAGAATTACGGGGATCCCGCCGGAGCGTATCCATCAGTTGGCTTTGGAAATCGGCAGGGCCAAGCCAGCCTATATCTCCCAGGGATGGGGTCCGCAACGCCATGCCAACGGAGAACAGACCGCACGTGCCGTCAGCATGCTGCCGATCTTGACCGGCAATGTAGGGATTCAAGGCGGCAACACCGGTGATCGCGAAGGTGCGTACGGCATTCCATTCCCCGGAATTAATATGGGCAAAAACCCGGTCCGCACCTCGATTCCCTGCTTCTTGTGGACCCAGGCCATTGCAGATCACCAAAATTTCACGGATAAAAGCCATGGGCTGAAGGGAAGACAGTGTCTTAAAACGCCCATTAAATTTTTATGGAGTTTTGCCAGCAACACGCTCATAAATCAGCATTCCGATATCGGCAACACCCATCGCATCCTGAATGATGAAAACTTATGTGAGATGATTGTCTTGATTGACAATGTCATGACCGCCAGTGCACACTATGCCGACATTGTTCTTCCCGGCACCAGTACCTTCGAGGAAAGCGATCTCGCCTACCAGGGCTACGCGGTCGAGATGGGTGCCTTAATCATGCGGCAGCAGGCCATTGAACCTTTGGGTGAATGCCGCACAATCTATGATATTTGTGCGGGTATCGCCCGGCGGATGGGTGTTGAACCGGAATTTACCGGGGATCGCAGCCATGACCAATGGGTTGAGTACATGTACCACCAATGCCGCAAGCTGAAACCCGATCTACCCGGGTCCTTTCAACAAGCGCTAAACACAGGTATATTCAAGTGGCGACCGGAAGGACGCTCAAAAGCAGGCTTACAGCCTTTCCGAGCTGATCCGCAAAATAATCCATTGAATACACCATCCGGAAAAATTGAGATTTTTTCTGAACGATTGTGGAACCTGTCCCGATCCTGGGAGCTGCCCGAAGGGGATGCGATCAGCGCTCTGCCGGAATTCCATGCCACCTGGGGCATGCCGTCTGCCAGGGAATCATCAAAATATCCACTGCAACTGGTGGGACATCACTACAAACAACGAACCCACTCCTCCTACGGCAACAATCCCTGGCTGCAGGAAAGCGCCCCGCAGGCACTATGGATCAATCCTGTGGATGCCGAGTCCAGGGGAGTTAAACATGGCGATTGGGTGAAAGTCTATAATCAATACGGCCAGACGCAGGTACGCGCCAAGGTAACGCCCCGCATGATGCCGGGAGTGCTGTCTCTGCCCCAGGGGGCCTGGTATATACCGGATCAAAACGGGTTGGACCGGAATGGATGTGTCAATGTTCTCACGCGTCAGCATCCGTCACCCCTGGCCAAGGCCAATCCCCAGCATACCAACCTGGTTCAGGTGGAAAAGGTCTGAAAATGAAATCCATGCCTAAAAAACCGGCGTTTCTTCTGGACACCCAAATTTGCACGGGGTGCAAAACCTGCGTTGTGGCATGCATCGATAAGAATGATCTGGATCCCGGAGTTCGCTGGCGGCGGGTGGTCGAATATACCGGTGGTGAATGGAAGTCCCTGCCGGACGAAACCTTTCAACAAACAGTATTCAGCTACTATATATCGGTCAGCTGCAATCATTGCGCCGAACCCATTTGTGTGGAAGCCTGTCCCACCACAGCCATGCATCAAGATGACAATGGCATCGTAGCCGTCGATCAGGATAAATGCATTGGATGTAAATATTGCCGGTGGGCCTGCCCCTACTCTGCGCCTCAGTACGAGGCTGCTTTAGGTCTGATGAGCAAGTGTAACTTTTGTAAGGATGAAATTGAAACCGGCGGCTCCCCAGCTTGTGTTGCCGCATGCCCCACACGGGCGCTGGCATTTGGAGAATTTGATGAGTTGCTGAGAATATCCTCTTCACCGCTCACCACAGCGCCCCTGCCGGATGAAGCCATGACATCGCCGACCGCCATTTTCAAACCGCATAAAATGGGTAAAGCTGTTGATAGTTCAGATGGCCGGATCGCTAATCCGGAGGAGATAAAAGATGCGTGACCACCGGAGCCTGGTTCTATTCACCTTATTGATTCAAACCGCGGTGGGTGGTGTCTGGTGCCTGCAGCTAGCATCTTTCGCAGGTATTCGTCTATTGAGTCTGCCCCACCTCACTTACCAACTGTATCTCATATTGTTTCTGTCATTAATAGGCCTGGGGGTCGCATTCCTGCATTTGGGCAAACCCTCTAACAGCTATCACGCCATCAGAAACCTAGATAGCTCATGGCTGAGTAGGGAAATCACCACAGTCAGCATCTTTGGGGGCACACTGCTCTTTCTGATTGTGTTGGATCAAGTTCGCCCGGGCATGACGAATAGCCGGATACTACTCATTGCAAGCCTGACCGGCGGCATGGCCCTGTATGCCATGATCCGTGTTTACCGACTCAGAACCGTGCCGTCCTGGAATCATGCCGGCACCCCGCTGGCATTTTTGAGTTCCACCCTGATACTGGGGGGACTGCAGTGCACGTTGCTCTTAGATCTCTATGGATGGATACGAACGGGTGACTCAGGGATGTTGACCCAAGATAATATTTTAAAAGTAATCTTCATGGCCTGCGCCATAGCCGGCATAGCATGCAAATTCCTGGCTGCCGGTTTAAGTCCCGCAATTTCCTCTAGTTCCGGCACCTATTTAAGCCGTCAACCGGTTTTGCAGGCCGGTGGTCTGGCGTTGTGGATGATTTATATTCTGATCAATGGCAATACAATCTGGCAGGCAATACTCCTTTTACTGGTCGCAATCAGTCTTATTGCCGGTGAAGCCATTCACAGAATTCAGTTTTACCAATCATATAAACGTGTTGGGCTATAAGGATGTGAATAGCGGCGGTCAGGATGCAGTTTTATGGAATTCCCGTTTGGGTGTCGAAATCAAAATCGAAATCGGGATCGGGATCGGGATCGGGATCGAAAAATCTAAAGTTGGATGATTCGCTATCCCGGTTATCAACAATATGCTCCAATTCAAATCTACTGTAGCGTAGTGCCCCCATATTTTTGACCCGCGTTATTAATAAGAAGCGATGGCGATTCCGAATCTGAGCTGTATGTGCCACCTGTTTGAAATTTTACAATGGAGCGCCACCTAATTATCTTCCTTGTCATACACGTTCGCAATACAGCACAAGAATGTGCCCGGGGTATCTCCGATATTTTTCATGCCATGCGGCTCCATACTGGGCACATAGATAAAATCACCCTCTGTGGTAACCTGCTTTTTAACCTTTTCCTCGCTTTCTAAATCAAACTGCCAGCACTCAAAAGTACCGCTGAGTATATACATGGTTTGATGATAGAAATGATTGTGAATGGGTATCTGGCCACCCGGCTGGATGGTAAAATACCGTAAGCCATATTCAGGATATCCGGTTCCATCATCACCATGCTTTGACAGCCAACGGATGCTGGTTCCGATTACGGGCCGCATCTCACCTTTAAATGGAAATTTTTCAATCTTGACGTCTTCGCAATCTTTAAAATTCAATATCTCCATTTTCTTTTCTCCTCTAATTATAGGGATGGTCAAAAGAACGTTCCGATTTTGCAATAAGGAGTATCCCTATTTTAGTTTATACAATTACGTTTGTACGGATGGGTTTATGGTCCAAGACCCTTTGGGGTCCGAAAATGGACAAATCCATACTCGGCTTTTTCCCTGTCATTAATTCCGACATGTGTCGGCCCACGGATGCAGCCTGCTGAAAGCCATGGCCGGAAAAGCCGTTGGCCAGAAATAATCCTTTGAGTTCGGGCCATTCTCCCAGTATCGCGTTGGCATCCAGGGTATTTTCGGCGTACAGCCCGGCCCAGCCCCTGATGAGCTTGAGTGTTTCTAATTGGGGGTTGAAATCGGCGGCCTCGGGCCAAATTACTTCCATAAACCGTTCTTCATCCCAGTTAAAATCAAAACCCGCCGGGTCCTCCGGCATGGTTTTACTGATAAAGAGTATCCCGCCAGCTTCCCGGGCGATGTAAAGACCAGAGGGCAGAACCGTTAGTCGGGGAAGCGCTTCTTGCTTGATTTGGGGATCAACTGCAAATACCTGTCGTTTGACTGGAACAACCGGTATGTCCACTCCGGCAGTTTTGGCTATACCCGCAGCCCAAGCACCGGCACAATTTAAAACAACATCGGAATTAAGCCCTGTCCCCGAAGCCAGTTTTACGCCGGTCACATCCCCGCCTTGACGGCAAATTTCAACGGCTTCATCCGTGATATATTCAGCGCCTAGAGATCGTGCTTTGGCCTTAAAACCCATTAAGACGGCATAGGGATCCATGGTGCCATCCTTGGCACCGTAGCTGGCACCGACATAGTCTTCCAAATTGCAATGGGGTAGCCGTTGCGCCAGCTTTGCTTTAGGCCACCATTCCACATCGCACCCCAGATTTTGTTGCATGGCCAAGGCTGCTTCCGCGCTCTCCCTGCTCGCTTCATCCAGCAGAAACAGATTACCTTCTTTGTGCCATGAAATACTGGGTTGTGTGCCGTCGACCGCCATCTCTTTTTCGAAATCTTGCATAAACTCGAAGGCGTATTGGCTAATCTGGACATTTTCCTTGAGGTTGAATTGGATCCGCAGGTTGCCGATGCTCAACGGGGTTGAAGCCTTAGCGTAGGTTGGGTCTCTCTCGATCACGGCGACTTTGAGCTTATTATGCTTCATCAGATGATAAGCTGTGGAGCTCCCCATTACGCCGCCACCGATGATGATGATATCGTAAGATGCCGCTTTCAAGATTTGTTTCCTCCTAAAGTATTATAGACTACAATCCATCTCAAAATAATCTAATGCCTCTTGACGAAATGGCAAAGCCGCTCAAAAATTCGGTTCAAGGTAAATACAGTTCGGGTTGGATCTTATCTAAATCGCTATCGACTGGCTGGCTCGAAGCCACCGGTCTCTTGCTGACTGTTGGACTCCGCTCAGTCTGGCATGTTTTTCATCACTACATATAACGCAGTCAATTGAAAGGCGGTAAACGACAATTTTTACAGGGCCCAATACCATCTCGATTCCGATCCCGATAGCGATCCCGATTTCGATTAGGCTTTCACCAATAGCCTGATTCCAACAAATCGGGAGATAGCCCTTACAGACGATTGAACATAAGTATGGTCCGAAAAAAAAGGCGCCTCCCCTTGTACTAGCAGTGGGAAAGCGCCTTTCGACTTTGGGGTTACCGCAGGATCAGTGATGCCCGCCTTTGCCTTTGTACGTATCGTAAACGGCTTTGATGACACAGTAGGTCATCCCTATGCCGATAACATTCAGTGCGAACCAAAGACCGCCGTGAAAAACGAAATGGCTCATATCCCAAACCCATTCAAAACTGATATACGGAAACATGCACGATCTCCTTAATAATATTCCCGGTCCCTATGGCCCGGCGCTGAATTCTTCTTTATAAGAGAATGTTATTTATAGTTTTAAGTGCCTAAAGTGAACTAAAGTGCCTAAAGTTAAGGCATTCTATCTTTTTATATTAACGATAGAGCGAAGCTGATTCTGAAGAAATCGCTTGAATCAGAGGATGCACAGGATAGTCCCTACATCTCACCCGATTCGTGTTCTTTAACATCTGAATTTTAATACGTTGACGATTTCTTTTAAACTTTCCACAAAAAACATGGCCGTGATGGCATGGATCCTGGAAAGTCATCAACTTTAGCTCACTTATAACTATAGATCACTTTAAACTTCTAGTTATTTTTCCCGAAAGTGTACCTGGCTTCTAAAGTTGCCCCCCCCTGCCGATTATCTTGATTATAGCTAAGCCTCCGCCGGAGCCAACTCCCCTTCCGGTACGGCACCTTCATCGGTTTCATCTTCGACAGTTTCCGCCTCTGCCGCAGGTGGCTCTGGTTCCTCGATGGGATTCAATTCAGCCTCCTGGGGGAATATGGGCATATAGCGGTATGAAATCATGATTAAGATCACACCGTAGGCCACAGGCAGAATCGTGGTGGCAATTTCCTGCCAGCTGGGAAAATACGTAAACCAACTTTCATAGCTCACCACCGGCACGGCCAACACCTGCAGTACCATGACCCACCTGTTCAGAAGGACGCCCAGCGACGCCAGGATAACCGCCGTCCACAAGGTTGCCGGTGTTTTGCGGCCTTTATCGGTTATCAGAATCAGCGCCGGCAGCAAGCCGCAGACAACAATCTCCACAAACAGTATCCAGTAACCATAAACCGATCCCGGATTGTTGGTGTAAAATTGGCTTAAGGTCATTCCCATGGAAGGTGCGGTAACATTGGCCCAGTAAATCGTGTCGATAATCTTGGCGATGATGTAGGTAAAGAGCATCCATCCGGCAATTTTAGCCAAAAGTTCGATCACGTTGTCCTTAACCAGTTTTTTGCCGGCAATTTTCTCGGTCAGCTTGGTGACAAAAATGGTGAAGCAGGGCCCGCAGGCGGCAGCCGACCAGGTAAACAGGAAAAAGGTATAGGGCCAGATAAAGATGTGTTCCCGAAACGCAAAGGGTCTGCCGAACATAACCCCGGCAACACCGCCCAATGACCCCTGGTGGAAGAAGGACAAAAATGCGCCCGTTGCCGCAAAAACAGCCATAATCTCATGCATGTTATGGCTCAGGTTATGAAAAAAGGGCACCCGATCGATCTGCTTGTTTTCCAGAACCAATGGCAGGTATTCGATGCAGAGCACACCAAAATAACAGGTCAGGCAAAAGGCCACTTCGGTCAACATGGAATGCACATTGGCGTGCCAGAAGATAAACCACCCGCGCAGCGGCTGGCCGACATCGATACCCAAAATCAGCAGGGCCGAACTATAGCAGATAAAACCAATCAATACCGCATAGTTGATGATGTATTTAAGTTCATCCTTGCCAAAAACGTAGCGCATCAGGCCGGTAAAAAAGGCACCACCACCCAGGGCGATAACCCCCAGGTCGGCCCAGATCCACAACGCAAATCCATAGGCATTGTTCATGTTGGTCTGGTTCAATCCCTTGATCCATATCAGCAGCAATGCAAATACACCCCAAAGTGCTATTGCGCCCATAATAGCGAGGCCTAAACCAAATTGCCAGATGGGACAACGTTTAACGCCATCGGGAATTAATGCAGAATCCATAAGCTCGGTGCTCCTAAGATGATTTTAGTTCTTTTTTCAGATAGTTATCCCCGGCATCCCGGACCCACTTGCGACTCGAGAGATAATATACCTTGGGGTTGGTGCCCAGTCGTTCCAGAAACCTGAAAGCATTGGGATTATCCGGCTTGCCACCATGGGCATTGTCCGGATGAACCATTTGATAAACGGCATGGTCCGGGTTGTTCAGATCGCCAAATGTGATGGCGCCGGCCGGGCACGCCTGGGTACAGGAAGTCTGATATTCTTCCTCTTCCAATTCTTCCCGTTCCTCGTAGTGAGCCAGCTCCATGGCCCGCTGATACCGGTGAAAACAAAAGCTGCATTTTTCCACGATGCCGCGCATCCGTACGGAGACATCCGGATTTAGCGCTTTTTCCATCCCGGCGGGCCAGACAGGATCCCACCAATTAAAAACCCGGGCATGATAAGGACAGGCTGCCATACAGTACCGACAGCCAAAGCAGCGCGTGTAGATTTGACTGACAATACCGGTTAGATTGTCATAATCCGTGGCTGTGGCCGGGCAAACCGATACACAGGGTGAATGCCCATGATGGCCTTCACAGTGCATGCAAGGTCTGGGGATATAGCATATGTCCGTATCCGGAAATTTTTTGCCATTTGTCATCTTGAATACACGCATCCAGGCGACACTGAGCATTTTATCCGTCTCATCATCCCGGAAGGGGACATTGTTTTCGGCCATACATGCCACCATGCATGCGCCGCAGCCCGTACATTTATCCAAGTCGATAACCATACCAAATTTATTGGCCTTCATGTGCGTGTTTGCTTCTTTCATTCGTCCCTCGTTAAATCAGCGGCCTCAAATTGAGCGGTTGCTTGAGTAAATTTCCAGACAGATACTTGTAACTACTGGCCGCTGATTTGAAACCAAGAATTTTGCTTACATTCTTTTTTCGTAACGCTCAATTCTGTTCTTGCCGAAATTCACGTCTATCTCTGCCGGTTGTTTATCCGATATTTTGATTTACGCCCCATCGCTAACTTGAAAAATAGCAAAAATTCTTGGGGTTAAATCCTTTCCTTCCCAATCTTATTATTCAATTACATGCTTTTGGAATCCGGTTGATCAAGTAGACTAACGGGCCGGTCCAGGAAAGGATTTAGGCTTTCGTCAGCTTCGCGCGAATTCCCCAAGCCGCATCCAGTCCGGAAGCCTGATCGACAACCGGCCCCATGAGTTCCTTGATGTTGGCACCCTTGCCGGCCGTAAACCGATCCTGGGTTCGATGCCCCAAGCCTTTGGGCATGGCGACTACGCCCGGCTTGATACCCTCAAAATAATGTACCTTTACCCGGGCCTTGCCTTTGGGCGTACTCAACTGGGCCACACTACCTTCAGCTAGATTCAGCTCTTTCGCTGTTTGCGGGTTTATCTCGATCAAGCCGAAATTACCCTTCAAAACAGTATCTTCAACCGATTTCATCACAAAGGGAGGCGATGCAATGGCATTGTTGGCCAAACGCATGCTGTCATACGGGATTAGCGTCAACGGATACGAACCGCGATCGCCTTCCGCCGCCAATGCGCTGTAACCCGGGGATACATCCAGGGTGGCATCGCCAAATTCAAATTTGCCGGAAGCCGTTGCAAATGCGTCCTCCCAACTGCCGGCTTCAAACTCCTCATCGACCCAGACGCCTTCTTCATCGAGTGTATCCCATTTGTCTTCCAGGGTTTCCTGCAAACAGGTCTCATAATCTTCCCAGGGGAAGGCGCTTGCCAGGCTGTCGCCCATCTCCTGGGCCAGCCGAATCAGGACATCTCCGGTATGCATGGTGTTAAACAGCGGCTCCACAACCGGTCGTGCCAATCCAATCACGGGTTGGGTCAAACCGGCCGCCACCGGAACATCCTCATAACGTTCCAAATAGACATGGTTCGGCAAAATCAGGTCTGCCTGCAAGGCGGTTTCGTCCATATAGGACGAGAAGGTAACCAGATAGGGTATTTTTTTAATCTGCTCCTGAAATTTGCCGGCATCCGACATGGTATAAAATGGGTTGGCACCGGATATCAGCAGGGCCTTTAAACCTTGCCCGCCTTCAGCCTCGGACAGCTGGTTCAGCAGGGAAACGGACAGCCCATAGGGGCTGCTCCCGGCTCCATCGATACGTGCTGTGGCCAGACCGGATTCGGCCGCAGCATCCAACTCAACCTCGGGCCACTCAATATAATCCGGCTTGGAAACCGCCCAGACCCCACCGGGCTGGTTCAGATTGCCCGCCAGAGCATTGAGGGCATGAACCGCCATGGCTTCGCTGAGTGCCAAGGGTTCATCCCCCTGGCCCCGGCCGCAAATTGCCAGCGGGTGGTTTGCGGTAACAAACTTTTGGGCCAAGCGCTGAATGACATCAGCACCAACGCCCGTGATGGCTGCTACTTTCTCCGGTGTATAATCCTCTTGAACCAGCGTCTGCCATCCTGCAAAGCCGTTGGTATAATTCTCGACAAAATCCGAATTATATAACTTATCATTGATCAGCACATGGATCATACCCATGGCCAAAGCGGCCTCAGTGCCTGGATTGACAGCTACCCATTGGTCTGCCTTGGCAGCCGTGTTGGACAGGCGCGGTTCCACCTGAACGATTTGAACGCCGTTATCCTTCCAGCCGCTGTTGGCACGGAACGATCGGACGGGTGAGCCCCAGCCTTCAATCAAACCGCTTCCAAAACTGATGATGAAGTCCGCGTTTTCCAGATCGTATCCCATCATCTGGGCGTCACTGCCGTGCATGACCTTCAGGGTTAGATCCAAAGAGTCCTGCAGTGAAGGGGTCGTCATGACATTGGGTGAACCATATGCCGTCATCAACCGTTTAAACAATTCTGAAACGGTGCCATAGGGCTTCTCCAGAATGCACCCCAGGGCCTGGGGACCGGAGTCGGCCCGCACTTGATTCAATTTTCCGGCCAGTTCCGACAAGGCCGCATCCCAGGAAATGGTTTGCCATTGTCCGCTGCCCCGATCGCCGATTCGCTTCATGGGTTGAGTTACCCGATTCGGGCCATACAGCAACTGTAGTCCGGATAAGCCCAGAACGCAGACGCCGCCGTCGTTAACGGGATGACCCGGTTGGCCTTCGATTTTAACTGAGCGTTCATCGGTCATGCGTACGGAAATTCCACAACCGCCCGGGCAAAGGGTGCAGGCAGATGTGGCATAGAAATTTTCGCCTTTAGCCACCACCGGCGTCCAAGGCCAATTCTGCGACCAGATTGAGCTGTCATCGGTCAATTTCCAGGGTAACGGTGTCAACGCAGTACCGGCTGCGCCGCCGATTACCAGGGATAAAAAGCATCTTCTGTCTATCTTCATAGATTTTCCCCTAAATTGAAAAAAGGAATTTGTATCACAATCATTACGTCTGGGAAATTCATCGGATCGATGAACTATTTATGACATACGAAACATCCGCCTTTGCCGGTCTGGACGCTTCCTTGTCGGACGCTTTCTTTCATGTGGCATTCCGCGCAGTCATCCATTTTCATCCGATCCCAGGTATTTTTCTTCAGTCCGATCATATTCTTGCCCCAGATATCGCGGCTGTAGCCGGTAATCCGATTTTCTTCATAGACCTTTAAGTGATCGGACTCGCCAATGTCCCCATGGCATGTTTTGCAATCCATACCACCTTTGAGAACATGCGCTGCATGGGAAAAGTAAACGCAGGCCGGTTGTTTGGAGTAAACCAACCAGGGAATTTCCCTTTCCGGGGTTACATAATCCTGGATGAATTTCTCTTCAGCCTCGCTTTCTCCCAATGCTTCCTCATGACACTCCATGCAGCTTTCCAATGTGGGAATTCCGGCAAAGCTGCCGTCTTCACGGAAATAGTGGCAGCTATCACAGCCGTCGCTCACTTCTTCATTGTGAAGCACATGGCTGAACTCAACCGGCTGGTGTTTTTGGGAATACAATAGCTTGGGAAAAATGCCCCATCCAACGACGAGGCTGAGTGCGAAACCGATGATGAAAAATAGGGTGACCGGTCCGGCGGGTCCTTGGGTCTCCTTTGGTTCGACCTCAGTGGTTTGATCCTCTTGATTGCTCATGAAAACTCCATTGAATCATTGATTAGTTCTGAAATCTGGATAATGGAAATAGGGTGTGCAAACCCGGACGGCAAAAGCGCCCCCCGGGCCTGAATTACCTGCGATCTTGTACACAGGGTTCCATATTTTGTCAAGGGGAAGTAAAGAAATCGCTTGAATTGCAATTGGGTCTAACCCAACTGCTTAGCAATAAGCGGAGCTTAGTGCATATGAGACCGGAATGCGACCCAGAATCTGCCACTCCGGGTTATTTTGACGGGAATCAGTCGGTGTCAGACGGCAGCGCCGTGATTATTGCGGCTTCATCGCCTTTTAAATATGTGATCGACAGGTCTTTTAGATCTGCCGGCGTGATGGCGGCATAATCACTGCTGATCGTCCGGCTCCAATCGATTTTTTCAGGATGTTCTTTCGATCCCATTAAAACCGTTCTAAGCCAGTACCCGTTGCGTTGACGCATATCTTTGATGCTGTTTAGGGTCGGTTCCAAACTACGCTTGATTTCATCCTGTGATATGGTGGTGATGGAAAGTTCGGCCGCAATTTTTTGGATTTCTGCGATCACCAGCTGCGCACTGGATGGATTGATTTCAACAACCGCATTGAACACCCCATAGCCTTCGTAGCTGCGGCTGGGACGATTGAAGGCAAAGGGCGAGTAGGCCTCACCCAGCTTTTCACGAATCTGAAGCCGCATCCGTTCCGAAAACACGTCGGCCAGCAAATTCAAACGGCGGGTTTTATGGATATCCCAGATGTCGTCGGTTGCAAAAGAGACATAGACCAAACCATTGGGTATCTTGGTTTCGACTTTTAGATCTAATACTTCTCCTGCTGGAAAAACGGGCCGATCGGATCGTTCCTGGTCCAGAGGTTTGCCCGGCGGCAAACTGCCAAAATATCGGGAGGCCAGCGCTATAACTGCATCCGGGTCAAAATCACCGACCAGGGACAATTCGTAGGTGGCGCCCGAGAGTGCTGTGGACACCCAATTGCGCACGTCATTGAGTTGCAGTGCCTTAAAATCTTGTTGGTCGGGAAGCCCAAAACGGCTGTCACCACCGGCCAGGAAGCGGCGGCCCTTAAGTGCCATGACACCATCCAGGCTGCGGGTCAGGGCTTCATATTGATTAGCAAACTGATCCATCGCCAAGTTGTAGGCTTCCGGTCTGAAGCCCGGATCCTGTGTGTGGGCATACAGCAGCTGAAACAGGATCGGCAGTTCCTGGGGAATGGTTTGGCCGTTGAACACAAAACTGGTCTCATCCACCCCGAAGGAGACTTGCGTCTGCCGGCCGGCCAGAGCCGTTTCCAGCAGATGCTTATTCAATCCACCCAGACCGCTTTCATTGATAATGGCTGAGGCCAGTTCCGCCAAACCGGGTTTTTCTGATGGCTCATTAAATCTGCCTTTGCCAAATGACAAGACTGCTAAAATCTCATCATCCTTGAAATCGGTTGGTTTGAGATTTAAGCGGAATCCATTGTCATAGTCGATTTGGATGATGCCCAGGTCTGCATGCGTTTTTCGTTCGATGATTCGACCTTCCCCGGTGGGTTCGGGCAGATAGGGAAAGCGAATGGACCGCGAGATTTCCGGGGGGGTAACATCCTTTTGAATACTGGCTTGATAGGTCTGCAAAATAGACTTCCGCGGATCAGCAGCGTTTGAGGCGAGATCGGCAGTGCCTGTCACCAATACTAACCGGTGATGCTCGGCCCAAGACAAGCGAAAAGCGCGGTTCACCTCTTCGAGGCGCAACGAATGGATAAAAGGCTTCAATAGGCGCATCTCTTCGGCGGGTGAGAGCATGACCCGGTCGGCATTGAGCGTCCGGATAATCTGACGTGCCAGAGCCTGGCTTTCCCGGGTGTCTTTTTGGCTGTCTGCCTGTTCTAAATTCGATATGATATCCTTCTTGACTCGGTTCAGTTCGGAGGTGGTAAATCCAAAAGCGAGTGCCTTGCGTAGCTGCAGTTCTATAAATGTCAGCATGGCTTGCCAATCATCGGCATCACCATTGGCCGAAATCATGGCATAGGCGATTTGCTTGGCAAAAATGCCTGAACCAATGCTGGCTGACGTGGCCGGTACCTGGCGCTTACTGATCAGTTGATCCAGTCGATTCTGCACAATTTGATCGCCTATTCGTCTTACAAGACGTCCTTTTCGATAGGGAAGCGTATCGACCTGCAGGGGCTCTTTGCTGAGCACTTCGATGGTTATGGACGTATCACCGCTTTCGGCTTCATGGTGGTGAAAGGCCTGCACTCCCCGGTGGTTGATTTCGCCAAAGGGAATAATCGGCACAGACGGGGTTCGGGGCTCCAGGGATGCAAAGGCATCTTTTATGAGTTTGACTGCCATGTCCTTGTCGAAATCACCCACTGCAACCAGGATCATGGTATCCGGGCGATACCAGGTATCATAATAGGCCTTCAGCTCTGATCTGCTCGCCTGTTCCAGGATCGAAACTTTGCCTATGGGAAGCCGCTTGGCAATGCGGGCCTTGGGCAGTTCGAACTGAATCTCCGATTCGAAGGTCCGATAGGATGCCGAGTCGCGTTGTCGTTTTTCCGCCAAAATGACTTTACGTTCACGCTCTACTTCAGAAGGCAGCAGCAGTGCGCCCTGGGCATAATCCTGCATGACCAAGAGACCTTTTTGAAGACTCTCCTCTCGGCCATCCGGTAAAAATATGTCGTAGACCGTTTCAAAAAAACCGGTATGGGCATTGGCGTCGGCACCAAACTGCATGCCAATGCTTTGAAAATATTTAATCAGTTCACCCGGTGGAAAATTTTCACTACCGTTAAACAGCATGTGCTCCAGGAAGTGTGCCAAGCCTTGCTGGTCATCTGCTTCCTGAGCCGAACCGGCCTGGATGTTGAGATGCATGCTGACTCGGTCTTTGGGATTCTGATTCGGCATCAATACATATCGGAAACCATTGTCGAGTCGGCCGAAGTTCAGCCGGGGATCCGGCGATAATTCGCTAGTTTCATGCGGCCAGGCCTGTAAGGGGGCTGCTGTTGCGGCCGGCGGCCCCAAACCCGGAATTAAAGAAATCGGGGCGACCAACAGACCTGTTAGCCCCAACAACACCACAAACATTTTTAAAATATTTTTAATCACTTAATGGTCCTCACAACGAATCGGCCCGTCAAAGATACGTCGGCTGCACATTGAATTTACTTTGACATTCCCTGTCTGATAAGCCATAAGCACCTTCCATGAGCCCTCAGTTTTCGGCAGTTTGCAATAATTCGATTCAACTAACCCACGATAGCTTAAAGCTTTTACCAATGAACGCCTAACAGTCTACAGCCTAACAGCCTAAACCGCTAATTGATAAGGTAATTCATATGACCAATAAATCAACAATCCCCTTTGCCGATGTTCTAAATGAACCCCAGTTGGAGGCGGTGTCATTCAATGATGGTCCCCTCTTGGTTATCGCGGGTGCCGGTAGCGGTAAAACCCGAACCCTGACCTACCGGGTGGCCCGTATGGTACAGGACGGTATCACACCGGCATCCATCCTGCTGCTCACTTTCACCCGCAGGGCCTCGTTTGAAATGCTGAAGCGGGCCTCCGATCTTTTAGACCATCGCTGTGAACAGGTAAGCGGCGGGACCTTCCACTCATTTGCCAATGCCGTACTGCGTCGATACGCATCTCATCTGGGCCTGGACAATGCATTTACCATTATCGATCGGGCCGATATGGAGCACCTCATCAGCATTCTTAAGAAAGAATCGGGCGCCGGTGCCAAAGATCGAACCTTTCCCAAAAATAGAACCCTGGCCAGCATCTTCAGTGCCTCGGTTAATAAAGTTGTAACGGTCGACGATATTCTCTTTGAAGACTACCCCCATATGCACATGCACATGGATACCGTCACCCGACTTCATAATGACTACCAAAAATATAAACACAGTCATAGCCTGTTGGATTACGATGATCTGCTCATCTACCTGTGCCGTCTTTTGGAAGATGTGGAATCCGTCCGCGAGCGGGTTGAATCGTCCTACCGGTTTATTATGGTGGACGAATATCAGGATACCAACCAGATTCAGGCCAACATTCTATACCTGCTGACCCGCCAGCATCATAACATCATGGTTGTCGGTGATGATTCCCAGTCCATATATGCCTTCCGAGGGGCAGCGGTAGAAAATATTTTGTCATTCCCGGATCAATACGCCAACACAACCATCATTCGTCTGGAACAAAACTACCGCAGTGTTCAGCCGGTGCTGACACTTGCCAATGCCATTATCGACAATGCGGTTCATAAATATACCAAGACGCTGTTCTCTACCAAAACAGGAGACTCACCACCGGTCTTGGCACGTACAACGAATGAAAACAGCCAATCTCGTTTTATTTTGGACAAAATCAAGGAGCTATCTCTCCAGGGTGTACGTCTCAACCAAATAGCTGTTCTTTTTAGAGCCGGTTTTCACTCATTCGATCTGGAAATCGAATTGAGCAGAGAAGCCATTCCCTTTATCAAGGTGGGCGGTTTCAAGTTTATGGATTCGGCCCATATCAAGGATGTACTGGCTTATTTGAAGGTATATTACAATTCCGAAGACACCATCAGCTGGTATCGTATTTTGCTGCTTCTGGAACGGGTCGGACCTAAAAGCGCCCGTAATATTTTTGAAGCGATACAAAAACAAGGCCAAGGGCCCCAGGGCCTGTCTGCAATCACGCTGCCGGATCAAATTGCCAAACAAGTCAGTGTGTTGGCGGCGCTTTTCAACGGCCTGGAACCGGATAACATGTCGGTTGCGGCGTTGGGCGAAGCGGTTTTGTCCTACTATCTGCCGATTTTGAAGAACAAATATGATGACCATCCCAAACGGGCCAGAGATTTGGAACAGTTGGTTGCCATCATGGAGCGTTATACCGATCTGGAATCCTTTTTAACCGATATGGCCATTGAACCGCCCAATACCGCCGTGGATGAGACATTCTCGGTTGCCCTGCCCGATGATCAGCGCTTGACCCTATCAACGATCCATTCGGCCAAAGGCCTCGAATGGCATACCGTCTTTATCATTTGGGCCCTGGACGGCCGGTTCCCTTCGGCCCACGCCATCAATAAACCGGAAGACCTGGAAGAGGAACTACGATTGCTGTATGTAGCCGCGACGCGTGCCGAGCAAAATCTCTTTATCACCTATCCCGGCCATCTGTTTGACCGCATTTCGGGTTCTTTCCTAAACCGACCTTGTCGATTTCTGGAACCGATTTCAGCGGACATCCTAGAGCGGGAAGTAGTGTACTAGCGTGTTGCGGAACCCCAGGCTGTCGGCTGAAGACTGTTAGGCTATTAGGTGTCTATAGGTCAAATGTTAAAAAGCTTTGAAAATGCAGAAATCAACTGCAAATATCCGATAATGACTTAGTCTTCAGTTGTCATCCCCTTGAAAAAGGGGATCCAGGAAAAACCTTTAGCTGACAGCCGTTTGCAATTAATGGATTCCCATTTCCATGGGAATGACAGGAAGGGCTGACCGCTTTGTCTGGATAACGCTAATGATTGACTTCGTGTCCCTCTTCCGAGGGAATGCTTGGAGGGTGCATTGCGGCCTTATTGCGAGTTGCGGGTTGCGGGATACGAGTTGATCAGACTGTAGCTTTTGATCGGTTTTAAGTTTTCGGTTTACTTTTTGCCATCCGCGAAGAGCGCCTATTACAAGCTATCTCAAAATAATCTAATTCCTTCCGGTGGCATAGCAAAGCGGCTCAAAATGCTCAATTATAATGTGGATGCTCCTCTTTCCATCTGTCCAGACCCATGCCGGAGGACCATTTATTTATTTTGAGATAGGTTGTAGTCTACAGCCTAAAAAGCTAAAATGCTATCAGTCTTTAAAGAAGGCGTAGTAGAGAAAGACGAGGAATCCAATAAAAGCCACGATGGAAACAAAGTAACTGCGATAATCCGGGATTTTGGAAGCCATACCGTACTTGTCTATGGGCCCGACTTTTTCTTTGCAAGCCGGGCAGGCAAGTACCTTTAGGGGCATATAGGTGAAACAATGGGGGCATTTCTTACTTACGTGGGTTGTTTCTTCATCAAGGCTATGCTGAGACTTCGGCATCTGCTTACCCCATGATGATTTCACGCATGCGTGAAATCATCATTATTGTTGGAATTCTTCCCTAATTGTAATCTCGCTCCGCTTGCGAGCTTCTGCAAGCCAGGCATTAAATGCTTTCAGCTTCTTTTGATTAACCAGTGTATCCTGCAGTTGTTGCTTTTCTTTATCAAATTCCTGAGCATCTGGCAACTTTCTTGCCTTTAGCCGGATAACATAGAAGCCCTTTTGGCCCTTAGTGGCACTATCCGGCAAAGGGTCTTCCGATGACAACTCGAAAGCTTTTTGTGACACCGAGTTATCCCAACCAATGTCGGGTATTTGCTCGCTGCGCTTGAAGTAGTCGGCGGTTTTAAATGTAATGCCTTCGGAAACTTCACCGGGTTCGGTTTGATCTGTGGTTTTCAGTTTCTCTAGGAAATCGTTGGCTTCTTCCTCTGCCAGGGTTGCTTGCATCTCTTCGAGCAAATCCGCTTCCACCGTCGTTTTCACCGCCGCAAGATCCGGAATAATGCTGGGGATGGAATCGATCACCTGGAGGATGTAATACCCATTTTTCAGATCCAAGACATCGCTGATCTGGTTGCCCGTTAGCGCAAAGGCAGCATCGGCAAACCCCCTGCGGTTGATAATACCTTTGTCCGGTCCACGGCTGGAAAATGGTTCCGTTGTTTCTACCGTCAACCCCAGTTCCGTAGCCACTTGAGCAATATCATCACCTTCCAGCGTGGTCTCATAGAATGCTTCGGCATTATCATAGGCCAGAACTTTGGTTTCCTCATTGGTAAGGGTCTTGCGAATGGCGTCGGTCGCCTCTACCAGGGTTTGTTCCGTAGCCGGATTTACCTTTTCCACCTTGATCAGGTGCCAGCCAAACTGGGTCTGTACCGGTTCGCTGACCTCACCAGCCTGCATTGAAAACGCTTTTTCTGAAAAAGGCGCCACCATGTCCTCTTTGCGAAACGTTCCCAAATGGCCACCATTGGTCTTGGAGGGGCCTTCTGAATGCTTTTTAGCCATCTCGGCAAAATCGGCACCCTTTTGAATCAAATCAAGAACCGTTTCAGCTCTGGCTTTAGCGGCCGCCACGGTCTGATCATCAGCACCATTTTCTAATTTAAACAGAATATGCCGGGCCTCCACTGTTTTGGGCGAGGCATATTCTTGTTTGTGGTCCATGTAGTAATTATTGATGGCTTCATCAGAAATTTGGACCTCATCCTTGTAATTTTGAGGATCAAAAAACAGATACTGGGCTTTGCGCAGCGGATCAGTTTTATAGGTATCTTTATTATCGTCAAAATAGGATTCGACGGCTTCTTTCGTCAGTTCGATGTCCTTATAGTTTTTGGGATCAAAAAGCACATAGTCGATGGATACCGCCGCATTTTTCCAATTGTAATATTCCCTTAACTCATTTTCCGAAACCCGAAATCCGTTAAACAGATAGGTTCGGAGCTTTTCCATCAAGAGACTCTCTTTCTGGGCAGCCTCAAAAATTTCGGGTGTCATACGGTTAAAATTCAGAATAGTGGTATAAAGCCGGCTGTCAAAAGCACCATTGGTTTGGAAGGCGGGGATGCTCTGAATGGATCGGATCACCTCTTCATCCGTAACGCGAAAATTGAGCCGGGCCACTTCCTGCATCATCAAGCGCTTCTCAATCAGCTGATTCAAGGCCTGCTGATCAAGTTGCAGCATCTTAAGCAAATCTTCGTTGAGGCTATTGCCGAATCGTTGGCGCATCTGATCCAGCAGGATGTTATAGGAAGACCGATATTCCTCCAATGTAATCGCATCACCGTTTACACTGGCGATGATATTGGCTTTACGGTTTCGAAAGCTGCCAACACCCCAAAAAACGAAAACCACCACGATGGCCCCCAGAATAATCTTGATCATCCAACTGGTGGCGTAATCACGCATTAATCTTAACATGTAGCCCTACTCCATTCTGTATTAAAAATTGTGATCCTAACGCGGCCGAGCCGCTACAATCGGGATCGAAATCGCTATCGGGATCGGGATCGGGATCGAATTGCAAGTCTGAAAAAACCGGTTTCGATTTCGATACCGATTTCGATATGAATGATCTGATCCGTTACCAAAAAGCGTGTGTTTTGCTGTCATTTATACTCGTAAAAAATGAAATGTCCAAGCTCTAGGAAATAATTATAGACGGCGGCTGTTGCTGCCGATCAATTTTGGTTCCGACCGTTTCGGCGCAATATGGGCAAAAATATTCGTATTTTTCACCCTCCGGCAATACCAGCAGCAGCCGCTTCCGTACCGGGACCGCCGTTTTACACCGCGGGCAATAGAGCTCGGTTGCATCCAGCTCTTTGAACATGTTGTTTGGGGACGCTTGCTGCTCCCCTTGACTTCCATAGCCCTGATAGGGATTGTTTGCCATGATGCTGCCTCATATATTCAGCGACACAGTCGCCCATCGATTTACGATGCCTTTTGAAATGAAATAATGTATTTTTTTGCACTATATTTGTCAAATTAAATTATGATGTGATTTTTGCACGGCCCGGAGGCTTTCATAGGCAAGACGCCTGAGGGAGAAGACGTAATAATTTACCCTGTCCCGTCGTAGCTCGAAGAGCGAAGTCGGATTCGAACTCTCAGCAACGCAGCATATAGAAGCCTCCGGGCTGCCCTCGGGTGAAATTTGATGAGAAAATTAGCCAAGCAACCCTTTAACTATTTGTATTTAATTGGAAAAATTTCATATCGCCGCTAAGGCATATTGGAAAAGTTTAATAAATTCTCATCAAATTTCATGCAACAGTCAGATCTGATGTGCTTTAGTATTGACAGGCCGCGCTTTTTTTTGTTAGGTGGCCGTATGAAATCGGGGCTGTAGCTCAGCTGGGAGAGCGCATGACTGGCAGTCATGAGGTCAGGGGTTCGAGCCCCCTCAGCTCCACCATACTATCATAAAGATAGCTTAGATGGATGTAACCCATTGATATTGTGATAAAAATATCAGTGGGTTTTTTGTTTTTTTACCCATTGAATCCACTTGTACAAACTTGTACATAAAGGTTGTACATTTTTTATCAATGGTATAAAAATGAAACTTCCATCATATCTGTTCCTTAATAAATATGGTATCTACTATTTCCGCATTTGCTTTCCTAAGACTGTTCGACTACACTTACAAAAAATTGAATTTAGAAGAAGCCTTAGAACACGTGAGAAAAAAACAGCAGCAGCATGTTCAAGAGCAATTAAGTTACATTTTGACCAACTTTGCCGACGGGAAATTTATTCTATGGATTGGTTTGAAACTAAATTTGTACTAAGTAAATATGTAGACGAGATAATTATCAAGTATCAAGAGAACATTATGGAATATGGCACCTACGGTGATCATGTGACTAACTATCCAGAGTTATCTGTAGAAAAAGAAGCACAGACTTATATTAACCTATTGCAAAAAAATGAACCTGTTAACATTGATGCTTTCCCACTTTTGAAACAATACACTGCAAAAATAGTTAAGGAATGTAATTTAGGAAATGACCCTGATAAACATGACAGGAACTTAGCCCAAGTTGCAGAAATGCTATTAGAATTAAAGCATAACAGATTGCAGTTACTTGATGAGCTTTGTGTATCCCCTTCTTTTTCATCCGAACAACACAAAAATCAATTTGAAAACAATAGTCCAGAACAACTTGATGACAAAGGTATCACTTTGCGTCAACTGATCGACAAATATATAGAATATAAAACAACAAAAAATATTTGGAGTAGCCCTAACACCATCCAGCAAAGACAACAAATGTTAAATTACCTTCATGAATTTTTTGAATATTTAAAGAATAAAAAAAATATACAATTACATGAATTGGAGAGTAACGATGCAGACCAGTTTGAAAAACAATTTCAAATGTTACCAACAAACAGAACAAAGAAGTATCGTGATATCAAAATTAAAGAGCTAATATCAAAATCGGAATCAGGACTCATTCCAAAAAATGATAGAATTTCAGCAACTACCTATAATGGATATGTGGATTTACTCAATGGTATATTTAAATTTGCAATGGAGCCGAGACAAAACTTTATCAAACAGAACTTTTTTATTGATTTAAAAATTAAAAAACCAACAAATGTAAAAAGACCACCATTTAGTGCAAATGATCTAAAACTGTTTTTCTCAACTCCCTTGTTTCAGAAAAAAGAGTTTAATATCCAATTTTCTTGGCGATACTGGATCCCAATATTAATGTGGTATCACGGATGTAGGTTGGAAGAAGTGGCACAATTACAAGTCAAAAATATAATCAAGGTTGGTAAGATCAATGCTATCGAAATCAAAGAAGAATATGACAAGGACACAAAGTCGATCATAACTAAACTAAAGAACGAAAGTAGTCATAGAATCATTCCAATCCATAGTGCTGTAATAAAAATTGGATTCTTAAAGTATGTAGAACATTTAATTGACAATGATGAGCAAAAACTATTTCCCAATTTATCCAATGTCACGAAGAATGGGACTTATAAAAAAGCAGGTGCAAAAGTATCTCGATGGTTCAATGAAGATGATAAAAAAAATTACAAATACTCTTATTTGACAAAATGTGGGATCAATGCTGATGATAAGGAAAGAAAAGTGTTATACTGCTTCCGTCACACATTTCAGGTTTTTCTACATAATCATCCCGATAATATTGAATCTGAAAAAATATTTCAATTGATTGGTCATGAACCCAAATCAAATAGTCATAAATATTATAGCAGCTATAATATGGATACTCTAAGTAAAACTATAGAATTGATAGCTTGTCCTGACGCAAAGATACCTTGGGATACCAACTCTGATTATCATAAAATCAAATTTCCGTGGGAATAACGCTCCTTTCCACTTCATAGGTCAGTTGAACATTTTTTGTAAGAATGGAACCATGCCTGTGATTAATTCATATTCAAAGAGCTTAAAATTCATCTAACATTTCTCAAAATGTTCTCCGTGTAAAAGAAGCTATAATTTGTTTACACACCTAACCACCCTCTGAAAGCCTCATTTTATCATGTTAATAAAGTTTATATTCATATTTATTGACATGGTGTAAATATTGTTCTATATACTTACCTAACATAAATCTTACATGGGGGCATTATATTATGAATGGTCAGCACGTAGCCTATAGAAGAGTCAGCACGGAGTTGCAGAATGAGTCCAGACAATTGGTAGGTATGACGTTTGACGAAGAATTCACTGACAAATTATCAGGTAAAGATAAAAATCGTCCACAACTAAATGCATGTATGAAACATTTACGTAGAGGTGATACACTCAACGTTCATTCAATTGATCGTCTTGCCAGATCATTAAAGGATTTGAATGAAATCATACATGAGCTTACCAATAAAGGTGTTGTCATTCATTTTCATAAAGAAAATTTAAAGTTTGGTGATAAAGCAGATAATGAAATTGCAAAAGCATGTAATGAACTTATGCTGAACATTCTTGGAAGTTTTAGTCAGTTCGAACTGGCAATCATCAATGAACGTCGCCGTGAAGGTCAGGCAATTGCCAAAAAACAAGGTAAGCATATTGGCAGGAAACCCATTTTAAATGAATCACATATCAATGAAATAAAAAACATGTGGAAATCCGGTAAAAACAAAATGCAAATTGCCAAAGAATTAGGGATCTCAAGACCGTCACTTTATAAGTTTATTGAAAAAAATACTATTAAACTGAAAACTCAAAATATATAGTCTACCACAGGTTGAGTTTATTTACCCCTTTATTATTGGTGCTAAATTAACCATAAACCGCCATAATCCTATGATGTGGTAAAAACTGTGGATCAGGATTGTCAAAAAACATAAAACCTATAAATTGCCATTGTCCTGCATGTGGTAGCACCACTTATGTGGTACAAAGTTCTGATCTGAGTGAGCAGAACAAACTATACTACACTGGATTATATCACCTGTACCAAATCCCCCCTATAGGTATTATTGAATCTATAATATCCGATGACACCACCTACTACTGCACCCGGTGTTTTTACAAGTGGTGATTTCTCCCCTTAGTATTTTTTCAAATTCATGCAATTCAATGAAATGTAATAACATTCTTTGCAATTAATTAATAAACATTTAATAAAGGTATATTTATGAATACATCAAAAAACAGCAATACACAGCAACAACTATGGTCAATAGCAGATGTTTGCTCTGCGTTGGAGATTTCATATTCAACTTTTAACAGGTAGCGTTATCACGTTGCTGGTATGAATTTGCCCAAACCAGTATACAACATCAACAACAAAAAAATAATGTTCTTAAAACAGGATATTATTGATTGGAAAAACAACAAATTTAAAAACCACAGGGAATTAAAAAAATGATAGCAACACATGAAAGTACAATTTATCAATAGAAGTTAGCAGGCGAAAACCTTTTCACAATCGCCAAATTCAACAACCAAATTCATTTCAATTTAAGCATACCTTCAGATTTTTTCTACATATTAAATTTGAAGGATGTTCCAAAAGTGAATAGTTTCATATCATTCTTGGATGATGAAATTGAACACTTCATCATTGAGCAGTTAATTTTGACAAATGAAATTGATGGCTCATGGCAGCTTAGAATCGGTAGCCCACACCATCCAATTATTAAATTCTGGATGAAAGTTGGTGATGGGGATATCAAAAAAATCAAAAATTCACTGGTTGATGAAGTAAATTGATTGATAGCCCATTAACTTATGACAACGGTTAAATAGCACCCCTTGTATTGATTTGCTTGGGGTGTTTTAATTTGCTTTATTCATTATCTTGCATATTGTTTGTCAAATATGAAATTGATGTTTAAAAACAATTGCTTAAGGCTAAATTTTAGTTGATTTAAAGCGGTTTGTTTGTGTGTGGTATATTGATATTAAAATTGGATGAAATGTGCTTATATATTGTAAATCTAAAGCCCAATCACCCCCCCTACCCTCCCAATGGTCAGATCGCACCACGTTGTATTCCAGTTCTATGTTTAACCTTACAGAACCACTATCATTTCGTTGCTACTTTCATATTTTTTTGATAGCCATAGATTAAAACTAATAATAATGGAGTGTAATGAAATATAAAAAAGTAAACCCACCTGACAAAATATCCATAAATGATTCTATAATAATAGAAGGTGATGCATTACATGCCCTTCGGGTACTTCCTGAGAAATCAGTTAAATGTGCAGTAACTTCCCCCCCATATTGGGGTCTTCGTGACTATGGGATTGATGGGCAGATTGGCTTGGAACAAACATTACCACAGTTTATTAATCATCTTGTTGCCATCTTTAACGAGGTTAAGCGTATCCTAAGTGATGATGGAACTTTATGGTTAAATATTGGTGATGGATATACCAGTGGAAACAGAGGATATCGTGCAAAAGACAAAAAAAACCCTGCAAGAGCGATGAAGGTAAGACCCGATACTCCAGACGGTTTGAAACCTAAAGACTTACTGGGTATTCCGTGGAGATTAGCTTTTGCATTACAAAATGATGGCTGGTATTTACGCAGTGATATAGTCTGGAACAAACCAAATGCAATGCCCGAAAGTGTAAAAGATCGACCCACAAAATCACATGAATACCTTTTCATGTTAACCAAATCGGAAAAATATCACTATGATTATGAAGCAGTCAAAGAAATTGGTTTAAATGGTAAACTAAGAAATCGTCGAAGCGTATGGGAAATAAACACTCAAGCTTTTGCAGGTGCACACTTCGCTACATTTCCACTCAATTTGATTAAACCTTGTATATTAGCTTCAACCAGACCCGGTGACTTTGTCCTTGATCCATTTTTTGGTTCAGGTACAGTTGGCGTTTCTTGCATGGAACACCAAAGAAACTATGTTGGAATTGAGCTTAATCCTCAGTATGTTGATATGGCAGCATCAAGATTAGGTGCTGCGGAGAATAAAATCATAAGGATAGCAGTATAATGGCAACCATTAACATCCCATCTCCAGATTTGCAAATTGGATTTGCATTTATCCTTGGCAGATTTAAAAGTCTTTATCTTCACGAAGCTTTAAGTTCAACGTTAACAGAAATTGATATTACAGAGCTTGACAAAGAGTTAGCAAAATATGTTCCCCAAGATAAATTAAAAGATCTTGCCAAACATGGTTTGCGTGGTGAATTGGTCTTTGCAACTCCATGTATATTAAAACAAAACCCACATCTTTTGGGTTATTACCGCTTGTTGCTTGGTTTCAGCCAGAAGGCTTTTTATACTCACGAGTTCGGTATATCTACTTTTAAATCGATGGAAGTTAAAGGTATATTAACTAAAAAACATAAAGAAAGCCTCTCGGAACTATGTAAAGCCTTATCAAATAGTGCTTGTGATTTAATTTCAGGAATTGGATCAGACAGATTAAGTAAAAGTTTGCTTGATGAATTAACACTCCTGACTGTGGGACCGCAGTTCAGGGGGGGCGCAAATGTACAGAAAGGAAATGATGCAATAATTACAGTTTTTAAAGCAATACATGATATCGTTGAACATGCATCAGTCAAATCAACTTCAAGTAAGATACAAATTATAAATGCTGCTGGCAGGAAAGTTTCAATTAAATTTTCACCAGACCCTGATATTATCATTCAGGAAGAAATGAGTGAGACAAGCACCAGAAATATTATAGCGGTTGAGGTTAAAGGTGGAGAAGACTTTTCCAATATACACAATAGGGTTGGTGAAGCAGAAAAAAGTCATCAAAAAGCTAAAGCAAATGGGTTTGTGGAATGTTGGACGGTCGTTAATGTGGATAAAATTGATATGACTATGGCGAAAGAAGAATCCCCAACTACCAATTATTTTTATCGCATTTCTGACTTAAAATCTACGACAGGAAAGGAATATGAGGATTTTAAGAACAGAATTATTTCATATACAGGAATTACAGAAAAATAATATTTTAATTAGTTAAATAAAAGTAAATGGCTAACATTCTGTTAATAATTTAGCACAATACCCTCTGGTAAAACATGGATCGCTATTGAATTTGAGGGTGTTCAAAATTTTGTGTCAGTCAAATAAAAAGCTGATATATACAGCT
>CAYVMI010000013.1:0-115855 GCA_964452555.1 uncultured Desulfobacterales bacterium
CTTTAGTAAAAGTCTAGATATTTATTTTGAAAAAAACTCCCCGACTGCTGAATTAGATTGCTTCCGTGTAGGGAGTTGACGATTGTCACCGTCTTTAATCCGTATATAACCTTTGATATTGATAAACTTATCCACAAACGCTTTTGTATAGGCATCCTTCTGCCCGCTGTAATCCCACACGTACACACCGCCGACCCTATTCCGGCAGTTGCGCACTTCGGCAATAATATCCATTCGCCACCCTTCTTTGGTTTTCATGAAAAAATGAGGCGTACTAAGCGGTGAATCCACAAAGTAAAGCATGGCATAATTATCCTGGATGGCAATTTCGTAGTTCTTTCCATATTCCAGCATGAGCATATAATGAAAATAGGCTCGGGTGACCGGGAAACCTAACATGTATTTTTGAGATTGCCTGGTGAACAGGTCTATATTTGGATCAAAGGTTCCAGCAATAAGCCATTCCAAATACCGTATATAGGCAGCGTTGGGTGTTTCCTGAGGAATATAGTGCCGTCTTTCTGTGTCTGACAGATTAGAAATAAACTTTTTTGGTTTTCCGGGAGGGCGCGACACCTTTTTCGATACGCCGGCGCCACCGGACAGATGACCTTTAGGCCCTATCTTATCGATAACACGCGGATCGAAAGTTGTCCCCAAAACAGCTTCACGTATGCGATGGTGCAGTATTCGCAATAATAGACGAAAACCAAGGCTGAATTTGCCGGAGGAAATAAAGTCGCGCGTATGGTGATGCACTAAATAGCCGACAAAGACGTCTGGAAAGTATTCTTCCAAGCCGTAACCCACTTCAACCCGGAGCTCTTCTCCCGCGATATTGTACAGCAGCAAAAGACCTCTTTCTTCGCGTGTTTTCCCACCGATACGCAATTGGTCAACCGTTTCAACAGCCACTTCCTCAATGGTTTTAGCGCCGATATTTTTTAAAAAGACGAAGCGAATATCGATATCGGACTCCGCATAGATCCAGCGCAGGTATTCTTCGAAGCGTTTGACATCATTTTTAGGGATGAGGTCGGCGTGGTCGTATATATGCCGATGCGGATTCAATCCAGGGAAGGTGTCTAGAGCAATTGATTTTACCAGCGGCCACCGCAATATGGAAAATACGATAAGGGGAATAAGCGCTAGTCCCAGAATCTTTAGCAGGGTAAAAGTCGCTCTTTGCAGGCTTGTATAGGAGGTCATTTTATCAAAAAAGTATACACACACCTTCAGGGAATAGATCGATATTCTTACTTTTTATATTTTTGCAGCTTTTTTAATTCATCCTTGGCATACTTACTATTTTTACCATTTAATTGTACCGCCTTATTTAAATGCAGCTCGGCTTGCTGCATAAAGGTTCTATTGCGTGAATTTATACCGCTGTACATGTATGCCTGTCCAAGTCGATAATGGGCATAATCGCTGGGCAACAAAGTCACCGCCTTCTGGAAATAATCCAGGGATATCTCATAAAGGTTTTTTTCCAGAAGGTAGCCCTCGCCGATTCTCGTATAGGTGAACGCTCGGCGCTTATTATAAAACTCGAGCGAGTCCCAAATAGTATCGGGCATGTAGCGGTTTCCGATCAATTCAAACTGCTCTAAGGCAATTTCGTATTTCTTGGCGAGGTAGGCATAATAGGCGTAGTAAAATCGCCGACGAAGGTTTTGTGGATATTTATTGAAGAATCTGGAAAATGATCCTTCGACGATGGCCCATACATCTTCTTGGCCTAAATAATCTTGATCTTTTTTGATGTACTTATGGTTTTCTTTCAAGGCGGTCACCATGACAAACCCCAGGTAGGGATTGTCATCCGCTGTTTGGGCACATCGGGTTGCAAAATCGAGCATCTCCTTGGCTGTGCCATGCCACTTGGGCTGTAAATATAATAGCTTTGCATAACATAAGGAATAGTTATCCGGGGATGCGGTCATGCCCGACTGAAAGTAACTTTCCATTTTTTCCCTGGTATCACTTAAACCACGGGCCACATGGACCAGCCACGTCCATGAGTTCGGGTCGGCAGGCTCAATACTGGCCGATTGTTCCAAGTCGTTTTTGGCAAGGCGGAGTTTATCCTTGAATTTCTGCATGGAATCTTTTGATACCGTATTGGCCCAGCCTCCCCCGCGTATCTTCCAGCCATATTCCAAGTAGAAGCACCCCCTGACCAGCCAGGGAATGTGGGAACCCGGCTGTGACCGACACCAATTGGTTAGGGTTTGTTCCATTAACTGCGTATTGCTTTGATCTGATATGTCACTTAAAGCGTTGTAGAGCAGGTATAACTGGTAGGCGGATTTTTCATCCACGCTTACGGTCAATAACTTGGATATGTGGTTTTGTACTTTGCTGAAATCCTGGTTTTCATATAAAGCTTGGACCAAGGTTTTGTAGGGATTGAGAATCGTGTAGGTGACGCCATTTAAAACCCTGTGGTCTGGCTGTAATATGTACCCGGAATCTGACGTTTGGTCGATCTTGACGGTCGTTTTGGTTTGAGTCTTGGAATAGTTGGATTCATTGCTTGAGTCGCTGCAACCCCAGGAGGCCAAAAGAACAATGCACATGATCCGGCAGGCAATCTTCACAAGAATTTCCTTCCAGGCAAATGATGCCCATCGTAATAGAAATCGGGATAAAAATTTAGGGGGTGTTATAAGCTTGTTTGTACTCACTAAAATAATAGTGGAAAAGAAGTGCGGAAGCAAGTGGATTTTCTGCGGCAATCGCCCTGAACAAGTATTCCAATTTTTATATCAGCTAAATATCTGTTCCAGTTGAATCCGATCTGAAATCAAACCTTAAATGCTGTCAGCTTATAGCCCTGACTTTTGACATCACATAACCGCTTCTTTCTCCGGGATGTAGCTTAAATGCGTATGTTCCGAAGAACCGGGACGAGTCCTTATATGCTTTTTATTATTATTAAGCTTAATTGGAAGCTGGTGCTTGGCGTTCCTTCTATTTGGTAAGGTAAGGTGTATAATCCGGGAGGAATCATGCGCAACAGGGACTTTGCCTGTGCAACCTCTGATTTTGACGAACAGGTTTTTACAGGGCGTATGGCTCCGCGTTTTGAAGTGGAGAAAGCAATTAAAATGCTTTTAAAATTAAGGATACCAGGAGTACGGTCCGCTTAACCTAGGGTTTCAGCGCTCAAGGACGCCGGGCAGTCCTATGGGTATCTATTGAATGAAATTCTAAAGTTGCCAGCCTATCATGAAGCTAAGCCAACCTTCACCTTCGTGTTCCCAATCGGAGTCGCCAATACGGTCTTGACCATAGATAAGTCCGATATTTAGATCAGCCCAGTTTGTAATTAATAATCCGCATGCAATTGTAGCCGCTGACCTATTTTCTGTATCATCATCGTCGCTAATTGATATTTGGGAAATGCCTGCTGATATCAATGGTGTTATTTGAACGCACCAGTTGGATTTGGTGCACCCAAATTCGAAAGTAATACCTGCGTATAATCCGATCTCGGCATCACCAGATAGCGATTCATCATCCACCCGATATTTAAATGGGACAACTAATGGGCCGGCCGATAGACCTGTTAGAGATTTTTTGCTTACATCTATGATATCAATTTTATCGTGAAGTCGATTAGGAAGTACATAAGATTTTCCTACCAGAACCCAAGCTGCATTTTCATATTGATCTTTTTTGACTTATACACTTTTGTAAACTGCACGATAATGCCTTCGTCATCATAATGGCCCAATAATTCAAATTTGCTGTTTTTGAGCGCAGTATACTTCTGTGTATCGCTTTCATCCAGGGCCTTTATTACTTCTACCGTGACTCCCAGTCGATAAATCGATCCAATCTCAAACTCTAACGCGTAAGTGCTTGATGCAGAAGCTGCCAAAATAAAAAATAGGATCCAATAATTTCTCATAATCATTTTTCAAGCCTCCTTAATAGATTAGGGTATTGAATAAGATGTGGGAATTTTCCTGTAAAAACGAAATAACACCCAATAACGCTGCTGATTACAGCTTTTAAAACAGAGCTATAATTCCTTGATTTGTAACGAATAAGTAAAGCCGACAAGCAAAATACTATTGAATATCTAATATCTGCTTAAACAAGCTGATGAGGTAACCGCTTCCGGTGGATTATGAATAATTAATCAGCAGGATGTGGAAGTTGAGGATGTTTCTCGGATCTGAATTGATTGGTAGCTCAGTTGAAGTGATTTGGCCTAACGCTTTTTGAAAATTCTACTGGTACAATTTAACGCATCAATGTGTCGTTCTGATAAAAAAGTTATCAATACAAATTTTTTAATTGTCCTCAGCCCTATATTACCTAAATATTCTTGGCTGTCAATCCGCGTTAACACTTAATTTTATATGGGTAAATCTACCTAATAATCAGATAGGGGATGATGTTTACAAAGCATACAAACTTTTACATGAATTTTTTTTCGCCTGATTGTTTGATCAACCCCTGAGGTTGATATGCCTAACCATCTGGCAGTTTCTGCCATCGAAACGCCATACGCCGCTACTAGTTTTAATGCGATAAGTTTTCGAAGTTTTGGTAATGGTGGACGATGGTTGCCGGCTTGAAGCATTTTCACTTACATGATGTAAAACACCAGGCGCATCCAGTCTTGTACCACGCGGCATATTGGTTTTCCTATTCAATTAGATTAAGGTTTTACCAAGGTATTATTGGTCAATACTTGAAAATAGTTTGTGGTTTAGTGCAATACAGGTGAGCCTGTTTGTGTGTTTTGTAAACATTGCCCCTTATTTGCCTTCTTCTATTATGGAATCTTTTAGAGATTCATGCCACTGGAGTAAAAGCAACTCTTTCGACCTCCTAAGCAAATCTGATAATCTCTTCTGCTAATTGATCAAAATCGAAGTGCCTCTCTATTGTTTAAGTTGAAGGATAAAGGGGACTAAGAAATTAAGTTCCAACGTCCTACACATTATATAGGGTAGTGCGTGGTGATTTAATGCTATATATAGTTTTTGATAAAAAATACTCCTGACTAATCATTGAAATTAATTGACTTAATTCAATTTTAGTGATCAAATAAGGATCCTTTTAGAGGTAAAATAGAATCAAATAGACTGCTTATTTGATCGCTCCGTATAATCGCTTGATAAGCACTCAAGGTAACTCATGACTGAAAAAAAGAAACCATTTAAGGTCCAGACAAATATCGAAGACTATACCAATTTCGTTATTGAAGGGCTGGTCGGCATCAAAGGTACATCAAAATCTGATGTGGTTAGCTATATAATAAAAGAATGGATTTCGAATAATTACAGTCTTCTTGATGAAATGGACATTTCGGTAAAAAATTGGAAAGCAAAATCATGAGCAATCTTGGTTTGCAGCAAATCGTAATGAATAGCTGGAAGAGTCTCACTTCATCTTTTCCCAAAAACATAGAGGCAGAAATTACATTTTGAATACAAAAAGATAGCCATCAGATTATTTGCATTTTGCTTACTGGGTGCGAAACAATGGGTGGACTTCAATTTTCGACAAATAAAAGGCCGAAGAACCCGAATCAAACCCAGAATATCGTCATCTTGTCAACTCTAATACCAGCTCTAATTCCGCATTTCTTCCTTATCTTCGACGAGCACACCAGAAACGCTATTTCCACTGGAATACTTAGTGTAATCCTCAGTCTGTTCTTGATAGTTTATATATTAAAAACGAAAAGATTCCCTAATATATCCCGTAAGCATCTAATTTCCATAATAATATTTATCAGTCTTAGCATCAATGGTGGCCTTGTTTGGGCCTTAGTTCAGCCGTGGAATATGATATGGGGAAAAATTGACGATCCTAATTCCGCTATATATAGCAACTTTGAAATTAATTTTATCAACCCCAAATCAAAAAATGCTGGTAGAGCTGTTATCCCAGATGATCCGGGAAATTTTTTAATAAAAAAGGTAGAGAAGGGCATTGGTTGGATATTAGTGTTGAATTTTACAAAGGATTATCTGGAATTATCTGAATTTATGGCACAGTCATCATGGAAATTAAAAGATCCAACTAACTATCCGATTTCATCAAACAAATATCGATTGGATCCTTGGGAACCGATCTATTTCTTCCTTGAATCAGATAAGTTGACTGAAGAGTTCAGAGACTCGGTTCTCGAGCTGGCTAATACATTGAAAAACAACCCGAATTATGAAAACTATCGCCTTTTAATACACGGTCATTGCTGTGCGACGGGATCACCGAAATATAACTATAAACTTGGTCAAAAAAGGGCAGATAGAATCCGTAATGCGTTAATCAAGCATGGCGTAAAACCTGAACGATTGATATCTGTCTCATATGGTGAAATTAAACTTGTAAAAATCGGTAATAATGAAGCCTTACGCAGTAAAAATAGGCGGGTCGAGTGTTACTTCATCCCTCCAAACAAAGGGTATACTTATTTTGTAAACCAAAATCGATAACGGTAGTAATCTTGCCAGACAATTGTGACAGAGAGATAATGTTTTGATCGTAGAAAAGAATAAAGGGGACAGGTAAATAATGTTCTATATTTCAGGCTAGCGAAATTTAGCTTTGGTATCGCTCTATAACTGCTTCGTAATTTGTCTTATTATCACAAAAGTTTATCAATTCAGTCTCTATCAGTTTGTCTGGTGAGCTCGGAGGGTTTTTCTCTCTAATTATGAATGTTAATAGGAGGTCATCTTCCAGGGTTGAATCAAAAGCGATGCTACACACAGACAGCAGTGGAAGTGTAAAGGATCTCGGATATCCAGGAATAAGGATAAGCTTTGTAGATTTGGAAAGGGTATTCAACGCATTGTTCTGTGCCTGGTCCATCCTGTTTACTAACTTTCCAACTTTTTTGAATCCAACTTTTTCAAGTTTATTTATAGAATACCGAATGGGGAGAACGAGACGGAAATCACTCGCACGATGACGAATGTAATTCGCAGTGACTGGTTGTATTTCCCCGTCTTTAATAAGACCGTACAGTGGAATATCGAACAGAGAAGTGAAACAGTCCTCATCTCCCTCTACAAGCTGCAACCACATCGCAGGAAAGGCCTTGTAAAGCCAGGAGTGGATATCCATGCAACGCTTCACATCAGGCTCGTCTTTGCGAACATCATATGCATTCATCGCAAGAGGATTTGTGGTTGGTACCACCTGATTAAATTTCATTTCACTAATATGTGCAATAATTTGGTGAGCCAGAACCCTGGCCACGCCGCATCTACGTGCTTCATTGCTTTCACTCCATGTAAATGAAACCCGCTCCGCATCTAATTCCATGCAATGTTCTCCAGTTATATCTATATCAAGCAGGAGGTTTCGAATAGGCCACCTACCGTCAGCATCACCTCCCCCATACCAAATCTTGGAGAACAATGAGTCTCTAACATTACGAACCAGCACACCATTCTGGCTTATATGTAGGTTGCCTTCACCATGCCATTCTCGATCACCGGGCATAGGGAAGTAGCCGTTGATACCTTCCATGGAGAACGCCTTGCTTTGCTCCTGCTCTTCCTCATCAATAGTGGATAATTTCAATTTCTCCAACAGTTCATCCCATGTGTCCTCCTGTGATGTTTTTCTAAAGTACCAATTCCTCCAAAGATTCGGGAATTCAATCCAATGGTTCTCGTAAACCACGAAAAATCTTGCATGAGGACGAACGATGTTCTCTCGGAGGTATTGAAGCAAAGTATGCCTTTCAAGGCTCTTGCTTAGTCTGAGCTGGATACATGTACCGTGACCCAACTTCCAGGGTGTACGAATGGGTAGGTCAGTATCCCCCCATATCGGAAACTCCTCTAGCTTTGTACAAAGGTAAACGACGTCGTTGGATAGACTCTCAACCCTCATATGGACAGGTTGTTTAAACCGTCTCTTTGACCAATACTGAGAGTAAACCTCAACTACATCTGCGAGCATAAAAGTGCTAAGAAACCCAATCCCGTGACTGGCGATAACCGATGTTTTTTGAATTTCTCCAGGCCAATCCTCATATCGTTTTTCAGAGAACCAAAATGACTCTGATCCTATAGAAAGCAGATGTTCAGAGCAGATTTTTCTGCTCATGCCTGTACCATTGTCGAAAACTCTTAATATTGGCTGGTTATTTTCTGTGCAATAGTAGACCACCACATAGGGTTGCTCTTCAGGATCATGAAGCTTAAACACTGAGGTTGCATCAAGTCCATTCTGTATACATTCGCGTATGAAATCGAGTTCATCCTCATATAACTTTTGTCCCATTAATAGGCGAGAGACCTTGTCAAAATTCATCTTAAACCGATCGCCTGTGTATATGTATCCAGCGCCTGAGGCCTCCTTCACCATTGAAGTATCTATAAAACGCCATGGGAAAGTTCGTTTCGAACGCTTCTCTGTCAGTGTGCGATGACAACGTACAAGTTCATTTTGGATGCGGTTCGCAGATTGCATCACAGCCCCATGACTATTAGCATCACGGCAATCTGCCTGCACCTGGATTTTATTTTCCCCAGCCAATGGTTTCACGCCTGCAATATCACCGGCTTTTTTCCATTTTTTCTGTGATGCACTAGAATAGAATTCCATTGTTCGGCGAAGGTATGGTAGTGCACGGTCTCTGCTCATATGGCATATATCTGCCAAACGTAACAACGTTGTCAAAAAGATTAAATCAACGCTTTCTTTCCCGAATAGAATACGAGAATGTGAATAGTTATCGTTACTCAGGATGGCCTTGTGGCTAAGACCGTGCCCTCGGCTGCAGTTCGCGACCAGCTCCCAAAAATAACAGTACTTATTGAAATAGGAGTTTTCATTGTCATGGGGATACATCTCAATAATCTTCTTTTTAGAACGAATCGTATGTTCGCGTCTTAGATATTCAATGAGTACGTATTTTCTAACTACCTCTTCCTCAGTGTTATCCTTTAGTTCCCTTGGAACTACAATGTCCCGGAAAAGCGGTTCCTGACGGTTAAAATGCGGTGTATTTTCAATTGCATCAAGTTCATCTGGCGTGCAACACATTCCAACATCATGGTAAAAAGCAGAGAGTAAAAATACCGCTGCTTCCCACATATTCAGGCGAATTCCGGGGGTCAGTTCATCTGCTAACTGTGCCACACGGTATGAGTGAAATGCTCCATGATCCGTGTATTCTTCAAACAACTCACTAATCCGATCTAACATTGGGATTACATGCAAACAATGATCAATAATATAGCTCTTTAGGTCCAGGTCGGCCCCGATAATGTTATAGAGTTCCAAATTGAAAAGACCTTCAATCGCACTTTTATCAACTTTCATTTTCAACCCCTCAAAGGTTTCACATGTATTAACATAACAAGTACTTTACACAATTTATTCAACTTATACCGACATTCAATAATTATCTGTACAAGAAAATCATTTCCTGAAGTTCTACAAACTTTTTTCCCTGCCTAGAACATAGGGGACGTTGTTTACAAAGCATACAAACTTTTAAAAGAATTAATTTCGCCAAATTATTTGAGCAACCCCTGATGTAGATATACCAATCCATCTCGCAGTTTCTGCCAGCGAAACGCCAAACTCCGATACTAGCTTCAATGCGATAGCTATTCTAAGTTTTGGTAAAGGTGGACGACGGCTGCAGACTTGAAGCATTTTCACTTTCATTATGCAAAGTACCCGGCGCATCCAGCCTTTGACCACGCGGCATAATTGTTTCCCTTTTCACCTATATTAAGGTTCTGTTGAAACATTTTTTTGCCAATACGTGTAAATAGTTTTGGTTTAATACAATACAAGTGAATCTGTTTGTGTGTTTTGTAAACAACGTCCCCTTCCAACAGACCTAAAGCTCAAATTGATGTTTAATTCTATGCACGCTCTGCACGAACGTCCCCGCATACTTGCTTTATCTAAAAATTCCATTATCTGATATTTGAGTTTATTAATGGCTACGCCAGCAGCGATCCGCTGGTATGGTTTGAGATTTTTAGGGACGTATATCAGATTATAAATTGCGGAAAATATTTTTCATCTTATTATCTGATATACGTCCCTAAAGCCATACCATCAGCCTTGGAATTATCGAATCCAAACACGACTAAAAAGAATCAAAAACAGGGCAAGCAAGTACCATCCCACGATATGATGCAATCTCTCTACGTAAATAGCCTTTTTAGAGTCAAATTTATAAGGATTCAATGTTTCAAGTGATTTAAAAGTGACGCCAGGTGTTAGCGTATCCAGGCTGTGGATTAGAGCCCAACAAAATCGGCTATGGAAAATTATCCAAGGCCAACGAAATAAACGGTAATATTTTTTTACGGAAAACCACCAGATAGGTAAGGGGATACTTTCTTTATAATAAATGAATCGAAGATATATTAAACTTGGAAGAATCCAGAAGATCAAAAATGTTCTCAATAGTATCCATGGTTTGACACCGTAGCCAAATGTGCATTCAAGAAATATCCATTCTGGTATACTCTCCCAAGTAGGCCTGCTTTTTCTTTTCTCCTTCCGATACGTATAATACGCATCATCTGCGTCAGTAAACCACCCAATATTATTGTAATTATTTATCAAGGCTATATAAAAAGTCTCGTCGTATTTTAGATGGTATTTTAAGCCCTTATGTATTGCATATTCCGTATTTGTGGTCTTTTTATGAATATTAGGATCGCATTTCCACCGAATCTGAATATTTGAAAAGCCAGAAACTCCTGCAAATGTAATTTCAGGTAGTTCATAGAAGTTCAATTTTCCAGTATCGCTTAAACTTAGTTCGATTGTTTCGGGTCTTAAAATCCTCCTTTCAAAAGAAGTGCTAATTGTTGTTTCTAATTGTTTGATTATCTCCTTATCAGCTCCAATATATTCAGCTTTTATAATACTTTTTAGATTATCAGTGTTTATTAATACAGGATTATTTTCAATTTTAGATGAAAATTCATCTTTAAATATACTTGGTAATGGTGTCCCGATATTAAAGCCAGGTATTGGCTCAATATTTAGTTTGCTTGGAAATGGTTTCTCGATACTAAACAAAAGGAATTTCCGTGAAGGAAAGGCAACCTTAAAGAAATCAGCTGGTCCTTCGAATCTACAAAAATCGAAGTGAACGATATTTGAGAAATCAGCTCCTTTAAAATCAGCTTCATCAGAAAACCGAGCCTTACTAAAAATTGCCATTCTAGGGAACTGTGTTCTTTGAAATATAGCTCTCTTTGAAAACAGAGTCTCATAAAAATAAGCAAGTTCCAAAAAATAACTCCTCCCAAAATCAGCATCTGCAGAAAAATTAGCATTTGAAAAGTTTGCCTTTTTCGAAAATGTTACATGATGGAAAACAGCTTTATTAGAAAAGTTAGTGTTATCAAATTCAGCATCTGCAAAAAACGTGGACCCCTCAAAATTTGCATTGGCTAAAAACCTTGCTCGGCCAAAGTCTACTTTAGTTCTAAAGTAACAGTCAGATAATCGGATAGGAAATGTTATTACAGCTCCATGTAGATCTAATAATTCGCCCTCTATATGTGCGCCAATGATACCCACACCTTTATCTGTTATTTCTGAGTCGACAAGTTTTCCCGTTAAAAGTTTTTCTAAGAAAGCAGAACTTAGTTTATTGCCTTTAGGCTCAAGCTCATCAGGTGTCAAATTTATGCCGCTGTATCCGGATTTAATAAACTGATTTAAAGCATACCTTTCTGTCGATGTGAGCTTTAATCCAGACTGAGATTCCGCATATACTTGAGTATTAACGAGAAATATCGGAAAAAAGGTTATAAATATTGTCAGGAGGATAATCATAAGCTTCTCCGCAAATGTCTTGAGCATTTGTGATTGTTGGCCTTTTGAATGCGTAATAACTCGCATCAGCGGCGTGAAAACCGCTCTGTGGTTCTCCGGTTCAGTTGTTTGCTTTTGTTATAGTTAATCAAATCACAAGCTAAATTGCGCCCTTAATAATGCCATACGCCATATTGAATGCATCAACCCGTTGGGCATGGGAATTTGTGGCGTAATTCGCCGACTGGGGATTTTAGGGACGTATATCAGGTTATAATTTGTTCAAGAAATTTTCATCTTATAATTTGATATACGTCCCTAAAGCCGGTTCGGCGTCGGCTGGACCGTAACCTTTGTTACGGCCTATCTCATGAAATCCGGCCATACCATGAAATCCGCATCCAAAGCCCTCAAACACACCCGGGCCAATCTCACCCATCACTGCCAGTGGAAGATGCTGCGATCCTATAAAAAGAAACTTAATCGCAGATAATGACTACCGCTTTTTATTAAATTAGGAAAATATGAAGTCCTACAGGGTGCTAATCTCTTATCAAAGGATCAGGCCAATTTGTGATACCACGAATATACAAAGTTTGTTTCGAGTAAATTTATTTTGTGGGTATCTTGTTTAACGATAAATTCTGTTGACCCTGAGCCCTCCGCTGGATCATCAGAAGCGATTTGTTATTCCTGGTAACTTTCCCATACGGTCATTATCTGAGTGAGATCGTCTATGGATAAATCAACTTTATCGTACCCTTCTTTACGATACCACTCAAAGATGCGCAGAAAGGCCTTCAACAAGCCTGGATCACAGTCATCTGTCCCCATGGCATGATATGCCAACTTATCGATTATAGGCAGAGCTTCCTGCATATGGCTCTGTCGTTCTCTAAGTTTTGTATCCGACCCCTCGAAGAATACTTCGGGGTTACCACCTCGATCCCATTTTGCGGATACATGAATATTGAATTTCTGAAGTTCGATTGCACGTGCTTCAAATTTGATCCATCTCTTGAAATGTGAATAAGCATAATGCGCAAATTCATCTGTGCGGGCTTCTCGTTCGTTGCACTCGAGGATGGGCGGGAACATACCCGCTTCGAGTGTTTCATTTTCATCTTTGCATTCCGTTGAGGAGAAGTTTAAAACTATGCGTGAAAAATCAGGTGGATCAAAGAGTAACTGCCGAAAACGAGATGCAGTATAGAATGCGACTTTGCCGGAAGCTGCGTCTACATGTCCATAGAACAATGGAATTTGAAGGCTTATGAACCAATCAACTGCGTGTTCGTCGTATTGGATAGTAGCATTTGATGCGGATTTGAACTGCACGCTGAATGGTGCATCTGCCAAGAGAAGGCTTTCTTCTGGGCGCAGCAACACGCAGTATGCATCGACACCAATATCATCTTGATGGCGAACATCTGCCACAGCGGAAAACCCGCGTAGCACGGTGATTCCGATGTCTTCAGCTAAATGCCCTCTTCGTAGATTTCGACCAAGCCTGCTAGGCATATCTACCCTCCTTAGAGGCATAATAGTGAGCTATTGCTGTATTAGGTCTGTAGGCTCGAACCCGAAAAAGACTATTCATAAAACAGATAGCCATATATTACTAACTTTAGCCAAACCATAACGAACAAAGAAAGAATTCCAAATATCCACGAAAAATTAAGAGTCTTAACCAAGGAATTTCGAAGTGTATTTACAAACTTAATTTTAAATTTTTCGTTAATGATCAATAGGTATAGCTGGGTAAGATCCTGATTAAATAGCTCTGTTGCCTCACTCTGAATAGTCTTTAACTTGTAGGTAGTTAAATTATCATGAAATTTGATAGCCTCTTTTTTAAAAGAATCAATAGTATAAGATTCAACTTTAGTTTCTAATGGTGCTTTTTCGGCATGCCTGTAATGCCATCGCCACACTCTATATCCCTTGGAAAATGGATAATTAGGATTGTTTTGATTGTTCCAAATCTTTAGCAGTCTTAGACTTCCAAATAATAGTACTAAAGATGCAATCGCTACTGGAGTATATATAAAATACTCAAATTTATTAAGAATATTAATATTTGGATATCGTGGCAAAATTGTAACTATTGAAAGAATTGCAGCAGCTAATAAAGCTGTCGCAAGTTGTAAAAATTGAGTTCTTCGATTCTCCCAATATCGTATACGTTCGTCCAAGCTAAAAATCATATCCCTAATGCTATTCCATCTTCGTTTGATAGTATGAGAACTTTCTTTGCCATTATCATTAAAAAATTTTTCAATTTCCGCCTTTATATGATCCTCATCTTTTTTAGAAAGTTCTTCAATTTCATGTTCTGGAAAAGAATCATCTAAGAAATTTATTTTCTTAAATAATACCATGCTGTTAACTCAATCCATTATTTTTCAGTTATTTCACATTTAATGATATAATGGGTGCCAAATTTGTATTTAACACCATAAAATTTTTCAGGTGAGTTCGATGATTTTGGATTTCTTATTTTTGAATTCAAAAATGAGATTATATCGTTTTTTCCTTTAATTCTACAGTCACTATTTACAAATTCTTTAATACTTCCAACTGGATGCCAAGCTTTATTAATATAATCAAATGATAATTTGCCATCTTTCATTGCATTAAATATTCCGAAACCTAAATGTCCTTTGTAAATATTTTGAAAGTGTTCGTTATCAGGTATACCGCAACAACATATTTTGTCGCTAAAGTGATGAAAATCATTGTCTCCGGCACCAAATGTCATGCCGTACGAATTAGCTATTCTTTTAGCCTTTACAACATTATTATACTTAATGTCTGAGGCTATCTCATAGTTTACTCTTGAGTTTTGTATTCCTTCTTTTTCATATTCTTCAAGCAAATTAATTCCAATAGCGTTCCATAATTTTTTTCTTATTTTCAAACTCGAATTAGTTGGTATTCTTAAATGTTCTAAAATAATATGCTTTGCACCAGTTTTTGCTATCCTCTTAAAATTCTTTTCTGATATTTTATCAATTCCATATAAATATGGTTGTATCCTAGCGACAGTATATATTCCGTTTTCAGATAAAGCTTCCAGGACATTTAATCTTTTTGATGGAGGTGGAGCGTTTGGTTCAATTTTTTCAGCCAACTTATCATCAAAAGTTGAAAAACTAATTTGTATAGAACATGGATTAGTTTTTATGAGGTTTAAATATTCATCACTTATTACCAAATCTGACTTAGTTGATAATACAAATGGGTAGTTGTATTTCTTAAAAACCTTCAGAAATTCATATGTAACTCTGTTTTTTACTTCAGCTTTTTGAAAAGGATCAGATACACATCCGAAATGAATTGGCAATCTTCGAATTATACATGATCTAATCAATCCTTTACAATCATTCAAATCAAGCACTGATTCCATCAACTTACTAAATCTGTTTGGGTTTGCTGGTAGAACGCAATTGTTAAATTCAAATCTCCTATTGTTTAACTTTTGGCTAAAACAATAAAGGCATCCAAGAGAACAACCCCTATAACTATCCAATCGAATGGGAAGAGAGCAAAAATAGAATAAACTTTTTAGTCCGATGTATTTTTTGTATTCTTTTGTAGGCATAGACGAATAGGTCTATTGGATTATTTCTTGTCTTATTAATTGCACAATATGGTTACCTTGAATTATTTCAGTATAAACTATATCTGTTTTGAAATACGGGAAAATACCAGTATTTTTTAAGTAGTATATAGCTTCTCTTTCTGTCCTACATATAATTCTCTGTGTATTCTTTAGGAAGGAAAAATTTGATTTTAAGCATATTATTAAAAATAATATGTGATGTCAATTTAATGGGTAGCATTGAAAAAAATAGTTCAATATGAGGATGTTATTATGCGATCTTAATTTATTAAATGACAATATCTTAAGTGTTGCCATTGGATAGTAGGTTAACATGAATAATTCATTCTCAGAATAACCGATCACTTTCTAAGGATATCAATAAAATCAAAAACCTTAGATATGTCTGACTGATTTTAAATCATTCTATAAGCCCAATCTGATTAACTTTCTTATAAAAGTTAACCAGATGTACATGCAGTACCTATTTTACGTCCGCATTTCATCCCAAACAAATCAGTCTTGACCATATTTACCCATCGTTGCATTATCTGATATAGTTCAAATTCACTATTTGGAGGTTATACCATGTCAAAAGTTGCATTCACTGAAATACTCACCTTCACCAGATGTGCGAACTGGAAGACAGAAAACTGTCCCCATCTGAGGAAACCTGAAATGCAATTAACCATTATCAATCATCCAAGTTGGTTTCTGCTCAATGATCAGACCGTAGAGGGTTTGAATAGGCTGTGAATATAGGGGACGTTGTTTACAAAGCATAAAAACCTTTAAAAGAATTTACTTCGCCTAATTATTTGAGCAACTCCAGATGTGGATATGCCTATCCATCTGGCAGTTTCTGCCATCGAAACGCCATACTCCACCATTAGTTTTAATGCGATAGAGAATAAAAGGGACAGGTAAATAATGTTCTTGGCCCTGGTAGTGAAGTGTCATTCACATATGAAGCAAAAAAGAAATAAACTAAATAACCCCTTAAATTTTTATGAAATAATATTAAACGGCTATACAGTTCAAAACGGTTTTATATTTAGCAGTAGCCGGTGACAGATGTTGTCATATAGTCTGAGCTATTCCTATGCCGCCGTGGGAGTTGCGAAGGAAATAGGAACCATGTAGATATTACAAGTAAAATTTGTGTTCGATTTATAAGGTCCCGGGCTGTACTTCTTCAACCTCATGAAAGCCATAGTTTTTAACTAGTGTTTCTAAACTTTCGTTCTTGCTTGGGATTTCATAAACATCCCTCCGCGCGCATTTTAATGCTTCTTCGTAGCTAAAAAGTCCTATGGATATATAGCGGTCTACAAGACTCCAAAAAAAATACTCATGGCTCATAGTCACCTCCACAGATTTTCAAATTATTCTTAATATGAGAAATTAGAGCAAAAATTATGCCGAATCTAAGGGATTAATATATGTTTTGATAACTGATAGTTAGAGATGATTAAATACATGAGAAAACTATTTGGTATGTACTATTTTACATAGTTTGGCGGAAAAGGATGGAATGAGTAATATATGTTATATGTGTGATACAAAGGTAGGGTATGCCAAATATTGGTCAGTGAATCATATATTGAGACTATAGAAAGAATAAAGGGGACAGGTAAATAATTTAAGGTTCTGTTGAAATATTTTCTTGCCAATACGTGTAAATAGTTTTGGTTTAATACAATACTGGCTGAGTCGGTTTGTATGCTTTGTAAACAACGTCCCCTAGTTTCTAGGTTGTTTTTATGAAGTTATAAAATTTTTGCTATCCAAATACCTTATCACGGTCTCCATTTTTACCCACTTTGAGTTACCCACTATGATTTATTTTTGGTGGAATTTTGTTTCCTTGTAGACCAAACAAAATAGATCCCCAATGCGATTAAAATAATACTTAAAAGACTGCTTATATCGGAATAATCAAAATTTATAGCAAAAAGAGTGCTATAGTAAACGGGATTAATTTTCACGGATATTCCGGCAAGAATTAAAGCTCCACCTAAGAGTCTGAATGCTAATTTATTCATACTTATTCGCAGCTATTCGGTGATGGTTTCTCAGTGTTCCAATTAGTAAATGCATCTATAATTGGATCAATTATCCACATTCGAGTTGCCAACCCACCATACCCAGCAGGTGTTGGGGGTGGCGGGCCGGGGAGGAAAAAGCCCTGAGTAAATTCTATAGCTAATGGAATGTATGGTCCTAGCTGATACGCAACCGTCGTTCCCCCTGCAACTATTGCGGGACCATATATATAAAATATCAATGTAGTGCCCGATACGAGAAACTTACCTGTTGGATCAAAAAAATTCACCGGATCATTCAGCACATACCCATAAAGATCGGTATCACCTCCTGCAAAGAAGATTGGATCCTTAGCAATCCAACGGCGGATATCAGGATCGTAGTCGCGGTAGCCAAACCTTACCAGGTTTGTATCTCTGTCGTGCAGGCCGCCGGCAAAGCCAAAGGGCACATTGAACAAGGGATCCGATTCGTTGATGATGTTGCCGAATGAATCGTAGCTAATCTGTTTTACCACATTTCCGTCTGCATTAGCAACCACTCTAAGAGATCCGATTTGGTCATAAGCAAGATAATATTGGACTCCGCCCTTCATCATTGCAACCGGTGTTCTGGCATCTGCATATTCAAACCTCATTAGTAAATTGTCTTGGCCATCGTAAACTGCCAATAGCCTCGTCATACCTTGCCAGAGATATTTTTCAATGGTTGTGCCATTAACGTTTTTGGCGATTCGCCTTCCTAAGGGATCATGTACGTATTCAATCAAAGTGCCGTTCGGCATGGTTACGGCCAGCAGCTCGCCTCGGGATGAATAATCATATAAGGTTACTTCATCTCCATCGGTTTTGCTTGTTAGGAAGCCATCCAGATCATATTGATAGGTAACATTACCAACAGCAAGGAGATGGTCTTCATCTGAATAGCTATAGTTCCTACCGGTAATACCTCTAAATGTATTCATCTCATAGATACGCGTGCCATTGGAATTATACTGGTACTCTTCCACCAAGGTGTTGTCTTTGGTGACAGCCAGGAGTCTACCCAAGGCGTCATAGATATATTCATAATCGGAAGCAGTACCGGATATGGTTTCGGTCTTGTCAGTAATTCTTCCATTATCGTCCCTTATGAGCGTATAGTCTGAAATCGAAAGGTTGTTTACACTGGCCCTCTCCGAATCAACTTCACCGTACCCATTGAAGGCGCGGATAAGTTCAAAAGAATTGTTGGTTACTGATTCGGGCAGACCATTGCCTGCATTGCGGGTGACGGTGAATAAGCCGGAACTTGTCAGCAGACCGTCATCGTCAAACGCATAGCTTGTCGTATAACCGGCGTAGGTAAAAGTGGCCGTGTTGAAATCGTCGTTGTATGTGTAATCAAGGGATTGGTTTAGTGTGCCGCTTAAGCTTTCGGATGTTAACAGCATCCCATCATAGGCATAGGTGATGGTATCCACTCCGTTGGTCACTGATTCAACTTTGTCGCCGCATAAATATGAGTAGTCGATATTGCCTTCAGGAGTCTGAACCTGACTGATATTGGTTGCATCATAGATATTGGTAATCTGCTTTCCCGAAGGGAAGTTTATTCGGGTCAACTGTCGGTCGCGGTCGAAATCAAAACTGTAGCTGCCGCTCAGCGGCGTTGTATAAGAATCATTCAGGTTGACGAGATCGTATCCGAAAGTGTGGTCGATGGTGTTCGGATTGGTCAGGACCGACATATTGCCATTGCCGTCGTAGGAAAACCACAGGGATGAATTGTCCGGCCGGTCTATGCGCGTAACACGCCCGACTTCATCGTACGCGTAGCCAGTGGTGTTGTTTTCCGCATCGGTGTATGATTCCAGAAAGCCTTCTGTATTATAAACGTATGTAGTTTCTCTGGTACCCGTCGTTGTGGAAATCATTCTACCGCGGGCATCGTAGTTGAAAATGGTATCAAGAAGACCTGGCTTTGAGATGGCGGTTGTCAACAGTGTAAGCGGATCATAGATTGTTGTCGTAGTCCTGCCTTCCGGGCTGGTGACAACTTTCTGTGATACCAAATCGTCGTCAAGCGTGGTCGGCTTGCCATTGATACTCACTGTTTCCGAGGTGGCACTGAATCCTCCGGTAGAATTGTCAGGTGTGTATTGCCTTTCTCTGATTGTGAATTTTTCCAACCCTGCCGGTGTAGCCTCCGTCATTTCACCAATGAATTCATACCTGAATTCGGGATCAAGGTCGCTCTTGAAGGAAAGTTCCATACCGCATGGAAGCGTTTTGGTTGTGAATCCGCCATCATCCGAACGGCTGTAATTTGTTTCGGCACCACTTGGCCCAGTGATGATAGATGAAAGAGCGTCAGTATACGAGGGTAGATCCAGATAAGAAGTTGTATTTCCTTCGGCCGAAGTAACCTGAGTGAGTGTTTCCCCGTTGGCTTGTCGCGTTTTGCTATAAGCCCAATTACCACCTTCCTGATCCGTTACAAAGCTTACACGGCCGTAAGCGTCGAAAATGTGTTCAAATCGGTTTCCTTCAGGTTCGATTTTAGCAATCAATAGTCCCTCCGAATCGTACTCGAACTCAGCAAAGGTTCCATCCGGATACGTGATACGGGTTAAATGATTGTTTTCGTCAATTTCCAATGCAGTTGTTAAACCGTTCGGAGAAGTGATGGACACGGGCATGCCGCCTTCATCTCTTGCGATCGCAATTGTGTTTCTAAACTGATCAGCTATGGATATCAGTCGTCTGTTTTCGTCATACTTAAACGTCTTGAGGGCAACACCGGTATGCAGATCCACAGTTTTTTCGTGCAGCGCGGTATTGGAAATAATGTGGCCTTGAAGATTGTCTTCAGAAAAAACATTACTCCCTGCCATTATCGTGTCCTCGAATGATGAGGGAATAGAAATCTTTTTGACCATATGGCAGTCATCATCGGTAACATATATATTCCCATTATCATCAACAGCAACCGCGTTCGTTTCTCTGAGCGTGGCCTGGATTGCAGGACCTGTTGTGCCATCGCAGGCCCAGACACCCGAACCTGCTATAGTTGTTATAATACCGTTGGTATCAACCATTCGTACATGACCACTAATATAATCTGCGATATATACGTTACCGACAATATCTATGGCAATATCGCGCGGTCCCCGCAACATAGCATCTTTAGCCGGTCCCCCATCACCGCCAACGCCATCCGTGCCAGTACCTGCAAATGTGGTGATGACGCCTTGTGCATCAATCATTTTGACTACGCTGCCGGCTTGTGTAAAATAAATATTGCCTGCTTGATCAACGGCGATTGCCCAGGGTGACCAAAGCTGGGCATCAACAGCTAAACCACCATCACCGCTTTCGCAACAGCCATTACCACCGGCGATGGTGGTAATAATGCCGTTGGCATCGATTTTTCGGATTGCATGATGGTAGGTGTCGACAATATAGAGATTCCCAATATCATCGACAGCCACGCCTCTGGGAGAATGGAATTGAGCCAGGGTTGCCGGTCCCCCGTCTCCACTGTAACCAGGTGATAGCGGTATGCCGGCGATTGTATTGATAATGCCGTTAGCATCGATTTTTCGGATACAATTGTTGCCGGTGTCAGAGAAATAGATATTCCCGATACTATCGACAGCAATACCACCGCAGTCGTCAATACGCGCATCAATGGCCGGACCACCATCACCGCTAAACCCCCAGTCTCGATATCTACCTGTCAGGTAGTTCAAGATGCCACTTGGGTCCACTTTGTAAATAGCTCCATAATAACCTTGTCCAATGTAGACATTTCCATCCGAATCAACCGCCACTTGATTCGGAGAAGAAACCGATGTTTCTAATGCGGGAGCTCCCTCCGTAGGGTGAGAAGGTCCAAAACCATGACCGGCAAACCTCTCGATGGTACGAACATTATTGAAAACCACAGAACCATCGCCTTTGTGCAGCGTTGATAGATCTTGCAGGCGCATATGATGGTGATTTGAGATTGTCCATCCCGCGGCCATGTCCTGACTGCTTTTACTACTGGCAGGCTGAATCACCAAAATGTCACTGGTATTCAGGATGATTTCCTGTCGGGCAGGAATATCTGTGGCCTCGACACCAGGCTGTGCAAATGCCTGGTCAAAATCGCCGGGTGTATAATAGACTGAGTCATACACATATCCGATTTTAACATGGGCTGGAATAGGGGTCTGAACAGGGTTGCCCAGGTAGTCGTGACCGTCCCAAAAAAATTGGGTAACTTGATCCGGCTCGGGAGGAAGCTCCTGCATGAGTTCGACACCGGCAACCTGAACGCTCACTTCAATTCGTTTCAGAATGTCGGGGATAGTTTCACTACTGACCGGAACTGTGATAACCGTATCATATCCCGGGACTCTGCTGCTGGTATAATGCAAAGTTATATCGGTTCCAGGTATGGGAATATCTTCATGGACTATCTGTGCGCGTTCTTCAATGTAGGAGGTTATTTCAGGACCATTGCACGACTGGTTCTTGTTATTATCACTATTGGAACTGGGCGGCCAAATATTATCAGCGTAAGTAGCAGTATCCGGCGTACCGTATGGATAATTTAAATCACCAGGTGTGAAATGGGTTGTATGAGCCCGCCAGTAAGTTGTACCGGCGGCATAGTTTTGTGGATCTTCAAGTCCTTTTACCTCGTCCAGAAATGATCCGTTACTATTCAGATCATCGGGTTGATCATCACCATCGGCATCAAGTGCATCAACAATAGAATCCTGATTGGTATCTAAAAGCCGCACAACGACACCATTGTCAGACGGTTCCCATACCCCACGATCTTTGTTGTAAAATCCAACCGGCACGATTTCACCAACGTCAAATCCCAGGAAATTATCAACCCAAAAGACAACAGGTTTTTCAAACTGTACGTTTTTTACGCCATCTACGCCAAGCTCAACACAATAGGTAAAAGCCGATGTGGGCGGCAGCTTGGCCGGCATGGATTCAGGTGTGGTATACTCGGTTGCTCTTGTGGTGATGGTGGTCAGTTCTCGTAATACATTACCGTTGGCATCGACTTCATAGGCTGGGTTGTCACCGGTAAATACCGTGGAACACGATCTGGTACCGAAACTGTCAATAACGGGTGTGCTTTTATGAGTGGTAACCGTATCAGGATTATCATCGAATGTGATTGTTGTTGCCGCTGGATCGGGCTCGATCATGGCTATTGTCTCGACCACCACGATGTCGTTGTAACCGGTATTTACTTTTCGCTGACTGGATAAATAATTATCTATATTATAGACGATTGTCAGTACATTCCCGCCATTTGCAGGAATGGAAAAACGCCCGGTTTCATCGGTTATTGCAGTGCCATATTCAGGATGATTGAGGATTGATGTGGTGACACCCATTAGCGGAGCACCAGTTATGTCAGTTACCAATCCCGTGATGACAATAAAGCGATCGGCATCAAAAGAGGGTAAGCTGGCATCCTCTGGGATCAGATCTTCATACTGTATGCCGAATGATCCCTCTGGCTGGGGTTCGGGAGGGTTTCCGGCCACTTTGACGAACGCGGTTAAAAAAATGGGTCCGCTGGCATTAGTGGCCGACAGGGAATAAGTGGTGGTACATTCGGGTGTAACAACCCATATACCGCTGGGCAATTCTTCGGAAACGCTGCTGCCGTCGTTGATAAAAACTGTATTGTATCCATTAGCTGACCAGCTCAAGGTTATGGAATCACCATAATTAATTTCATCATCAGATACAACCAAACTGAGAGGTTGATTTACGACAACCTCAACAGTCGCTTGTTCAGAAACTACACCACCAGGTCCGGTTGCGGTTAGAGTATAAGTAGTAGCTTCATCGGGAGAAACGGAAATGGGGCCATTTGGTGCAACAGAGCCAATGCCCTGGTCAATCTCTACGGTATCTGCGTTATTCGTTGTCCATGAAAGCGTTGAGGATTCACCCTGAAGAATGGAATCTGGATCAGCTGAAAACGTTGCCGTGGGTGGTTGGTGAACATTGACTGTCACATTGGAAGTGGCAGTCCCCCCAGACCCTGTGGCAGTGATGGTATAAGTTGTTGTCGCAATTGGAGAAACCGCCAAGTTGCCATCAATGGAAACACTTCCTATACCCGGTTCGATCACACATGTAGCGGCATGGGTAGAATCCCAAGTCAGAGTTGAAGATTCACCAAGGATTATTTCAATTGGTTCAGCATCAATGGTTACAAGAGGTGGAAAAAGGACCGTTACTGTGGCACTGTCTTCTGCAGTACCACCTGGTCCGGTGGCTGTTATGGTATACGTCGTGGTGATATCTGGCGAAACTGGAATGCTGTCATTAAGATCAACGCTGCCTATGTCGGGTTCAATTATACAACTTTCGGTATGCTCGGAATTCCATGACAACGTAGCTGTCTCTTCAATTAGGATTGATCCTGGGTCAATTGTGAGTTCAACAGTAGCGGGTATATTTACTGATACAAGAACTGATTGTGTGGTCGTTCCGCCAGAACCTGTAGCTGTAATTGTATAAGTTGTTGATTCTGTAGGTGAAATAATTAGAGATCCATTTAGATCAATACTACCGATTTCAGGTTCAATCACACAGGTGTCTGCATATTCAGTGGTCCAGCTAAGAGTTGTTGAGTCACCAAGAATTATTGCCTCAGGATCTGCGTTAAAAGTTACAACTGGTCCAGGATTGTTAACAGTAACAGTTACTTCATCTGTGGCCGTGCCATTCGGGCCAGCAGCCACGATGGTGTAAGTTGTTGTTTCAACGGGTTCAACTGTCAGGGCGCCACTCGGATCTACATCATTGATATCCGGTTCGATGACGCAGGTATCCGCACCAGAGGAGTTCCAGGTTAAAGTTGTTGATTTGCCGAGGATGATCGTTTCGGGCGAAGCAAATATTTCAACCATGGGAGGTGCCGGTGACACGGCAACGGTAATACTTTCGGTTGAGTTGCCGCCTGGTCCGATGGCCCCCATCGTATAGGTTGTAGTTTCCAGCGGCTGAACTTCATGTGATCCCGATGGGGCTACATAGCCTATCGCGTTGTCGATTAGAATTAGATCCGCGTGGGCGACCTCCCACGAAAGCGTGCTCGTGTCGCCAGGTATAATGGATAATTCCACCGCCGTAAAATTAATTTCCGGCGGTGGAATCGGGCTGTCGACATTTTCAATTTTAATATTAACGGAGGCACCGGGCGTACCGAGAAGAAAAACCGTAATTCGATTGTCGGCCTTCAAATGGACATCCTTGTACGTGAGGACATCTTCTCCAAGGAGAAATTGTCCCAATGGGATAAATTTACGGTTAAAAAAAAGAAAGCCGGCAGTGATGGATTGTTCCGGGGTGCTTTTGATAATAGTTATATATCCATCACCAGGATCGGCCACGGAGAAAGAGTGGCGAGAGAGGTGCAGGTGAAGGGTGCCAATTTCAAAATCCTGTGGTCCGAACACAGTCGTTTCGGTTGTAGCGGCATGGGGTGCGATAAGGAATAAAAACAAACACCCAAATAGTAAAAAATTCAAAGACTTTTTCAACATGACAGCCCTCCTCCATAGGTGTTGGTGCCAATATTTCGCTGGTGTTTAGTTGTATGTGAATATCGAGATGGGTTTGAAATCAGATAGCCCTATGATGTCAAAGGGCCAACAAATGACAATCCTGGTAAATTGCCCTATTTATACGGAAAAAAAGTACGTATAGACTTGCACTTCAGAAGAGAAATCAATGGTTTGATTTTTTTGGATGGGATCATTATGAACCCAGTGTTTAGGGTGGGGATTAAAAAGGAGATTGATTAATCAATTCAATCAAAACAGGATTCGTGGCGGTCGTTGACTAGGAAGGGATCAACTGCTAAAAAAGATGCAGAGACCGGCCTCAGCAAGGCTAGGATATCTAAGCAATGAATTGAGGTAATAATGATCGAATCCTTTTCATTCGGGGATATGGTCATCAATGGCCGCCGGATCACGTCGGATCTGATCATATATCCGAACGGACGTATCCAGGACGGCTGGTGGCGCAGCCGCGGGCATACCCTGATCCGTAAGGACATCCAGGCGCTGGTGGACAGCGGGCCGGAAATGATCATTGTGGGCATGGGTGTCAATGGGTTGATGAAGCCCGAAAGCGGACTGGATAAATGGATCCTGAAGCAGGGGATTGAATTCATGGCCGGGCCCAATGACAAGGCCGTGGCCTGGTACAACCAACAAATTGGCAAATGTAAAGTGGGGGCTTGCTTCCACTTATCGTGTTGATGGATTTAAACTATTTAGATAGCTAAATTCGATATTATTTCTTAAGAGACCGTAAAAGGAAATATGTAGACGGTTTTGAAAAAGTTCAAATTCAAGGCGTGCAAATTTCGCAATTATGAGGCGTACTAATTGTACGTTGAATGTTTGCGGGATTTGAACAACACCGAAGTTGGGCTTTTAGCGAAACCGTTTAATTTGAAAGGAGATTTAATTATGGGTATTAATGTGATCGCAACAGACCAAGCACCGGCGGCCATCGGCCCTTATTCCCAAGGCATCAGCGCGGGATCATTTCATTTTGTCAGCGGACAATTGGGAATGGATCCGGCCACGGGCGAATTGGTGGGAGATGATCTTGCCGGCCAGGCCAGGCAGGCTTTGGCCAACCTAAAGGCCGTTGTCGAGGCGGCCGGGTGCAGCCTGAATCAGGTGGTGGCCGTGGATGTGTTTTTGACCAGCATGGGTGATTTTGTAGAGTTCAACGGCATCTACGAGGCGTTTTTTGCAGGCCACAAGCCTGCCCGGGCCGTGGTGGAGGTTGCCGGACTGCCTAAGGGGGCATGCATAGAAATTAAATGCATTATCAACGGCTAGAAAGCCAGCATGCCTAACAGTCTAATAGTCTTCAGCCTAATTGCCTAAAGGTTCAAGTCTCGAGCTTATCGTTCCGGCACCTGGATAATTTGAAACGCATGTCCGGTGGCATTCAGGAAGCGTTCCATATTGTCGCGGGTGATGACGATGGTGCTGGTGTTGACCAGGGGATGAAACTGGAAGGCATCCGATTCCCATAGGTCCCGGTCAAAAAAGACCTCCACGTCATGGTCCTTGTCATTGTAAACCGCCATGGGCGACACGGCCCCGGGCTCTAAACCCAAGTACTTTTGCAGCCTTTGGGGCGATGCAAAGCTGATGCGCTTGATACCGATTTCGCCGGTCAATCCTTTTAAATTGACCTGCTTGTCACTGGGCACCATCACCAGGAAATGGCGTTTGCCCTTGTCATCCCGCAAAAACAGGTTCTTGGTTTTTGCCCCCGGTAATTTAGGTACCAGTCGATCGGATTCTTCCACAGTATAGACGGCCGGGTGATCGTGACGATCATAGGCGACTTCGTTGGCTTTCAGAAAATCGTAAAATTCCTGCATGCTTTTTTCCTTAATATTTCAGTTATTAATTTTCAATCTGCAATATTCAATTTTCGGCTGGCTATCTATACGCCTGTATTGTTTGCTTTGCAAGATCTACCCGATACATGTTCCGGAATCGACTTGCTTTTTGATCCGTCCTGCCATAGGAATAACGTGTTAAAATTCCTTCAAGAGATTTGACCTTTGTTTTCCGTATAAATCGCAAACAGCAAACTAAATCCCTCAATGGGAAAGGGGAAGATATGGAACCACGTCTACTCTACCTCAGCAAAGCGGATGTTATCTCTGCCGGTGTCAGCATGGCCGAAATTATCGATCTGCTGGAAATCGCCTTTAGGGAAAAAGGCAGAGACCAGACCGAAATGCCGCCCAAACCCGGTGTGCATCCCGGCGGCGGCGACAATTTCATCCATGCCATGCCAGCTTATATTCCCGGTATGAAGGCCGCCGGGATCAAATGGGTCAGCGGATTTCCCAACAATCTCAAGCTGGGATTGCCTTATATTACCGGCCTCCTGATTCTCAATGATGCTGAAACGGGTCTGCCGGTGGCGGTTATGGACTGCGTCTGGCTGACGGGCATGCGCACCGGTGCCGCTACAGCTTTATCCGCACGTTACCTTGCCCGACCTGACTCAAAGGTCGTGGGTATGCTGGGTTGCGGTGTTCAGGGACGCACCAATCTGGAAGCGCTGAAGGCCTTGTTTCCCATCGAGCAGGTTAAAGCTTTTGATGTGGATGCTGAGGCTGCAGACCAATATGCGCGGGAGATGCGCCATCGTTTTGAAGTGGATGTGGTCGTGGTGGCGGAACCAAAGGCTGCTGTGAGCGACAGCGACATCGTCGTGACGGCCGGTCCCATCATGAAAACGCCGCATGCCACCATTCAGGCCGGTTGGATGAAGGCCGGGGCTTTTGCCTCGCTGGTGGATTTCGATTCCTACTGGCATCCGGCAGCCATGCATGAGACCGCCAAGTTTTGCACCGACGACACCCCCCAGATGCTTCACTACAAAACATTGGGGTATTTTAAAGACACGCCAAGCATCCACGCCGACCTGGGTGAATTGGTATTAGGTGCCAAGGCCGGTCGCGGGACACCCGCTGAAATTACCATGACTGCCAATTTGGGCCTGGCCATCGACGACATGGCTGTGGCGCCTTTGATCGTTAAAAAAGCCAAGGAGAAGGGTATCGGCACCTGGCTAAACCTGTGATACTGACGGCTTCACAAAAAGTCCAACTTCATAAAATCGTGGAACACGATTTTATTTGGCCAACTGATTTGACATTTTAGCTACAAAGTGGTTATATCAATTTTTTTAATCACACAAAAACATACTTAATGGCAGATCCGTTGTATTAACCACTTAGCGGCAGCGTTGCGGTGTTCAACGGCATCTAAACACCCCTCACAGACCCGGATTGAACTGAGAAAGGAAATACTTAGACGGATTGATATGGCAGAACTGACACTGGAAAATGTTTCCAAACGATTTGGTGGTTTGTTGGCAGTCAACAACCTGAGTATGAAGGTCCCCGAAGGTAAGATTCTGAGTCTCATCGGCCCCAACGGCGCCGGTAAAACAACTGTGTTCAACATGATTACCGGGGTCTATCCGCCCACAGAGGGCAGCATCTCCTACCTGGGCAATCGCCTCAATAATTTGCGAAGCAATCGCATCATTTCACAGGGCATCGCCAGAACCTTTCAGAATATCCGCTTATTCAAATCCATGACTGTACTTGAAAATGTCCAGGTGGGTATGCACTGCCGCACCAAGAGCGGACCCGTACGCGCTTTATTGAAGACGCGTTTCGAGAAACAGGAAGAAATGGACATTGTCAAACAATCGCAGGAGATACTCGATTTTATCGGCCTGATTGGACATCAGAACGACTATGCATCCAACCTGGCCTATGGGGAGCAGCGACGCTTGGAGATTGCCAGGGCCTTGGCTTCCAAACCCAAACTGTTATTGTTAGATGAACCGGCCGCCGGCATGAATCCCAAGGAGACCGCCGAACTCATGGATTTGATTATCAAGCTGCGCGATATGGGTTTGACCATATTCCTGGTTGAGCACGATATGCGGTTGGTCATGGGGATTTCGGAGCTTGTCACGGTGCTCGATTATGGTGAGAAAATTGCCGAAGGGACTCCCAAAGAAATCCAGCAAAACGATAAAGTTATCGAAGCTTATTTGGGCACGGGCGCCCTTTCAAAAAATAAGGAGGAAGATAAGTAGAGCGAGCCATTGTAGGTAACTTGAACAGAAGGTAAGAAATGGAGGTGTAACATGAGAAAAGTTGGAATCATTACATTATGTTTCATTCTAATCCTGGGGTTTCAAGGTGTGGTCTTAGCCAAGACCCTAAAAATTGGAACGCTGAGTCCATTGACCGGACCGTATGCTCAGGATGGTACCGACATCCTGCAGGGTGTGAAAACAGCTGTGGCGGTTTATGGCGCCCTGAAAGGCTACGACAAAGTTGAAGTTGTACCCGGTGACAGTGCCTGTGACGGCGGCAAGGCCACCATGGCAGCCAACAAACTCATCAACAGCGGCGTAGAGGTCGTGATTGGAGCCTATTGTTCATCAGCTACGGAACCGGCTCAGATTCCGATCATGGATGCCGGTATCGTTCAGATTACCCCGGCCTCCACCAATGAAAGACTGACGGCCAAAGGGTATAAGTATTTCTTCCGCATGCCGCCACGTGATGACGTGCAGGCCTGGTCAACCGTTGAATTTCTGGAAAAGAAATTAATGGCCAAAACCATCGCTTTGATCGATGACCGTCAAACCTATACCGCCGGGCTGACAGCCAACATCAAGAAGTTTGCCGCTAAAAATAACAAGGTTAAAATTGCCGCCCATGAATATATTACCCCCGGGGACAGCGATTTTACCGCGGTTCTCACCAAAATCAAACGCGTTGATCCGGATGTGGTCTACATGAGCGTGTATCAGCCCGAAGGATCCAAGATGATCCAGCAGGCCCGCAAGCTGAATATGCGTTCAACCTTTCTGAGTGAAGATGCGGTTTTTCATCCCAAATTTTTGGAGGTTGCCGGACCCAATGCCGAAGGCGTCTATCTGACCTTTGCTCAGGCCCCGGACACACCCGAACGGCGTGAGTTCATCAGTACATACAAGAAAATGTGGGATGCCAAGGCCGTGGGCTCCTATGCCTATTACGCCTACGATGCCGGCATGATGGCTCTGGCGGCTGTTGATAAAGCCGGCACCACCAAAGCGGATAAACTGCAAAAAACCATCCGCGGCAACACCTGGCCGGGAGTCAGCGGCGACATTTCCTTCGACGACCACGGCGACCGCAAGATTGCCCATATCGTTTGGCTCGTGAAGGACAACGCATTTGTACCTTACTGGGATCCGTTGACGGGCAACGATCTATAAGTTTGAATTCCCGCTGCCGGACGATGATCGTTTTAGCCTGAACCTCAGTTAAAAACGCGTTTCGGTCAGGCAGCTCAGTAGGGATTCAAATGATTACGTGAGATCATTTGAAAATATTCAAAAGGCGGAGCGGGTGTTTTAGGCACCCGTTCCGCAGAATAAAATCTCGCTTTTAGGGTCGGGATTTTGAAGGAAGGAACGAAAGATCTCGTATGGACCTGTCCTCATTTATATTACAGCAGATCATCAACGCCATTTTTCTGGGCAGCATATACGCCTTAATTGCCCTGGGCTATACCATGGTGTACGGCATCATTGAATTGATCAACTTTGCCCACGGGGAATTATTTACGGCCGGTGCCTTTATTGGCGTGATCGTATTGACGGCCTTGCAGCAAATGGGTTGGGTGGAAACCCATTTTGTACTGACCATGATCATTGTATTCAGTATGGCCATGGCCTATGTGGCCGTTCTGGGTGTTGCCGTGGAGCATGTAGCTTATAAGCCTTTGCGCACATCATCGCGTTTGTCCGCCTTGCTCAGCGCCCTGGGCATGTCCATTTTTTTGTCCAATGGCATGATGCTCAGCCAGGGTGTGTCCGATCGCCCCTATCCGCAGGTGTTTGGTGTCGAGGGTATCGAATTCATGGGCGCACGCATATCCAACGGTCAGATATTTATCATGCTGCTAGCCGTCGCCCTTATGGTCAGCTTACAGCTTTTCGTGCACCGCACGCGCCTGGGCAAAGCCATGCGGGCAACCGCCCAGAATAAAGTCATGGCCCGTATCTTGGGAATCGATATCGACCAGACCATACGCATCACTTTCATGATCGGCCCGGCATTGGGTGCGGCCGCCGGTGTGATGGTGGGACTCCATTATGGTGCCGTCCGGTTTGATATGGGATTTCTCTTTATGATCAAGGCATTTGCCGCAGCCATTCTCGGCGGTATCGGCTCCATTCCCGGCGCCATGCTGGGTGGATTGATAATCGGCGGGATTGAAGTCATGTGGGCTGCCTTCCTGCCCAGTGCTTGGAAAGACGTGACCACATTTACCGTGTTGATCCTGGTGCTTTATTTAAAACCCAGTGGTCTTCTGGGTAAAGGTTCCGCGGAGGTGCGTGTCTGATGATAAAACAAGAACTGAAAAAACTGGTTGTGTATGCTTTCTTTCTGGCCATTCTGTTGATCCCCATGCTGGGTTTCAAGAGTACGACCTTCGAACCGGGTCGCGCCTTCAAAACACTGGGCGTATTCATCGCCATTCTGGTTCTGAACATAATTGTTAAAGCCATAAGAAGTCGCAAAAAAGAGGAAGTCCAAACACCGAAGAAGCCATGGGTCGAAACTATTAGCGAACGCATCAACCGCTATCCCAAAATATATACTTTGGGTGGTCTGCTGGCGCTTGCGGCCATATTCCCGTTGTTTGCCGATAACTACATGATCGATGTGGGGATTACCTGTCTCATCTATGTTTGTCTGGGGCTGGGATTGAATATCGTGGTCGGTTTATGCGGTCTTTTAGATTTGGGATATATCGCCTTTTATGCGGTGGGGGCCTATACCTATTCACTTTTGAACCTTACATTCGGCTTATCATTCTGGTCGGCACTGCCCATCGGCATTGTCCTGGGGATGGTGGCTGGCTGCATCATCGGTTACCCTACCTTGAAAATGCGGGGGGATTATCTGGCCATTGTGACACTGGGTTTCGGCGAGATCGTGCGTCTGGTACTCAATAATTGGGACTCACTCACCGCCGGTCCCAATGGTCTATTCGGCATGAAGCGCCCGGCCCTTTATTATCCAAGCTTTGGAGAAGACGGCCTGGCCTGGGCAACCTATTACCTGAAATCCTTGCCGTCCCTTTATTATTTTATTTTATTCATCGCCATCCTGACCATCATCGGGGTGAGGCGTCTGGACAATTCCCGCATTGGCCGTGCGTGGATTGCCATTCGCGAGGACGAGGTGGCGGCGGAGCTGTCCGGGGTGCCGACTACCTGGATCAAATTGCTGGCCTATGCACTGGGCGCAGCTTTTGCTTCTGTGGCCGGCGCTTTTTTTGCCGCCAAGCTCAGCTACACAAACCCGAATTTTTTCCTGTTTATGGAATCGTGCATTGTGCTGTGCATCGTGGTGTTGGGCGGAGTTGGCAGCATACCGGGCATCGTTATCGCCGCATTTGTATTGATTGCAGCTCCGGAGGTATTCCGCGGGCTTGAAAATTACCGTATGCTGGCATTCGGCGGCATCATGACGACGATGATGATACTCAAACCCGAAGGGCTGATTCCGGCGACCCGCCGTAGACGCGAGTTACATGAAGATTTAGCGACAAACCCAAAGGATTGACATTATGGTAAAGGCGCAGGCCATACTAGAACTATCGGATATTCATACCTATTATGGCAATATTCACGCATTGAAAGGTGTATCCTGTTCCATCTCCAAAGGCGAAATCGCATGCCTGATCGGTGCCAATGGTGCCGGCAAATCAACCACGTTGATGACCATTTTTGGTGTTCAGCCTGCCACCCAGGGGGAAATCCTGCTTAAGGGAAAACCCATTCAAAAACTCCGTCCTGAGAAAGTGGCGGCTTTGGGCGTATCGCAAACTCCCGAGGGCCGGCAGATTTTTCCACGCATGTCGACCTTTGAAAATCTGGAAATGGGTGCTTTCTTAAGAAAAGACAAAGCCGAGGTTCAAAAAGATCTGGAATGGGTATTTAGCTTATTTCCAAGACTAAAAGATCGCATGAAGCAGCTGGGCGGAACCCTAAGCGGCGGTGAGCAGCAGATGCTCGCCATTGGTCGGGCCCTCATGTCACGGCCCGAACTATTGCTGCTGGACGAACCTTCGCTTGGGCTGGCGCCCAAACTCGTGGAAAAAATTTTTGAAACAATTCTTGAAATCAACAAATCCGGTGTCACCATCTTTTTGGTCGAGCAAAATGCCCACATGGCTTTGACCATATCCGGAACCGGTTATGTTATGGAGACCGGCCGGATTGTATTGTCTGATAAAGCCGCCGCCCTCTTAGAGAACGAGCAGGTTCAAAAAGCCTATTTGGGCGAATAAGCCCCGACATAACACAGTTGGGGCCGGTATTATTTTCGGCCCAATCCCATCATGAACAGATCCCAACATGCGATCATTATCGGCGGCGGAATTATCGGCGGGTTTACGGCATACTACCTGCTCGATAAAGGTTGGTCTGTCACCGTGGTTGACAAGGATCGTTTTGGTGAAGGCGCCTCCAGAGGCAACTGCGGTTTGATTGTCCCCAATCACATCCTGCCCCTCAATTCCCTGGACACCATCATCAAGGGATTCATCTGGATGTTCAAAAAAGATGCGCCCCTGCATGTCCGACCGCAATATATTCCCAGGCTAATGTCGTGGTTCAGTCAATTTGTATATCATACCCGGTCCAGGTCGGTCGTGGCCTCGGTCATGGGCCGGCATGCATTATTGTCCAGCAGTTTTAAGTTGTTTCCTGAAATTATCCAGGCAGAAAAGATTAACTGTAATTGGACCGTGGATGGGTCCTTGCATGTGTATAAATCGGAAAAGGCCTGGCAAGGGTATGGCAAGACTGATGCCTATTTAAGGCGATACAATATTCATGGCGGACGCCTGGACAAAGATGCTGTCCGGAATCTGGAGCCCAGCTTGGGGGATGCCATATGTGGTGCCTGGCATTATCCCGAAACCGCGCACTTAAGGCCTGAGCTTTTGCTGGCCGAACTGCGGCGCATCTTGGAAAGCCGGGGCGCTCGGATATTGGACCATTGTCCGGTTCGGTCTTTTATCTCCCAAAATGGGCGGGCCACAGCCGTGCAGACAGATCACGAGATATTGGCTGCGGATGCTTTTGTGTTGGCCGCAGGAGCCTGGTCGCCTGCCTTTGCTAAACGCCTGGGGTGCCGGCTGCCGATTCAGCCGGGCAAAGGTTATTCCATCACCATGAAACCGCAGCCGAATTTTCCGAAAATACCATGCTTTTTTGAAGAGTTGCGGGTGGTCTCCACCCCTTGGCCTGATGCCTGTCGTCTGGGGGGTACCATGGAATTCATTGGGTTGGATAGTAGTTTGAGCCGACAGCGACTATCTGCTTTGACAACGGGGTTGCGACACTACACCAGCAGCCCGCAATTGACAGGCATGCTTGACCCTTGGTGCGGCTTCAGGCCCATGACCGCGGATGGACTTCCGTTTATGGATTGGTCTCCCCGGCTCCAAAATGTTATGATCGCTGCCGGTCATAATATGATCGGTATCAGTGTCGGGCCGGCCAGCGGAAAGCTGGTGGCGGAATTATTGGACCGTACTCAGCCGCATATTGATCCGCACCCATACCGGCTCAGCCGTTAAAAACAGGTTAAGTTTCAGCGCATTTAATATCATCCTGAAAAAGGAGGATTGCCATATGACCACGCATCCTTTCACTTGGCTTCCCATACCCGTACGTAAAAAAGTTTTCGTGGTCCTTTTGATTACCACCATCGTTACCATGGCAGGCCTTCAGGTGTTGGATCGTCATCTAAAAACAGATGCCGCCCCACGTGGTATCGTGTCGTTTGAGTTTGCCCACAATTGGACCAGTGCCAAGCTGATGTTGACCTCCTGGGATCAACCGGCACGGATCGCGGCCGGGTTGAGTATAGGCCTGGACTACCTGTTTCTATTTGCCTATGCGGGCGTCATCGGTCTGGGCTGTGTTTTGACAGCCGGGGCCCGGTTTCAGCATACGCAGACAGGCATAAATATCGGCTATATATTGGCCTGGGGACAGTTGGTAGCGGCTTTGCTGGATGCGGTTGAAAATTTCAGCCTGGCGCAAGTGCTACTGGGCGCACAAACTGATCTGTGGCCGGCAGTGGCTTACTGGTGCGCCGGTCCCAAATTCGGTATTGTGGGGCTGGGTTTGGCTTATGTGATTGTTGGTGTTATGGTCGGGTTGTACCAATTGAGTCACCGGAAGGGATCGTGAAAAAGTAGTATAGGGGAACAGAAAGTGCAAAAGACAAGCAACCCGTCGATTCGATTTTGGGTTATCCTGATCCTGGTGATAGCCGTCAATGGTCATCTTGCGGCCCCGGTCTGGGGGCAGAACAGCAAAAAGGCGCCGCCGGCCGTTCCGGTCCAGGTAGCTGTGGTGCAGAGTAAATTGATCCAGGATCAGATCACCATTATCGGTACGACCGAGCCGTTGCGTGAAAGCGTCGTGGCTTCGGAGGTTTCCGGTCTGGTGGAGGCCTTTTTGGTCAAGGCCGGCGATTTTGTATCCCAAAGCACGCCTTTGGCCATACTAGGGTCCAAGGGCTTAAGCTTGCGACTGAAGCGAACCCTGGCCGCCCATGCCGCAATTCAATCCAGGCTCTTACTGGCTGAAAAGGAGCTACAACGCGTCGACAGCCTGAAACGCACCAACAGCATATCACAAAAGCAATATGATGAAGCCTTGCTCAATCACAACGTGCTCAAAAACGAGCTGTTAATGAACAAAGCCGATATTGATCAACTGGAGTATGAAATATCCCAGAAGGAAGTCTTGGCCCCTTTTGGCGGATACGTTGCTGCAGAGCATACCCAGGTGGGGCAGTGGCTTCATATTGGGGGCCCGGTTGTTACGCTGGTGGATATGAGCCGGATCCTCATCAAGGTGGACATGCCTGAAACGTATGCCGTTGCCATCAATGCCAATAGTGTTGCCCAAGTGACGGTCGATAGCTTGAGTCGTAAGCCTATTGCCGCAAATGTTTACGCGATGCCCCCCAAGGGCGATCCAAATGCGCGTACATTTCCCATTCACATACGGGTGGCCAATAAGGATAAGCGGATCAAGAGCGGTATGGCCGCAACCGTCTCATTTAGGGTGGGAGCAAAGCGGCGGCAGATGCTACTGCCCAAAGATGCCATCGTAACTGCCGGCAACCAACGCCTGGTTTACGTGGTCGCAAAAGATAAGGTCGTACCGGTATCCGTAGAGGTGGTCGGGTATGATGACAATGATGCCGCCGTAAAAGGGGATCTAAAACCGGGCCAGCAGATCGTAGTCCGCGGTAATGAGCGCCTGCGACCCGGTCAGCATGTCAAGGTGGTTGACTGATGAAATTGGTGGATGTCAGCATCAAACGACCGGTAACCGTCATGGTGGGCGCCATCTTGCTGGTTCTGTTTGGAACTATTTCGCTTTTTCGGATTCCGATCCAGTTGACACCCAATGTGGATTTGCCGGAAGTTTCCATCGAAACCCGATGGACCGGGGCCAGCCCGCAAGAGGTGGAGCGCGAGATCATCGATGTTCAGGAAGAGGAGTTGAAAAACCTCGAAGGCCTGGACAGTATGGAGAGTGAGAGCCGGGATGGCTATGCCTACATCCATCTTATGTTTCAGATCGGCACCGATTCGGACGATGCGTTGTTACGGGTTTCCAAGAAGCTGGACCAGGTTAAGCGCTATCCGGCCGGAGCCGACAAGCCCCTGATCAAATCCGGCGGCCGCCGGGAACAGGCGATTGCCTGGATGGTGGTACAATCCAGAGAGGGTTATCAGGGCAACCTCAGCCAGGAGTATGATTTCATCAACGATCATATCAAACCCTATCTGGAAAGAATCGATAACGTAGCCTCTGTCAATGTGTATGGCGGCCAGGAAAGGGAACTAATCGTCACCATCGACACGACCGCCCTGGCCGCCCGTAAAATTACCATTCCCGAATTGCTGCGGGCCTTGGATATCGAGAACAGAAATGTGAGTGCCGGCAGTTTTGACGAGGGTAAACGCCGCTATGTTACCCGCACGGTCGGAGAATTCAGAACCACACACGATGTCGAAAACGTGATTATCAAACGTGTCAACGGTATACCCGTCAAGATTGGCGATGTCGCCAAGGTTCAATTGGGGTATGAGGAACTGGATGTGGTTGTCCGCCATGAGGGTGCGCCCAAATTGGTTATGAATATGGTTCGCGAACCTGGGTCCAATGTACTGGTTATCATGAATCGATTGAAGTCGGTTTTACAAGATCTTAATGCAAGCATTTTGAAAGATCGCAAGCTCATGATCCGTCAGGTTTATGATGAAACCCGCTATATTTACAGTGCCATCGACCTGGTTAGACAGAACATTTTTTTGGGCGGGTGCCTGGCGGTGATCGTTTTGATTTTTTTTCTACGGAACATTGCCAGTACCGTGATCGTATCTCTGGCCATCCCCATCAGCATTATCGCGACTTTCCTCATTATGACGCTGTTGGGACGAAATATCAATGTGGTCAGCCTGGCCGGTCTCAGCTTTGCCATCGGTATGGTGGTGGACAATTCCATTGTGGTGTTCGAAAATATTTTTCGGCATCGCGAAATGGGCAAACCACGCATTCAAGCCGCCTATGACGGTACGATAGAAGTCTGGGGGGCCGTGTTTGCGAGCACCTTGACCACGGTGGCCGTATTTTTACCCATTGTGTTCGTGGCCGAGGAGGCCGGTCAGCTTTTTCGGGATATCGCCATCGCCATTAGTAGTGCGGTTTTATTGAGCCTGATGGTTTCCATCACCGGTATCCCGACCCTTTCCGCCAAAATTTTGGGACGTGTTAATAATCCCAATCCGGGAAAGGATTCACGTTTCAGCATCAAGGGCATTGCCGGGGGATTTGTCAATCTGATCACCCGTTTTATCCATTGGATGTGCGGGTATGTATCGGTACGACTTCTGGTGGCAGTGGTGCTGACTGCACTGTCGGTCAGTTTTGCCTATGGCCTGATCCCCAAGACTGAGTACCTGCCGCAAGGCAACCGTGAAATGCTGTTCGGCATTCTGATCCCACCACCCGGCTATAACAAACAAGAGATGCAGCGCATCGCCACCGTGGTGGAGAAGGATATCCTGCCGTTGATTGAGCATGACGAGCAAAGCCAGACCGCCCGACGTCTGAATCTCCCGCCCATCGACAGTTTCTTTTTTGTGGCATTCGGACAGAATGCATTTATGGGTATCAACTCCAAAATCCAGGAACGAACCCGGGAGCTATTGCCCTATGTATATGGTGTTTTACGGAAGATCCCCGGTATGATTGCGGTGGTCCAGCAACCCGGATTGTTTGCCCGGGGCATCGGGAAAAGCCGTTCCATAGAAGTGGAAATTACCGGGCCCGATTTGGTTCAGTTGATTGCCCTTGGAAAACAGATTTTCGGTGCCGCCATGCAGGTGTTGCCGGGTTCTCAGATTCGGCCCATACCCAGCCTCGATCTGGGAAGTCCTGAAATGCAGGTGATTCCGGATAGGGACCGGCTCACCCGCTTGGGCCTGACCACGGCCGATCTGGGCGCCACGGTCAATGTGCTGGTGGACGGCACCCGTGCCAGTGGATATCGATTTTTAGGAGAAGAGATTGACCTGACCGTCAAAACAGAAGCCGGCCGCATCGCCAGAACCCAGGATTTGTTGGATTTGCCCCTGATTTCACCCACAGGCGAGCGGGTCGTATTGTCTTCAGTGGCTGATATTCGTTTGACCGAGGGACCCAGCCAGATCAATCACCTGCATGGGGAGCGGGCTATCACCATCCAGATTATCCCGCCGGCTACGCTAGCGCTTGAAACCGCTACACAACGCATTCAAACAGAAATCATCGAACCATTGAAAGCCAAGGGCGTTCTGGAGGGAGGCTATCGCATTCATCTGGCCGGAACAGCCGATAACCTGACGCGTACCCGGGATGCGCTGATATGGAATTTTATGCTGGCGGTTGTTATCAGTTACTTGCTGATGGCGGCCTTGTTTGAAAACTTTTTATATCCTCTGATCATCATGTTCAGTGTTCCCCTGGCGGCTGCCGGTGGATTTGTGGGTCTTTTTCTGCTCAATCGATTCGTGGTGCACCAGCCGCTGGATATCATCACCATGCTGGGTTTCGTGATTCTGGTGGGCATCGTCGTCAATAATGCGATCCTGATTGTGCACCAGACCCTCAACAACATGCGCAATGCCGGCATGGCTGCGCGGCAGGCTATTACCGAGTCGGTTCGGTCGCGCATCCGCCCCATCTATATGAGCAGCATTACTACGGTGTGTGCCATGACACCCCTGGTGCTTTCTCCCGGTGCAGGTTCGGAATTTTATCGCGGGCTGGGCAGTGTGGTCATCGGGGGCATCTTGATATCAACGGTTTTTACAATTTTTCTGATTCCGGCATTGTTGAGCTTGACATTGGATACCGTGGCAGGTTTAAAGGGTGTGTTTAAAAGCAAATCATAAAAGGCCCCCTTCTTTAAAGACGAGGCTTTCGGCACCAGTTTCATAATAACTAAAAGGAAGGTATATATGAATTCATTGCGTCTAACTGAAATCAAAACCCTGGAATATAAAAGGCCGGAGATCGATCGGGGCTACGCCAACCAGACCCTTTATGTGAACGTTTCCGAAGTCAATATGACCATCAAACCGGTTCCCGAGGACATGAAACAGACCTTTGTGGGTGGCAAGGGATTTGACTTGTGGCTGCTCTGGCAGGCCGTCAATGCCGAGACCAGCTGGCAGGACCCGGAAAATACCATCTGCATTGCATCCGGTCCCATGGGTGGCACACCTTCCTATCCCGGTTCGGGAAAAAGTATCGTCACGGCCATATCGCCCCTGACCGGCAGCGTTATCGATTCCAATGTGGGTGGCTATTTTGGTCCTTATCTGAAATTCTCAGGATTCGATGCCATGGAGATCCAGGGCAATGCTGACAAAGAGATAGTTATCTATATTGATGGCCTCGAAGAAAAGATCACGATATTTGAAGTTGCAGGCCTGCCGGAAGACTCCTACGCGATCTCATCCCTGTTGACCAGCCATTTTGGTGGGGAAAAACCCCGGGGTATCTCGGTGGTGTCCACGGGGCCCGGGGCCAAGCACACCTTGATGGGGTGTCTTAACTTTTCCTGGTATGATCCCAAACGAAAACGCGCCCGCTATAAGCAGGCCGGCCGGGGTGGCTTGGGGACTGTATTTGCCCACAAGAACGTCAAAGCACTCGTGGCAAGGTGGGATAATGTAAAAATGGAAGACAACAAGCCGGCCGACAAGGATACGTTGAAAACGGTGGCCAAAAGCTATTCCAAAGAAATTGTCGCCTTGGATCCCAAGCAGAATGAGATGGCCAAAATCGGGACCACTCATTTGGTTCCGATCATGAATGATTTTGACCTGCTGCCCACACACAACTTTAAATTCGGCCAACATAAAATGGCCGGTCTGATCGGCAAGGATGTCTACAAGGATATTTTTGATCCAGGGTTTGACGGTTGCTGGATGGGCTGTACCGTGGCCTGTTCGCATGGAATTAAGAATTTCATTCCCCTGACCGGTCCCTACAAGGGTCAACACGTTTTTGTGGATGGACCCGAGTACGAAACCATCGCCGGTTGCGGATCCAATCTGGGTATATTTGATCCCTATACCATTGCCGAGCTCAATTTTTATTGTGATAACTATGGTATGGATACGATTTCGGTGGGGACCAGTATCGGCTTTGCGATGGAATGTTTCGAGAATGGTGTAATCAATGCGACCCATACCGGCGGAATGGACCTTAAATTCGGCAACCGAGACGCAGCCCTGGAGCTGGTGCATCAAATGGGTCGGGGTGACGGTTTTGGCGTGATTGTGGGCCAGGGCGTCCGTAAAATGAAGGCTGAATTTGCGTCCAAATATGGTGCCGATGAAGCTTTTCTCAATGATATCGGCATGGAATCCAAGGGCCTGGAGTTTTCCGAATATATGACCAAGGAATCCCTGGCCCAGCAGGGCGGTTATGGTATGGCGCTCAAGGGCCCGCAGCATGATGAAGCCTGGCTTATCTTTCTGGATATGGTGCACAATTATATGCCCACCTTTGAACAAAAGGCCGAGGCCCTGCATTGGTTTCCCATGTTTCGCACCTGGTTCGGTCTTTGCGGCCTGTGCAAGCTGCCCTGGAACGATATCGTACCCGAGGATAATAAAGACAGTGAAGAGCCTGCCAAGGTCATGAAACATGTTAACTGGTATGCCCAGTATTTTAGTGCCGTAACCGGCCGCAAGGCAGAGCCCGAAGATTTGATTGCCATCAGTGAAAAGGTTTATAATTTCCAACGGATTTTTAATCTGAAAATGGGCTTTGGCCGGCGTGAGCAAGACACCATTCCCTATCGGGCCATGGGACCGGTGACCGAGGAAGAGTATGAATCGCGTCAGGAGCGCTATGATGGCCAGCTGAAGGATGAGCACGGCGTGGATATCGAGGGGAAGTCCACCGCGGAAAAGGTTGCAACCTTGCGCAAGCTGCGTGAGGAGAAATATGAAACGCTCAAGGATGCCGTGTACGTCAGACGTGGCTGGACGACAGATGGCATTCCGACTCTTAAAACAGTCAAGCGCTTGGGCATTGACTTCCCGGATGTTATCGAACTCCTGGCACAGAATGGAGTCACCGAGTGATCAAATTGGACGAGGATCAAATTCCCTGGCAAGACGGCATGACCGTGGCGGATTTGCTGGAGTCGGTGCCGGACGGCCACCAATATGCCGTGATCAAGGTGAACGATCGCTATGTGTCCCGGCCTGATTTCAAGCAATATGAAATTCCGGACAATGCTGAGATTCGGCTGATTCCGATGATTGCGGGGGGATGAATACAACACAGGGAAGATGTCATCTTACATGGTAGCGAATTTTGAAAGTTACCTTGGTTAAACATGTGGAAATGAGGGTTCAAGGGGTCCAGGATCCAAGGGGCCGAGTGATAAGTAAAAGGGTTTAGAAGTTTTAACGTAATTGATGATCTTATAGCTTTCATCAAAGGCATTCAGTAAACACGTTACGATCTGTAGGTATGAAAGTTTTGGTTTAGCAGTTCGCTTCTTTCCATCAACACATCAGGTTGAAAGGAGGTGCCATGCTTATCAAAAATTACACCAAAACCGGAAAGTTCTGCCGTGTCACGTTTAAAATGCCGCCTAGTATCAAGGCTGATAAGGTGGCATTGTGCGGTGATTTCAATGATTGGAGCAGAACGGCCACATCCATGAAACATCTGAAGGATGGCAGTTTTTCGGTTACGGTTACGCTACCTGCAAACAAGGAATACCGCTTCAAATACTTCCTGGGGGGACAACAATGGGAAAACGACTGGGAGGCTGACGGTTATATTCGCAATGATTTCGGTAGCGAAGACTCAGTGATCAAAGTGTAATTTGAATTGTGGCATTTGTTTCATAATGACTGCGTAAATAAAGTTAGAGAAATAGTAAGAGGTATCTAAAAAGATCAATATATTCTTATAGATAAAAAGCACGACTACAACATGTTGGCATTGCATGGTTTTTGCATGATTCTAAATTGATAGCTGTATTAACGTTTAAATTGTTGGCCAGACAGATTCGATCGGAACCGGATTCGACGTAAGCAGTCAACATGTGAACATGAAAGATTACGCGATATTAAAATCCAGTCGAGAGGCCTTGCTGAGAAAGGCCGGCTATGCCGAAGATCACAGTATCTTCAATTCGGTGCCCCTCAAACAGATGCTCGGATTTCACATCGAAAGTGATCCGGACGGCACTGGATCGCAGAGCAGGCAAAACTGAACACGGCAATCTGCCCTTCCATTTGTGACGACAAATAATTGACGTCAGCCACCTGGAAATTCCCTTCAAAAGTTTTACGATATTCAATGGTAATAATAATTTTCTAATTAATCCCATTTGTATGAAAATGTTCTGAAATAAAATACGTGGCTTAAGCGATTCAGATATTTTTTCTTAACGACATATCATACTGAATCTGCCTCACTAGCGTAGTGCCCTGACGGATTGGTGATGTTTCGACTTCCTATTTTTAACACGAATCGGCAGAATTTCATCACCAATCCGTGGGGCACAGGTGATGCCTCGGATTGATATGTCGTTAAGAAAAAATATCTGAATCGCTTTTACATATAACGGAACATTATTTTGACAACAGTTATAGTGCTTGGTATGCAATACGTTTTAATCATGATTAAATATTCTGGCCAAACCAGACTAATTCTGCCGTTCCGATAACACTATCAAAGCTGTAAATTAAGGAGATGAGACCATGGCCATCCCGACTCGAGAAGAAGCCTTTGCCCTGCTGAAAAAGTACAATAAATCCGAAAGCCTCATCACGCATGCCTTATCCGTGGAAGCCGTTATGCGCCATTTCGCAGAGAAACATGGCGAGGATCCCCATAAATGGGGTGTCATCGGTCTGGTTCACGACATCGACTATGAGATGTATCCGGATTCCCACTGCCAGATGGCGCGCAAAATACTGGAAGAGAACCAGTTTCCAGAAGAGTATGTGCGGGCCGTACTCAGCCATGGCTGGGGGATCTGCACCGATGTGAAGCCTGAATCACTCCTGGAAAAGGTGCTGTATGCCACGGACGAACTAACAGGTCTGGTAACGGCCACGGCCCTGGTGCGGCCCTCTAAAAGCGTACTGGATATGAAAGCCAAGTCTGTGAAGAAGAAATGGAAGAGCAAGCATTTTGCCGCCGGGGTCAACCGGGAGATTGTTGCCAAAGGGGCGGAAATGCTCGATATGGAAATTGGCGAACTGATCACCGAAACCATCATGGGCATGCGCAATGTGGCCGAAGAGATTGGCTTGAAAGGGAGCGTTGAGTCCTAAGTAGATGAATTTCCACCGCACCCGGGCCTCTGGGCCATGGTGTGCGAAAAGCATAGCTTTTCTCCCGGGTCAGGCGATTTCTTTACCTTATTTGCTGCTTCAGGGAAGGACCGAAGATAAGTATCTAACAAATGACATGTAGGCGTCTTATAATGAGAAAAGGAAGCATACCCGGAAAATCTGATTTAGAAGCAATCCGAGATCAAATTTTGAATTTTGCGTGTGGGGCACATGATTTTCGAGCTGAAACAGATAAATTTCTCCACAATGGTGGCTGGTATGGCGAGTTTGTTGTGACGCTCAGGGATCAACCTGAGGACGAGCGGTTATACTGTGAGGCACCATCGGGTGAGCATTTTATCAGATTTTGGCTGGATCTTGAGGTTGACGCCGAGTTGTGGGAAAGGGAACTTGAGAATATCCTTCAAATGACATCACATTATGATGTGGCTATCGTTCCCGCCCCCATAAAGGTAGAAGGAGGCAGACGCCGCTGTCGTTTACACACAAGGGCATGGATCCCTAACTTCAGCCAACGTATCTTTGGATTGACCTTGTCGAACCTCATGGCGTGCCAAGACGCTGTAACGGGTATGTTTTCAGACGCGCCCGGGGGGCATGTCCGTTCTTAACGAAAGGCGGATCACATGAAGGGAAAGGAAAACATATGAAACGAATAATCGCTATTCCTGGGTTTATGCTCCTCCTGATCATATTCGCAAACACCGTCCAGGCCAAACCAGAGGCTTTGACCATCCTGCACACCAACGACATGCATTCGCATCTTTTGGCCGGCCCCTCCAATTTGGACTACACGCCGGAGCGAACCGAAGACGACCAGACCGTGGGCGGGTGGGCCCGGATTGCCACGGTAATTAAGTCCGTTAAACAAAGCCGTGACAATCCGGTCCTGGTTCTGGATGCCGGTGATTTTCTGATGGGGTCCCTGTTTCACATGCTGGCCCGGGAAGAGGCCTTTGAACTGCGGCTGCTCAAGCAGATGGGCTATGATGCCGTTGCCCTGGGGAATCATGAATTTGATTTAAAGCCGGATGGATTGGCCCGCATTCTGACAGCCGCCGAAAAACAAGGACAGATTCCGACCATATTGTGCGCCAACATGGTGTTTGATCCGGATGATAGCGATGACGATAAGCTAAAAACGGCATTTGATCGCGGCCTGATCAGGGCCTACACCATCCTGGAAAAAGATGGACTGCGTATGGGCATCTTCGGCCTGGTGGGCAAGGATGCCGCCGAAGTGGCGCCGTTTGCATCACCGGTTGAATTCAATGATCCCATCGAAACCGCCACGGCCATGGTGGACCGGCTTCGCAACACTGAAAAGGTAGACCTGGTAATCTGTCTGTCCCATAGCGGGCTTGCGGACGATCCCGAGGGCTCAGAGGATGTAATCCTGGCCAAGGAAGTTGCGGGTATCGATATCATCGTCAGCGGCCATACCCATACCCGGCTCGACCGGGCGCTGGATGTGAACAATACGCTGATTGTGCAGGCCTGGGATTACAGCAAACAGGTGGGCGTGCTGGATGTGACGCTGGATAATGGGGTTGCCAGGCGCGCTGATTATAATAGCATACATATCGATGATAAAATCCCGGGGGACCCGCAGATTATCGCTCAGATCCGGGATGCCAAGAGCCAGATCGAACAACGCGTACTTTCAGATCTCAATCTGGGATTTGACCAGGTCGTGGCCCAAACCGATTTTAAACTGGGCATCGAGACCCAGGAATCCAGCCTGGGCAATCTGATTGCGGATTCGATCCGCTGGTATATCAATCAGACCGAATCAGGCACTGATGCCGGCAAACATCCTGTTCAGGTTGCATTTATATCAAATGGTGTGATTCGAGACCCCATCACGGGTGACCGCAATGGCGATATATCGACCAGCGATGTGTTCCGGGCCATTCCCCTGGGCATCGGTTTTGATGAATCCGATACCATGGGGTATGCTTTGGTTTCTTTCTATATATCCCCGGCTGAATTAAAGAAGGCCTTTGAAATATTGACCAGTATCTACCCCCTTAAAGGCAGTGACTATTTTCTGCAGTTTTCCGGCGCTAAAATAGTTTACAATCCCAATCGCATGATTTTTGACCGGGTTACACATATCGAGATGGGAAACGAAGAAGATGGGTACACACCGCTGGATTATTCTACGGGCAACGATGACCTGGTGCGGGTGGCCGCGGACATTTACAATGCCACCTTTCTAAAGGTCGTAGGCGATTTTACCTGGCACATTCTTGATATCGTACCCAAGGATCGCCATGGTAAACCGATAGCGGATCTCAAAGCTGTACGGGTGGACGCAAATGGTAAGGCCGCTGGAATACAGGAACTCAAGGAATGGCAGGGTGTCCTGGCCTATATTCGAAGTTTTGCAGATACAAATGGTGATGGCATAGCGAACATCTCAGAGAAATACAGGGAGCGATTGGGGCGCAATGTGGCGGCCGCCTCCTGGAATCCGTACCATCTGCTCAAAGGCGGGAACAAGGTAACCTGGATTGCCTTTTCAGCCTTAATGGTAGTTTTGGCCCTGGGCGCATTGCTGGTTCGATGGGTCTTTTTCAGGCGCTAGAATCATATAAATTTTCGGAACTATAACCTAAAATAAGGCTATTTGTAATGTCTATGGATTGAAACAAGAATCCGCCTTGACCTTGAGCCAAAAACTTTATTTAGAAACAGCTCCTAATCGGCAGCAGGTTTTCCCAAGATTGTGTTGCATGCTTCGGTGTGCGCGTCAAGGCATTAAAATTTTTGACAACCGGTATAAATTCCGGAGCAAGAATAGGCTGACTTAGGCCACGAGATCACGTCGGTAGAATCGATTATATTCAACCGTCTGGTCAATTTGTCCGATGGCTTCCAAAGACCGGGAGATACTGTCAAAGTCCGACCGGGTGAGCTCGCCTTGGTTAAAACCGGTACCCCTAACCATTTGGAGAATTTCATCCAGCATCCGTTTTTGGTGTTCCCGCGTGGTTGGAAAGGGCGATCGTTTTGCCTGCTGCATGACAATGTCCAATGCCTCTTCAGGATGCGTGGCGGTATATTGCCAGCCCTGCAGCGAGGCAGAAGCAAATGCCTTGCAGGCTTGAGGATATCGCCGGGCAACCCGCTGGGAGGTATAGATGCCGTCTTCGGGAAAATGGAGACCCAATTCGTCAAATCGGAAGATTTTGAGTAAATCTCTGTCAATACCCTGGTCATCGAAAGTAAACATTTCGTTAAAACTCATGCATAGCGCCGCATCCACCTCTCCGTTCAGCAGCTCGGACATTTCGAATCCCTGTTGGACGAGTAAAAGCCCCAGTCCAAGTTCGCGGTCCAGAGCCTGGACCGGATAGTTGAACTCTCCTCCCCAGACGCCTACCCGTTTGCCTTTAAGATCTTCGACCGATTGATAACCTTTTTCCTTCAGGGTCACCAGCAACAGCCCGTTGCGTTGAATTATCTGAGACAACAAAACCAGGTCGGCTCCCTGACTGACCATAATCATGGAGGGTGCCAGCCAGGTGGTTCCGAAATCGAGTTGTCCTTTGACCAGCTCCGACATGGGATTGGTATCCGGTCCGCCATCGAGCATTTCAACTTCGATGCCGTGATCGCGGTAGAAGCCTTTCTCATGGGCTACATAGAAGCCGGCAAATTGACTTTGGGGTACCCACTGGGGCCTGAATCGAAATCTTCGCGGCTGGCTTAATCCTTGGGGATTCGGCAGGGAAACGGTTCCGGTGTTGATCGATTTTACAATTTCCTGCATGTCCGCATTGGTTTTCATAATGGCGTAATTATTACGGTCCAGTCGATGGGCTTGCGAAAAGCTGTCTTTTTGAACTGAATTGACGATCTGGGCCAATTCAACAGAAGCCGATGAAAGGCCCTGAAAGGCGGCCTGGGTGTTGCGCATCAATTTTTCACCATGGGAAACACGCTGCAGTGTTTCCTGCACCAAATCTTGGGTGTTGCTGGCCTCCTGGGCCGTACTGCGCGCCAAGGTGCGGACTTCATCGGCGACAACGGCAAATCCAGCGCCCGCCTGTCCGGCTCGTGCCGCCTCGATGGAAGCATTCAATGCCAGCAGATTGGTTTGATAGGCGATTTTATCAATAACATCAATGATATCGGTAATTTTCTGAAAACTGTCGGTTATGGCCCCGACTGCCTGCACACTATCTGTCAGAACGTCCCTGCCTTCGTCAGCTTTTGACAAGGCACCTTCGGCCAATTGACCGGCCCGATTTAAATGATTGAGGATTTCTCTGTTATAGGCACTGACTGCCTCCAGATCCTGGGTGATGGTTAAAACCTTATCGGTAGCACAGTGAACTTGTTTCAAATGATGGGTCAACCGGGATGTGGGTTCTCGCTTTTGGTGCAGGGCCGATTGCAGCCGATCTGTAAATTGTTGCAGCATCTGCGCTGCTTCGGGCTGCATGTGCTCATAAAGAGTAGACTTGTCATTCCCAAAACTTTTATTAATCCGGCCAAGGATTAGACGAAGATCGGAGAACTGATTTTGCGGCTTGAACCAAGCCAACCCAATGAATATGGCAATGGAAATGTCCAAAATTCCTAGTATCAAAAGGGCGATCAAGCGCATAAACATGGTTTCGAGTTCACCTAGCCTATATCCGGCAAACCCGTTAAACCAACACACCAATACCAATCCGCCTATAAAGAACCACCTATTTTTTTTCACTATTTACGAAACTCCCGCAGCTTTGCCCACCTTTTTAAGTTAGGGCCGCAAGACTTTGATTGTGCATACATCAGTCGCATCATTCCAGCAAAAGACCGGATCGGAAAAGCCTTCGAAACGAGCTATGCTATTGATCTTTCTCTAAACACTATCGACTTCGTCTTCATCAAACTTTAACTATTTTGTTTAAATTCGATGTGTTGGTTGTTTAACGGCTGGAGGAGCACATTGGGTTGGGATAGATTTTTAAAGAAACACTACTTGAAATCTGAATAGTGAATTACTATTCTTTCAACCAAAAGCCTATCAGGGAGAGTGTTTATAGATATGCAAGCACACCAACGAATCGGACCACTCGGTACGGATTTGTATGAACTAACTATGGCAGCTGCCTACTTTCAGGCTGAGGTCACAGATGAAGCGACATTTTCGATATTTACGCGTCCGTCAGCAAATCGAAATTACTATGTGGCCGCCGGTCTTGAAACAGCATTGGAAGAACTATCAAAGTTTAGGTTTACGGATGAGGAATGTGACTATTTAAAACAAACCAATCTTTTTTCGGACAATTTTATACAATTTTTACATACGTTAAGATTCAGGGGCGATGTGATGGCCATGTCTGAAGGGACGATTTTTTTCCCGAATGAGCCCCTGATGGAGGTTAAAGCGCCCATAATTGAAGCGCAACTTGTGGAAACATTGTTACTTAACATCCTCGGATCCCATAGCCTGTTTGCCACCAAGGGTGCGCGCTGCGTGCACGTCTCCCAGGATCGTCCCTTGGTTGATTTTTCCTTACGCCGAACCCAGGGGCAGGACGCAGGTCTGCGTGTCGCTCGCAGCACTTATCTCACCGGCTTTACCGGTACGAGCAATGTGCAGGCCGGCAATTTATTCGGTATTCCCGTTTCCGGTACCATGGCACATTCGTATGTGAGCACTTTTGAGAATGAAATCGATGCGTTTCGAGCGTATTCAAAAGTTTTCCCGGACAATTCTGTATTTCTAATCGATACCTACGATACCATTGCAGGCGCAAGCAACGCAGCGATTGTGGGTCAAGAGATGAAGCAGGAGGGGCATGCGCTCAAAGGTGTGCGCCTTGATAGCGGCGACTTGGTTAGTTTAAGCAACAAAGTACGCGATATTTTAGATGCGGCCGGGCTTGCGGATGTTCCTATTTATGCCAGTGGTGGCTTGGACGAATATAAAATCGAAAAGCTGCTTAAAAATGGTGCTTGCATTGATGCCTTTGGGGTGGGGACGGCGGTGGGTACCTCTGCCGATGCGCCCAATCTGGATATCGTTTATAAGCTGGTTCGATTCAAAAACCGAAATATACGCAAGCTAAGCCCGGGCAAGCAAACCCTGGCCGGGGAGAAGCAGGTCTTTCGAAAAATGGATGCCCGGGGCCATATGAGCGGTGATATTATCGGTTTGCGGGATGAGATCATCACAGACGCACAGCCATTACTTTCGCCGGTAATGCGGGGGGGAAGGCCTGTGGCGGATTATCCAACTTTGGATGATATCCAAGAACACTTCAAATTGAATTTCAGCACCCTGGGAAAGCGATACAAATCGATACGCGCGTCCCATCACTTTCCGGTACACCTAAGTGAAAAACTAAAACAAGTGCAGGAGGCGCTATGAGCTTGCGGGAATTACCCATACCTTCTTTTTATGAGAATGCGGGAGTCGCAGAAGTTTGGAGGGTGCCGTATCAGGAGCGGGCGGCAGATGCCCAAAAGTGGCGTGAAGCCCATCACATCCAGCCGAGTTCTAGGGACGCATTCAAGACCAGCCTGGTGCTGGTGGACGTTCAGAATACTTTCTGTCTTCCAGGCTTTGAACTTTATGTGGGCGGCCGCAGTGGCAGAGGGGCTGTCGATGACAATCGGCATTTGACCCAATTTATTTATCGAAATTTGGCATCCATCAGTCAAATTTGTCCCACCATGGATACGCATCAGGCCGTCCAGATATTTCACAGCATTTTTCTGATCGATGCAAAGGGAAGCCATCCGGAACCGTATACCTTGATAACAGCTGAGGACCTCGAACAGGGCGTGTGGCGTTTTAATCCGGCGCTATCCAGTTCAATTGAGGTGGATGAGGCCGATGCTTATTTAAGGCACTATGGCGGGCAACTGAAAGCCGGCGGAAAATACGATCTAACCATCTGGCCATATCATGCCATGCTGGGCGGCATTGGCCATGCTCTGGTATCGGCAGTGGAAGAGGCCATCTTTTTTCATACGGTCAGCCGATATAGCCAGCCTGAGTTTCAGATCAAAGGAAACCACGCCTTGACGGAGAATTACTCGGTGCTGAAGCCGGAAGTTATGCAAGGTGTAAACGGTGAGGAAATTGCTCCCGAAAGTCACGACTTGATCGAAAAACTACTTTCTTTTGATGCGCTTATCATTGCCGGACAGGCTAAAAGCCACTGTGTCGCCTGGACGGTTGCCGATCTCTTGGCCGAAATCGAAGCGCGCGATGCATCCCTCGCAGATAAGATCTATCTGCTCACCGATTGCACGTCGCCGGTCGTGATTCCGGACGTAATCGATTACACCGACTCGGCGGATGCGGCCTACGAGCGCTTTGAAGCTGCCGGTATGCATTTGGTCCGCTCCACGGATCCCATCTCAACCTGGCCTAATTTTCCTGCCTGATTGAATCGGAGAAGTTCGTTTTGTAGGGGCTGTCACACTGAAACACTTATAGGGATTGTCAAAATAACGTTCCGATTGTGAAAGAAGGAGTAACCCTGGATTTGAAACGGAATATATTTTTGACAACTGGTATAAGGTCGTTTGGACAATAGGATTTTGGTTCAAGGCCAAGGCGGCCGAGCCTTTTAATCCGCATGAATGCAAGAAGTGGTGTTAAAACCGCTTTAAGTATTATTTAGGGATTGAAATGAGAGGCCATGTCAGGCTGTATATTCGCCAGCCGGATCAGCCCAAAGGCATTATTAAGACGACTTTTAGATGCCCAGGTAGGCCTTCTTGACATCCTCATTGGCGAGTAGATTCTGGCTGGTGTCGGCTAGGATAATCTTACCGTTTTCCATGACGTAGCCCCGGTGGGCAACTTGCAACGCCAGGTTGGCATTTTGTTCCACGAGAAAGATGGTCGTCTGGTTCTCATCGTTAACTTTTCTAATAATTTCGAATATTTGTTTTACTATCAGTGGGGCCAGTCCCAAGGAAGGCTCATCTAGAAGCAAGAGCCGCGGCCTGGCCATCAAGGCCCTGCCAACAGCCAGCATCTGCTGTTCGCCCCCACTGAGGGTGCCGCCTGTCTGGTGACGCCGGTCAGCCAGAATGGGAAATAGTTCATATACATATTCCAAATCTTTTTGGACTTCACTGGCATCATTACGCAAAAAAGCACCCATATCCAGGTTTTCAGCAACTGTCAGAAAAGGAAAGATGCGACGGCCTTCGGGTACCTGACTAATTCCCTGGGCCACTATCTGGTTAGGGGTCAGATCTTGAAGGGGTTTCCCCATGAAAATGATTTCACCGGCTTTTGGGGGTACGATACCGGAAATGGACATGAGCGTGGTGGTTTTGCCGGCACCATTGGCCCCGATGAGTGTGATAATCTCACCTTCGGAAATTTCCAGACTGATTCCTTTAATAGCCTGGATGTTACCATAATAGGTTTTGATGTTTTTAACCTCAAGCATCCAAATCTTCTCCCAGATATGCCTTAATAACCGCTGGGTTATTTTTTATTTCTTCGGGTGATCCTTCGGCGATCTTTTTGCCGTAATCCACAACGTAAATTCGATCGGATAAACTCATTACTAGTTTCATATCATGCTCGATCAGCAATATCGAAATCTTTTCCTCATCGCGTATCCGTACGATCAGCTCATCGAGCTCCTTGGTTTCGCGGGCATTCATGCCGGCAGCCGGTTCATCCAAAAGCAGGACGATGGGCTCCGTAGCCATGGCCCGAGCGATTTCAAGCCGGCGCTGGGCGCCGTAAGGTAAATTTTTGGCATATTCATTAACAAATTGTTCCAGACCGATCTTTTCCAGCATGGCATAACTGTCTTCCACAACTTTTTCTTCTTCACGAACCGTGGCCGGGTTTCGAAAAACAGCTCCGGGAATGCCGGCATGCATGCGGCAGTGGCGACCGATCATCACGTTTTCCAGTACGGTCATATTCTGAAAGAGGCGAATGTTCTGAAACGTGCGTGCCAGGCCGGCCTCGGTTACCAGGTTGGGTTTGAGCCCATTGAGCCGCTTCTTTTGCCCATCGGTGGGGAAAACGTTCATTTCGCCTTTGGTAGCAGGATATATGCCGGTGATACAGTTAAAGAAAGTGGTTTTGCCGGCGCCATTGGGCCCGATGAGGGCCACGATTTCTCCCTGAGCCACAGTCAAAGTGATATCGTCCAGGGCGCGCAGACCGCCGAAATCTTTGGTCAGATTTGTTACTTCGAGAATCGGTTTCATAAACTTAATTCGTTGATTGCTGGTCTTTTAATCCTTTGAACTCATGTGTTTTGCGGACTGCGGTAATAATGCCGCCCGGTCGGAAAACCATCATAATAACCAGGATGGCCCCGAATAAGAGCATGCGATATTCAGAAAATGCACGTAAATATTCCGGCAGCAAGATCAGAATCATGGCCCCGCAAATAACGCCCAGAATAGAGCCCATACCGCCCAAAACAACCACACACAGGATAATAATGGATTCCCATAGGGTGAAACTGGCGGGATTGATAAAGGTGGTTTTAGCCGCAAAAACGGCACCGCCCATACCGGCCCACATGGCGCCCAAGCCAAAGGCGCTGAGCTTTGTCCTTCTTTTGTCGATACCCATGGCTTGACAGGCAATTTCGTCTTCCCGGAGCGCAATCCAGGCGCGCCCCAACCGTGAATCCTGCAATCGCCTGACAACGAAGATGGTGAAAACGGCCATAGCCAGCATCACAAAATAGACCCAAATGATATTCTGGTGCAGCGACAGCTCCATGCCAAAAAAGCCCGGGCGGGGAATATTGGCAATGCCGCTGGGCCCAAAGGAGAACTCATTCCAATTTTCCATGATAAGACGAAGGATCTCGCCGAAACCCAGGGTGACGATGGCCAGATAATCACCGCGTAAACGCAGCACCGGAAATCCCAATATGATACCGAATAAAAAGGCAAACAGAGCGCCAATGGGCAGGACCGTCCAGAATCCCAATCCAAAGTGCAGGTTCAACAGGGCATAGCTGTAAGCGCCCACCAGATAAAAGGCCACATAGCCCAAATCGAGCAGTCCCGCCAGACCGACCACAATATTGAGACCGAGTCCCACCACCACATAGATCAAGGCCGTGGTCATGATATTGGTCTGGTACATGGAAAAGACAAACGGAAAAATAAGGGCAAAAATGGAAGCGGCAATAATTCCCGGAACACTAAAGCGTTTGTCCGTTAACAGACGCTGCGTGAAGGGCACAGCATCTGCTTCTCCGGGTTCAGCCTTTTTCTTGCCGGCCTCTTGGCGTTTGTGCAGGTAGCGCCAGATAAACGACAGGAAAAAGGCGCCGATTCCCACCATCAGCATGCGTTCCCAGCGCCATTCGATGGTTTTGTATATGGTGTTGACCCGGATTACCATGATGGGAAAGGTCAAAAACATGAACCATAAGGCCACCAGGAACGATTTTTTTATTTCATTGAAACTAAACATAATTGAATATCGGTATTAGGTATTAGGTTTTAGGTTTTAAACTGGCGGTCCGCTATGAGCACCACTTAAAACTTAACACTTAAAACCTAAAACTGTTTTAATTATACTTTCTCCATTTCGTCTCTTCCCAAAATACCCGAAGGCCGGAATATCAGGGTAAAAACCAGAAATAAAAAGGCAAATACATCCTCGTAATCACTCGAGATGTACCCGGTGAAAAAACTTTCCGACATGCCCAGAACCATGCTGCCCAAAACAGCGCCCGGCATGCTGCCGATACCACCCAAGACCGCGGCCACAAAGGCTTTGATTCCGGCAATGAAACCGATGTAATAATTAATCTGTCCGGTATGCGAAGCAATCAGGACGCCGCCAATGGCTGCCGTGGCCGATCCCACCAAAAATGTTACCGATATGACCTTGTTGACATCCACGCCAACCAGCATGGCCATATCGCGGTCCTGAGAGGTGGCCCGCATGGCTTTGCCGATTTTAGTAAACTTGATCAAAAAGGTCAGCAGCACCATAACAATGGCGGTGACAACATAGATTACAATTTCAGAAGAGCGGACAATATGTTCAACCGGCTGTAAGAATTTGAAATCCGGAATTAAATTGGGAAAGGGCAGAAAGTTGGATGTCTGGGCAAGCAAAACGTAGTACTGCAGAAACATGGACATGCCGATGGCACTGATGAGGGCCGAAAGACGCGGTGCCTGTCGCAAGGGCTTATAGGCGATTTTTTCGATGGTATACCCATAGGCGGATGAATATATAACCGCAATAATGCAGGCGATGACCAGAATGAGTACCTGGTTCCAGCCTAACATGGACAATATGCCGCCAACAATCAGGGCGGTAAAGGCACCGATCATATATATTTCGCCATGGGCAAAATTGATCAGCTTAATGATGCCGTATACCATGGTGTACCCCAGGGCGATCAGGGCATAGATGCTCCCACGCGTCAGGCCTCCCAGAAATAGCTCTATAAAATAATCCATCGAATTCCTGAACCTATGTCATAAAAATAAAAGTCAGGGGCCAGGCTGTTTCAGCCTGCCCCCCGACATGTTATCATCATACTTTTTTATTTTACTTCGTAGTAAGCCCCGTTTTTAACGCGGTACATGGAGAAACCGACACCAAGGGCATCGCCTCTGTCGTCAAAACGGACGCTTCCAAGGGGCGTGTCCACGTTTTTGGTTTTCAACGCGTTGGAGATGGCATCATAATCGGTGGAACCGGATTGTTCAATGGCATTCAAGAGTGCCAATGCGGCGGCATAGGCATTCAAGAAAAAGGCGCCCGGATCTTCACCATAGGCGGCCCGATGAGCATCATTGGCTGCTTGGGCCATGGGATTTGAGGATACATCTTTGGGTCCGGTGGCGTAGACGCCTTCAGCATAAACACCGGCGACTTTGATAAAGGTATCGTCCATAACGCCGTCATCGGAGATAAAAACGGTTCGCATTTTTCTTTTGCGCATTTCCATGACAATCTTGGAGGCTTCGGGATGGTAGCCACCAAAAATAACGGCATCGGCGCCTTTACGTTTGATTTTTTGGACGACTGCCGCATAGCTGACGGCGCCGGGTGTAATCCCCTCATACAGGACGACTTCAGCTCTGGAATCGGCTTCCAAAAAGCTCTTGGCAAATTCGGCCAGTCCTTTACCATAATCGCCTTTGTCATGCAGAACGGCGATTTTTTTCAGCTTTAGAATATCAAGTGCAAAATCGACTTCCAGGCGAGCCTGCGCATCATCCGAAGCGATGGTGCGGTAAAAGTTAGGATAGTCACCACTTTGGGTCAAGGCCGGATTGGTAGCCGAAGGTGACATGGCAACTACTTTAGAGTCTTTATAAATACCGAGGGCTGCTTTGGTAGCACCGCTGCAGATATGACCCAGCACGGCATTTACGCCTTCGCCCACCAGTTTGGTAGCCGTATTGGTTGCCACTTCAGGTTTGCAGACGTCGTCCTCCACGATGAGTTCAACTTCTTTACCCAAAACGCCGCCTTTGGCATTGATTTCCTTGACCACCAGTTCGGCAGCCTTGATGGTCGGGATACCGTAAGATGCCAAGTCACCACTATGTGGACCGGCGACACCTAATTTGATGGTATCGGCCATTCCCAGACCAGTAAGGGTTAGGCAGAGAAACAAGGTAGCAGCTGCAATGGCAAGTGTTTTCCGAACGTGAATTTTCATCATTACATTTCCTCCTTATACGTTAGTAAGATGTGTTACCCTAACAAAATAAAATTTTATAAACGCCCAGATGCGCTGAGTCAAGCTAAAACAGGTATTAACCATCCGACTCAAGCATGTTTCCGACGAAAGATCAAGAATTTGATAAAAATTATTGCTGTTTGTCCGCTATCTCGGTAAGAAAACACAACATATGGGTAAGGCTGAGAAAGTGCTCCGAACAGGCTGAGCACCCATTCACCGAATCGCGAATCGATAGAGGAGCTATCGCATCTTGAATATAATAGGGCTGATCGTAAAAGCGGATGTGGAAGCGCGCAAGCAGGCCGACGCCTTTGAAAAATGGCTGCAGGCCCAGGGCGCTAAAGTAGTACGCCAAATGATAGACTGGCAAGCCGAGTCAGGACCTGCGGGCAGGAGCAACGTGGCACCATCCGACTTGTCCTGTGTTTTTGTATTGGGCGGAGATGGTACCTTTCTGAGTGCGGTTCGCTGGATTGGTGATCAGAATATTCCGATTCTGGGCGTCAAGTTTGGTGAACTGGGATTTCTGGCCGAAACTGATGATAACAACCTTATAAAGGTAGGAGAAGCTGTCCTGAAGGGTGAATTTAAAACCAAGCCGCGCATGCGCCTGCGGATAGCCCTGATTCGCGATGGCAGTCAGATTTACGAAGAAACCGTCCTCAATGATGTGGTCATCAACCGAGGTGCCTCGGCCGGTTTGGCCCATATCCGAACCTACATCGATGCGCATTTTTTAACGGAGTACCGGGCGGATGGATTGATTGTTTCAACTCCCACGGGTTCGACCGCCTATTCTCTGGCCGCCGGTGGTCCGATTGTTCATCCCAATGTCAACAGTATCGTACTCACACCTATTTGCCCCTTTACATTGACAAATCGCCCTTTGATCGTTCCCGATTCTGTGGAGATCAAAATTCAATTGGCCGAAAAATCCTCCAATGCCAATGTGACCTTTGACGGACAGGTGGGTCGGGCCATAAGCGACCAGGACATCATCACCATCCGTAAAGGGGCCCACCCGATCCATGTCATTACGCTGCCGGATCACGATGATTATTTTGATTTATTGAAGACGAAGTTGCGTTGGTCGGGATCGCGGGTTTAGCCGTTTACCTATATTGTACCTTCATGCAAATCTCGTCAAGCAAACTGAGTGTGTGCATTTGAACATAAAAGGGTCCGAGGGAACGATAGGCTATTAGGCTGAAGACTGTTAGGCTATTAGGTCGGCCTTTGGCTGTTAGCTCTTTGCTCTTAGTCCTCTAAAAGCCAACGGCCAATGGCTAACAGCCGGCGATCGGCAGATTGCCCACCCCTTGAACCCTCGAACCCTGCAGTTTTAATCTAGCGACGCAGACCGGCATCCGTATTCTCACCCACGGGTTCCGGTGGCAGGTTGGGCTTGATGAGGAAGTTGTTCTGCAGGGACTGGATCACCTTATCCACATTTTCGATTCCGTCCCGGGCTTCCTGGATGATGCGGGTTACGGATGTTGTGATTTCAGGGACATCGCGGCTGCCTTTTTCGGCATTATTCAAAATGGCGGCTATGGTTGGCAAATTTTTTTCCAATTCCACCAGGATATTTTTTAATACGGCCACGCTATCGGTGACCCCAAGCGTAATAGCCTTCACATTTGCAAGACTGCTTTGCACCTGGTCTACAGCTGCAGGTGTTTTCGCACTGGCTTCAGAAATATCAACCAGAATGTCACCTACTTTTTCAAGACGATTTAAGATAACGTCCAGAAGCTGAGTGGATGTCAACAGATTTCCGATGGTTCCGTCTCCGGTTTCGATCCCGGCGGTTACCTTTTCGATGTGCTGGGCGGCTTGGTTGATATGCTGGGTGGCTTGGTTGATGTTATCCAAAGCGGAAAATAAGGATCCTTGAGGATCTTTGAGCATTTGGGTCAGGTCGCCAATGTTCTGAATGGCCTGCACCAATTTCTTGGCTGTCTTTTCGACTTCGAACTCGGCCAACAAATCGTCAATCGATTTCTTAGCTTTGGACTGGATCTCACCTTCCTGAGGCAGGAGGGGTGTATCGGTAGATCCCGGAATGATGGAAACATATTCGGATCCCACAAATGTGGGGCTTTCCACAGTGACAACCGTATCTTCACGGATTCGGGACTCATACTTTTTTAGAAGGACGAGTTTGATGCGCACCTTGTCTTCCACTGAAATGGCTCTAACCTTGCCGATATTGGTTTTAAACAGTTTTACATCGGCGCCTACCTTGAGGTTATAGCTTTCATCGAAGGTGGTATAGTAGATGTTGTGGTCGGCGAACCAGTTCTTGCCACGGCCAAGAACAATGACCGTGGATAATAATAGCAGGCCGATACAAATAAAAAATAGCCCGACCACCTTTTCTTTCCTACTATAAGTTATTTCCATGCGGTTCCCACGGTTATGCCGCCTCTAAGTTTATCTCAACCCTGCCTGCAACGTTCCATTGGATATCACAAGATCTCTTTTGGAGAAAGTTTCTATAAAATTTTTATATTCCGATAAAAAAACAATGCCCAATTCGCCACCCAACAGATCGAATAAAATATCATTAAAGGCGCCCAGATTGGATATGCCGATGTATTTTTCGGGGTATTCCATCAGCAAAACTACGGGTTTCTTAATCAATTCCCGTACGGCCACAACGCAGCGGTAATCTTTTTCGGTCAAGGCTGCCGGCCTCAGATCAAGCTTGTTTTCAAGGTGGAAAAGATTGCAAAGTGCCTGGGCATTTGGATCCAATTTGGTCGAAAGTGAATTCGTAAAATAAGCGCGTTGGAGAAGCAGGTTTTCACGTACACTGCGATTACTAATCAGAGCGGCATGAGAAGTCACAAATCCAATGTCCTTTTTGGCCGCAAGGAGATATTGATGGTTGGAAAAGTTAAGGGTATTATCAAAAAATCGATACGATCCCCTGATAGGTGGAATCAGGGTTGCCAATGCCTTCAGAAATATCAAGGCATCTTCAGCGGAATCCGTGGATATGGAGACAACGTCGCCATGAGCCAATGAGAAGTCAAACGCTTTAAAGGGTCGGCCGGTTTTCTGGGATACAAATGAATAGTTGTTGAGTTCGATAATGGTCATTTTAAAGATAAAACAGTAAGGAGATCACTGCGCTGATGATGAGACAGTAAATGAAGCACTGCACGGATGCTCGCGATGCCGCCACGGGAATTTGCGTGATATGCCGTTGGGTTTTAAATCCATGATAAAGACAGGTTACCGTAATTGTGACGCCGAATAGTACTGCTTTTATAAGACCCACGGTGATGTCTGCCACGGAAATGGCATTGGCGATCTGGAGTAAAAAATCGCCCAGGTGGATATAGGTAATGATCCAAACAATGGCATAGCCCCCCACAATGGCGACGATATCAAAAACAATGAACAGGCACAGAATTGCGGAGGTTATTCCCACCAATCTGGGTACACATACAATCCAAAGTGGATCAATACCCGACATTTCAAGAGCATCCACCTCATGCAGGACATTCATGTATCCAACTTCAATGGTTACGGCGGTGGCTGATCGAAGGATTATCAAGAATGCCGTCAGGATGGGTCCCAATTCTCTGACAATGATTAATACGGTAATTTTACCAAGGTCATATTGCCCTGAGAACCGGGAGAACTGAATGATAATCATACCCCCGATGAGGATAGCGATCGGTATGATGATCGGTAGGGCCTGTACAGCCGTGAAGTAAACCTGCTCCATGGTTATGCGGCGAACCAGAGCCCTGCCATGTTTAGAAGGAAAGGGAAGGAGGCGCAGGATTTTATACGCAAAGGTGAGCTGCGTGGCTATCTGGTTGATTGACGCCAGCGCTTGCCTACCGACTGAACCGATAACGCGTTGCATGGATCTCCGTGATTGGTTGGATTTTTTGGGTAGCGATTTATCTGCATTCAAAAACGTCAATGGTTGACATAAAAAATCTTACACTATATAGTCTAAAAAGGTCAACAAAATTAGATAACTATCCTGAGTTGAGCGATTTTTTTCCGAAGAGATGTGCCCGGATCTTGATTGGGGTAGGGTTCGCAAGAGATGGATGCAGGTCAAGAGAAAAAATTGCTCAATTCAGGATAAGCAAAATAACGCATACGTGGGTATGCTTTTTGCTATCCGGAGGGTTAATGAAGTTCCGCCTGATTGGGATCATTGCTGGTGCTGTTTGCTTACTATTCGGGTATGCAGTTGCTTCTGAAAAAGCGTCATATTTTGAAATTACAGGACCGGGAAGCATCGATTGGTGTTCCGGTGCATTCTTGTCCAGAGGTATTGGGCTGCCACCCACCAAAAAAGTTGCAGACAATGATAATGATGGAGAAAAAGCCTTCAATTCGTCCAAGACGCAAGCAATAAAAAATATGGTGGCACTCGTCATGGCCACTCGAATTGATGCTGATTCTTCTGTGCGCGATATAGCTTCCAAGAGTGATCATGTCATGGCCAAGGTTGAAAGCCTCATCAACGCCTCAAAAGTGGTCAAACAGGAGTTTCTTTCCGACGGTACCGTTGAAATTCAAATGCGCATGAATATGTACGGCGGGTTTGCCCAATTGATTCTCCCCAGCGAAATCGAACAGATCGAGACCATCCAAACCGTATCAGCCGGAGAGACTGAATCTTCAGGCAATGATTCGGTGTCACCGCCTGATGAAGTGACCAATAATTTTACGGGACTTGTTGTGGATGCCATCGGGACCCAGGCGCTGCCTGCGATGGTTCCGGTGATTTTAAATGAAAATGGCAAGCAAGTTTATGGACCCGCGTTTGTAAGCCGAGAGTTTGCCGTACAACAGGGCCTTTGTCGATATATGACCGATATAGAATCAGCTTTAAAAAAACCGATTGTAGGCAGCAACCCCTTATTGGTTAAGGGCTTGCGAGCAGAAGGTACGGATCGCTCAACAGTCGTCATCAGCAACGCAGATGCGTCCAGGCTTCTGAGTAAATCTGAGAATTTGGCTTTTCTTAAGCAATGTCGGGTTATCATTGTCACTGACTAGTGGGGAGGGTACATAATGTCTCCTACCGTTTTGAGGTTATTGTCTTTATTTTGTTTTATGATTTTGGTTTCGTGCGGGCCGGAAACAATTCTATTGCGGCCCAGCCTGGACTCGCCTTCACAACACGTTGACAATGGCTACAAATTAATGGCCTACGGCAAAACTGAAGCGGCCATGCGTGAATTTGAACGATCCATCGAGCTGGATGAAAACTATGCCCCTGCATACGTGGGGCTCGGAATTGCTTATGGTATGCAGGAAGATTTGGTTCAAGGTCGGGCCATGATGGAAAAAGCCAAAGCTTTGGCCCGGAATGATGAGCAAAGAAAAGAAGTTGAGATGGGGTTTGAACGCCTGGACTTTATTGAGAAGGAAGCGAATCCCTAAGGGTTGGTGGTTTTGAGGGTTGGAGGGATGGCAGATGCCCCCGGTTATCAGCTACCAGCCTCTGACAGCAAGGAGCAAGCGAACTTACCCTAAAACCATCCACCCCTTCAACCCTACTACCCTATCAGTTAGGTTCCTATATCCCAGGATGCCAAATAACGCCGTTGTTCGCGGGTTAATTTGTCGATTTTGATGGCCATATCGGCCAGTTTTTCCTTGGCAATGGCCGAATCTATTTTTTCCGGTACTGAATGCACATTCAGGTCCAATGTGCCATATTTTTTTATCATATATTCGAGGCACAGGGCCTGATTGGCAAAGCTCATATCCATAACGCTGGAAGGATGACCCTCCGCTGCCGCCAGATTGATCAATCGGCCTTCGCCCAGCACATTGATGCGGCGACCATTTTCCATTTGGTACTCTTCCACAAACGGGCGGATCAGGCGTTTGCTTTTGGCCATCTTGCCTAGTGAATCAAGATCCAATTCCACATTGAAGTGGCCGGAATTGGCGACGATGGCACCATCCTGCATGACTGCGAAGTGTTCTTTGCGAATGACATTGATGTTACCGGTGACCGTGCAGAAAAAATCGCCGACTCTGGCTGCTTTACTCATGGGCAACACAGAAAATCCATCCATAACCGCTTCGAGGGCCGTCAGTTCATCAACCTCAGTAACAATAACGTTGGCCCCCATGCCCCTGGCGCGCATGGCCAAGCCACGACCGCACCACCCATAACCGCAGACAACGAAAGTGGATCCGGCTACCAATCGATTGGTGGCCCGAACAATGCCGTCCATGGTGCTTTGACCTGTACCGTAACGATTGTCAAAAAAGTGTTTGGTCTTGGCATCGTTAACGGCAATAATGGGATATCTTAAGACTTTATCGGCGGCCATGCTTTTGAGTCGAATGACGCCCGTGGTCGTTTCTTCGGTGCCGCCCTCTACAAATTTGATTAAATCAGAGCGTTCCGAATGCAGGGTTGATACCAGATCAGCGCCATCGTCCATGGTATAATGGGGCTTTTTGTCTATGACGGCATTGATGTGCTGATAATAAGTTTTATTGTTTTCACCTTTGATGGCAAAGACGGCGATATTGTCAAACTTAACGAGGGCAGCGGCAACATCATCCTGAGTGCTGAGCGGATTGGAGGCACACAGCGAGACCTGCGCGCCTCCGGCTTTAAGCGTTTGCATCAGTGAGGCTGTTTCCGTGGTTACATGCAGACAGGCTGCAACACGTTTGCCTTTTAAAGGCTTTTCTTTAAGGAACCGTTGTTTGATGCGATTAAGAACAGGCATGCTTTGGTTGGCCCATTCGATGCGCAACTTTCCGTCTTTGGCTAGTTTGAGGTCTTTGACGTCACTTTTCATAAATCTCTTCTCCTCATATTCATGGCAAAGTAAAAAGCCCGATTTTTGCGTTGCGCTTCATCCCGCAGTGATTACAACGTACAAGATGTACGCCTCATCACCCGGGATTCGCGACGCCTTGAACTCGAACTTTTTACATTGCCATGCGAGTTCTATTGTTTGTGTGCTTATCAATACTTCGCTTTTGTGCTGTACTTGAATTTGAACATCTAATGAAACCGTCTGATTTTGGAACGTTAAGCGTTCAATTTTTTTCTCTAATCATAAGCCACCGACAAGGTCGGTGGGCGTTGACTGTTTCATTTTAAGGCTAAATTCGTTTAGATCTCTGGATCTAAATGCCGGCTTTTTGTCTGATTTCGTCGGCTTTATTGGTCTGTTCCCAGGAAAATTCCGGTTCTGATCGGCCAAAATGACCGTAGGCCGCAGTTTTGCGATAAATGGGTCGTAAAAGATCCAGGTACTCGATAATGGCGGCCGGGCGTAAATCATATACTTCGCCGACAATATTCTCCACCTGTTCTTTGGGGATCAGGCCCGTACCCATCAGGTCCACCATGATGGAAACCGGTTCGGCCACACCGATGGCATAGGCGATTTGAATTTCGCATTTTTTGGCGACACCGGCAGCAACAATATTTTTGGCAATATGGCGCCCCATATAGGAGGCACTGCGGTCTACCTTGGATGGATCTTTGCCAGAAAAACAGCCGCCGCCATGACTCCCCTGGCCCCCATAGGTGTCAACGATGATTTTTCTACCTGTCAGGCCGCAGTCACCCATGGGACCGCCGACTACGAATTTACCCGTTGGATTAATGAAATAACGGGTATCGCCATCACGTAGTTCGTCGGGTATGGATTTTTTAATCACTTCTTCGATAATGGCTTCTCTAAGGTCTTCATAGGAAATATCCGGTCGATGTTGGGAGGACACAACCACAGTGTCCACACGTCTGGGGGTGCCGTTATCATATTCGATGGTGACTTGTGATTTGCCATCGGGTCTCAGAAAATCGAGCGCACCGCTTTTGCGTGTTTGTGCAAGCCGTCGGCACAGTTTATGGGCATAGACAATGGGCATGGGCATGAGCTCGGGGGTTTCGTCGGTGGCAAAACCGAACATAAGACCCTGGTCGCCGGCTCCCTGATCTTTGTAAAGGCCCTCACCGGCATTAACGCCCTGGGCAATATCGGGGGATTGGCGGTCTATACTCGTGATAACGGAACAGGTTTGATAATCGAACCCCATCATGGAAGAGCTGTAACCAATTTCGCGGATGGTATCCCGTACAATTTGGGGCATATCCACATAACAGCTTGTGGTTATTTCTCCGGCAATAAAGGCCAGCCCGGTGGTCACAAGGGTTTCACAAGCCACGCGGCAATTCTTATCCTGCGCCATAATTTCATCCAAAACCGAATCGGATATGGCATCCGCCACTTTATCCGGGTGGCCCTCGGTTACCGACTCGGAAGTAAAAAAGAATTTTTCTGATCCCATGATTTTCTCCTTGCAATTATCCTGGTTAAGCGCAAGTCATTATTAGTGAAATGTTTAATTTCAAACTCTGTAAGATATAGATATGAAACTTCCATGTCAAGTCATACATGTTCATTCGAAACAGAGTTGCATAGCGGCAGTCGTGTAATCTATTTCGCGATCTGCAATATCTCGTTTCTAAGAATCCATAAGGTCGGACAGTGTCTAATCCAATGAAATGCTATTGAATTCTGACATAGAGATTCCTTTGAAAAAAAATCTATTGGCTGTCCGACCTTATGACTTCTAAAAAACTCAAACAGTTTCCTGACCGCTAAATAGACTACAGCACCGGCTTGTAAGCGAACCGCCCATATGGACTACTGCAAAATTTTGTAAACAAGTAGAGCCCTAATATAAAACCAAAGTTGCGAACGGAGATCCATCGGGCTGGATATACCGGCTATGCTAACCAACAAATGATTTTCAAGATAATATGGTCGGGGTCAGGCACCCATCATTTGACAGACCAGGCTATGGGCCAATTCTAAATCAATGCGGCTCATATTGAGTACCAGGTGGTATAGATTTGGATTGTCGAAATCGACCTTGCCGAGTTTACTATATAAATTGATACGTCGTTTATCCTCGTTGGTGACAACCTGGGTAGCTTTTTTGGGGGTCATGTTATAACGGTCAACTAGGAATTTGACACGATTGTCAAATTCATCCACGAGCAGTATGTGAAAGGCATCTGGGTGGTCGTTGAGAATATATTGACTACCGCGGCCGATAATAACGACATTATCCTCATCAGCCATCTTGGCGATAATCAACACTAAATAATCGAGATAGATCTGTTCGTCCAGGTATCCGCGCTCGTCCTTGAGAATGCGGTCGATCCATTTCTGAGAGACCATGGATGAGATCACACGTGACAGCTTGGTACCGGCTTCCTTTTCGAAGGCTTCCACCCATTGGGGTGATACATTGGCTTCCTTGGCGATTTCCTGAATGATTTCGGTGTCTGCGAATGTATATCCGAGCTTGTCAGCAATCATTTTTCCGAGGGTTATTCCCCCGGCACCAAATTGTCTTGAAATAGTCAGAACTGCCATATGGTCTACCTCCAATAGCTGCTTATTGCACAGGCGGTATGAGCAAAGTGGGAAAAACTGTTTTTTCTGCCAAATATCGGGGTGTACTCCCAACCAGTTTTTCTTTTAAAGATGAATGCGTGGATATGCCGGTAACAACCATGCTGGCATTACACTCTTTGGCAGCCGTAACGATCTCCTTGCCGGGATTTCCGACATATACACCCGGCGATGCATCAATACCCGCGTCGATGAAAAGATCGCACAATTCATCAAGCTTGCGGCGAATATCTTTCCTGGTTTTCTGGACCCCCATGGCAGATCCATTTTTCAAAGCCTTGGGATCGGCCACATTCACGACGGTAACTTTTTTGATCACCTTGTTCAGCTTTATTAGATAGTCGATGGCCTTTTTATCCGTATCTGAGAAACATGTGGCCAGAAGCGGTCGATCAAATGGTTTGTCTGTTGCGATGGTCTGGTCGGATGTATATTTATACACCAATACGGGTGTTTGTGAACGCCGAATAATTTCCAATATTTCTGAAGATGAATATAATTGTTCGATGCGGCCCTTTTTCTCATGACCCACAACCACGAGATCAATACCTTCCTTATCAATGGCGGTAGTAATCTGCTTTACGAGGCTGCCGACGACAATGTAGGCACCAACCTCAAGCCCTCTTTCAAACAGGGTTTCGGCCCAGTTAATAAATCGAATATTGGCCATCTCTCTTAAGCGGACTTCTTCATTTTTCTGATATCCTTTACCGCGTCTCAGGGCCACTTTTTCTCTTTGGATGACGTTGAGGAACACCACGTGATCCAGGGAAGCTTTTCTGAGATCCATTAAAGATTCAACTGCATCAAACCAGAGTTCTTCAAATTTGGTAACAAATAATATTTTATGGATTTCCATTATTGGGGTTCCTTCTTTCTGCCGCCCATCAGACCGCTATCTGCTGGCATACGTCGATGATGCCAAGCGAAGTCTAGACTCACCGCTGTTTTTATTGGGTTAACCTAAAAATTGATTGATCGCGGCCGATAATTCTTCGGGTTCAACCGGTTTTTCCAGATATATTTCCGGTTCAGGAATAGATTCTCCGCCGAATTCCGTAAGAGCTTTTTGCGAACGTAGAAACGTTTTTTTTGCAATCCCGGAGAGCAAAATAACTTGAACATGCCTGAGTGCTTTATCGGTTTTTAGTTCTCGGTAGAGCCGGATACCACTTTGCCTGGGCATGAGCACATCCAATATGACAAGGTCGGGCCTTTCAGATTTCACTAACTTGAGGCCTTCCTCTCCATCGCGTGCTTCAATGGGTGTGTATCCGTTTTCTTCCACTACGGTCACGTTGAACAATCTCACATCCGGATCGTCATCGACAACAAGTACTTTTTTGCTCATGGTAAGGCCTCCCAATGCCTATCGATATATTCTGGAGCGGCGTTTTTACGCAAACAAGCGCTATGATTCCCTAATTTGATGGAAAGCTGACCGGCCTCAGCAGGTTAACTTCCCTTGGGTTTAAATGGCAGTGTAATGGTAAAGGTCGTGCCGATTGCCAGTTCAGATTCAACCACAATGCTGCCATCATGTTCTTCGATGAGCTTACGGGTGACAAGCAGCCCTAGCCCGGTTCCCTTGGCACCTTTGGTGCTGAAAAAGGATGAAAAAAGCTTTTCTTTGACACTATCGGACATCCCAGCACCATTATCCGAAATTTTTACGACAATGGTCTCAGGATCAGCCATTGCCATCGAAACATGTACTTCATATTTTTTATTGATATTGTCGTCGAAAATGCATGCATCGATAGCGTTGGATACCAAATTTAGAAGGCACTGGTGAAGCGTATTGGGATCTAGGCTGACTTCCCCGATATCTTCAGAAAAAGCTCTGACAATTTCGATACCATGGGTATGTGCAATCTCTTTTACAAGTTCGCACACATCATTGGCAATTTCATTGGGAAAGCAATCTTGGAATTCGGGCTCTCTTTCTTTGGAAAAGGTCAAGAGATCCATAACAAGATCGGATGTTTGATCAATATTACGCTTGATCATCTGCCAGCCATTAATTAGCTTATCGGTGTTATTTTTGTCAATCCCGATATCTACCAGATAGCGTCCGCCTTTGAACCCGGCCAAAATGTTCTTGATACCATGGGCCATACCAGCCACAGTTTGACCCATGGCAGCCAAGCGTTCAGAATTGATCAACTCTTTTTCAAGTTTTTTAATTTCAGTCAGATCTTGAAAAAAGACCACGCAGCCCATTTCCTGACCTTTTTCAAACAGGGGCGTTGCCGAGTAATTGACCGGAACTCGTTCCCCATTGCGATTGATGATGGCCGATTCCTTCCACAGGGTCAAATGCCGCAGTTCGTTTATGCTTATCTTTTCTTCCAGAGATAGGATGATTTCTTCTGGCAGCAGTTCCCTGGCGTTAATGGTATCCACTAGTTCAGAGCGGCTGTATCCAAATAGTCTTTCGGCTTCCGGATTGAACAGTACGATGTTCCAATTTGCATCAGTGGCGACGATGCCGTTGTTGGAACAACTGATCAGCCGGGACTGAAAGTTAGCTTTGCGTTGGATTTCTTCCTGGAGAATCGAATTTTCAATGGCTGCACTCAGACGGTTGCCGAACAGGGTCAGTACTTGGCGGTCTTCCCTAGAGTATCGTTTTATCTCACGACTGCCGGCGCGTATGACACCAAAGGCCTTTTTCTCTTTATCAACCAGGGGGATATAGGCGAGGGACTGGAAGCCGTCCTCTCTGAGTACGACGATTTCGTCATTTTGAATCTGGTTGATATCTTCAAAAACCTCAAATTGGTTCGTTTGGGCGACTTTGAACACCATGCTTTGTTGCTCGCTGACCGTATGTTCGCCGCATAGGTTGCCATTGGCACCATGGCTGTACTTTAGATAAAATCGACCGTCGTCGGCCAAAGTAAAAACGCAGATGGTATCAAATGAAAATATGTCGGTCACTTTTTGCAAGGCATTGCGTATACGGCCGTCCAAATCAATCGGCGCACTCAAGGTAGCATAAATGGAGCAGAGAGTTGTCAGTTCCCGGTTGCGTCTCTCGCGTTCTTCCTCGGCACGTTTTTCATCCGTGCGATCCAGGATGGTTTCAATGGCGCCGACCATAACGCCATCCGGATCTTTTAAAGGCGCAGCCGTGAAGAAGATCCATTTCTTTTTTTCCTTGCGACCGAAATGCTCTGTAGCTTCATAGGCCCCTTCAATCAGATCCGATTTTTTCCAATGCGTGCCATATAGACGCCAGAATTCTTCCTCGCTGGCTCTGTCCAAAACAAGGTCGGCCATGGTGGGCCGTTTCTCCTTGTAGGAAGGTTTCCAATGATGGTCGGTGCCGATGATTTCTTTAGCACTGTAGCCGGTCAGATTCTCACAGGCTCGATTCCAATGGGTGACAATATGATTCTTGTCGATCACAAAGGTCGGTATCGTACTGCCTTTTATGATTTCGGCCATGGTTTTTTGGCTGGCCTTGAGTTCTTTGGCTCTCAATGCCAGCTCAGCATTTTTTCTCTCCCGCTCGGCCTGAGCCTTTTTTTCTTCGGTTTTATCCCAGATGGTTTCAATGGCGCCAATTATTTCTCCCTCAGGAGACCTAAGGGGTGCGGCTGTAAAAAAGCACCATTTGCCGCCCTCGCCCAGATTTGGGAAAAAGACCTCGGCTTCATAGGCTTCTTCCAAAAGGGCTGATTTTTTCCATTTGGTTCCATATAGGTCTTGAATCTCCCTTTCGGTAACCTGGTCCAGAATCACGTCCGCCATGGAAGGCCGTTGGCGATCATAAAATGATTTCCACTGATCCTTGGTGCCGACCATATCATGAGAAGCGAGTCCGGTAAGATTTTCGAGAGCTTTGTTCCAGTGGGTGAGTACGTGATCGACATCGATGACAAACGTCGGAATCGTACTGCCTTGAATAATCTGTGACATGATTTGCTGGCTGGCAGTAATGGCCTGGGTCTTTTCCCTTAGGGTCGCATTGTGCTGCTTGCGTTCTTCCTGACGCATTTTTTCTTCTGTTTTATCCTGTAGCGTTTCAATGGCACCGATTATATCACCATGGGCGTTTTTGATGGGGGCTGCCGTGAAAAACAGCCATTTGCCATCATCGCCGAGATGCTCAAAATATTCTTCGGCTTCAAAGGCGCCTTCAATCAGATCTGATTTTTTCCATTTGGTACCGTAATATCGCCAGACTTCCTCTTCTTTAACGCCGTCCATAATCAGGTCAGCCATAATGGGACGTTTTTTGGACCGAAAGGGTTTCCATTGATCCTGGGTCCCGACTATTTGATCGGCCGAGTAACCGGTCAGTTTCTCACAGGCCCGATTCCAATGGGTAACCTCATGCTTTTTATTGATTAAAAATGTGGGAATGGTACTCCCCTGGATGGCCTGGAAAAGGGCCTTTTGACCACTCAGCAGTTCTTTGCGGTTGGTTTGGGTGAATAAATCCTGTTCCTTAATTAATTGGATTGTCGCATCATAAAATTGCCCAAACAGTTTTTCAAATTGAGTGCCGTTCTCTGGCGCCTCCTTGAACTGTTGAATCAGTTCCTCTTTTTTGACTTTAATGGAGAGCTGCTGCAACAGTGTACGGGCCTCAAAAAAATCAATAAACGTGACCCCGGGAGGTTTCGACAAGATGATGTCTTCTCCCAGGTTGATATCTTTTGTCAGTTCGATTATTAAATTCAGTTTATCGAGTGTGAACAACTCCCGATAGTCGGTGGTGGTGTAAATACCCATTTGGCGCGCGTGAACGATGCCAACCGCTTCCGGATTTAAATCCGCAACACCGATTACCCGTGGACTGTTGGCATTGTTGCTTTGGGCAAATATATTTTTGAGCAGTGCCAAGCAGAAGCGTCCCCCTCCGACAATAGCTATCTGCGCTTTTTCCAATTGATATAGCATAAATGCAGCAATTCCTTTTAAAAGAAAATAAAGGAGACAATTACAAAAATGGGGACCAGGAACACCACGGCGTATTTTAAGATATAGCCGAAGAAACTCGGCATCGGGGTTCCCGATTCCTCGGCGATGGAACGAACCATGAAATTGGGCGCGTTCCCGATGTAGCTGCAAGCGCCAAAGAATACGGCTCCAGCGGATATGGCCTTTAAATAAATGGCATTTTCAGTCATCAGTAAAGGCACAGCCTGACTTTCCGTGAGGCCGGAGTAGAAACTGCCCAGAGCGGTGTTAAAAAAGGTCAGATAAGTAGGGGCATTATCCAGGAAACTGGAAAGGAGCCCAGTAACCCAAAAATAATGAACGGGTTCTTTAACCATATTAATCAAAAAGGCCAGCTGGCCCTGAGTGCCAGCCTTTAGAATCAGCAGACAGGGTATCATGGTAATGAATATGCCGATAAAAAGGTAGGCCACCTCAATGATGGGGAACCAGGTGAAATCATTGTCCTCTCGAAGCTGAATCGGCGTCGCGATTAAGGATCCAACGCCCAGCAAAACCAGAAGGCCGTCCCGCAGCCAATCCTGAATTGCACGATGAATCCCTAGGGTGGTTAATTCTCCCAGATCGACCATACCACTCATCAAGACCGAACCCACAATGCCGGCGAGAAATAGAAAATTATAGGTGCCCTCGAGTTTAAGTGCTTCTTTGGCTTCTTCTTTGGGGACTGTTGCTTTCTCTTTACGATAAAAATAGGAGTCCAGAAAAAAAATAGACAATTAGCAGGAGAACCGCCACCACCAGCATATGGGGCATGATTTTAAAGGTCCAGAAAAAGGATACGCCATGCAGGTAACCCAGAAATAGGGGGGGATCGCCTAAGGGCGTCAGGGAACCACCGACGTTGGCCACCAGGAAGATGAAAAAAACAACCATGAAGGTTCTATTCTTGCGGTAATTATTGGCCCTAAGAAAAGGGCGAATCAATAGCATGGCCGCACCGGTGGTACCCATCCATGAGGCCAGCAGGGCACCAATGATCAGTATGGTTGTATTCACAATCGGTGTGCCGCGTAGGGATCCACGTAGCAGGATGCCCCCTGATACGGTATAAAGTGACCAAAGCAGGATAATAAAGGGTACATAATCAGCCAGGATGATATGTAATATCTCGTACACGGCGTCTCCTCGGAAAAACCACAGGAAGGGGATTCCCAGGGAGGCGGCCCAAAAAGCGGAAACCTTACCAAAATGATGATGCCAGAAATTCGGCAGCAATAGCGGCATCAGGGCAATGGATAGCAGCATACAGGCAAAAGGGATACAACTCCACAGGGGCAGGGTTTCGCCTAAACTGGCATGCCCGTGGTGTCCGGAATCGGTTGACGCATGGCCGTTGTCATGGCTGGTTTCGTGTGTGGTGGTGTGCCCGGATTCATGGCTATCTGATGCTGATGTTCCAGCAAATACCGTTGGGCTCCACATTAGACAAATGAACAAGAGGACTAGGACGGCCAATATTCTGGGGAAACGCATTTACAATCACCTTTCCTTATAGTATCAGTTTTTAAAGCGACTATAAGTTACTAAAGGGTTCATTTTACACTCGACACGAATATCATTTTGAAGTCCCAGATATAGGCTGTCGTAATATAAACATGTCGGGTTCGTTTTATTCCCCTTAGTTAGTGGTCATCGATTTCGAAGTACGCAGGCATCAAGCGGCACCATCATAATCATCTAGATAAAGACGAGCCATTGAAAGCACATCCTTTGTGAAGTTTCAATAGAATTCAACGAACCAATAAAAAAACGAGAAAATAATCATTGCAATTTCGGATATGTATGTTAACGAAGACCTTGCTTTTTGATCCCGGAGCATGGGTTTGACTAGTGTCCGTTAAGAAATAGGCAAATTTGTTTTGAGATCGCCGACATCGGGCAGCTTGGACATTTATGGATGGGCACTAACTACATGCCGGGGGATAGCATGAGTCTTGAATACAAAAAGCATCGGGCCTGGGCAGAGAATCTGTCCATAGTCATGCAGATCGGACTGACCATGGCCGGTTGCATCGGTTTCTGTTTTTATGTGGGTCTTTGGTTAGACCGCTGGTTCGGTTTTCGGGGCGTGTTTACGGTTATTTTCATTCTTCTGGGAATCGCGGGGGGTGCCAACGTGGTTTATCGCCAGATCATGGAGATCATTGAACCCAAAAGCAGAGATCACCCGGATGAGAATCGTGGAAGCCATTCGTGATACACAGAAAAAATTCGGATCCAGAGCACTGGCAACAGCTGTCGTGATCGGATTGCTGTTGGTGGTACTGGGCCAAAAGACACTTGCCAAGGGCCTGATTCTGGGAACGCTTTTTTCGGTTTTTAATTTTGTCCTCATGGGGCAAATTCTACCCTTGCTGTTTGCTCCGTCTCGGCGTCGGTCGGTTCTGATTTCTTTCGGTTCGATTCTGTTCCGATACATCCTGTTGGCGATTCCCCTTTTAACAGCCGTCAAACTACCGAATTATAATTTTATGGCTGCGGTATTCGGAATCTTTATGGTGCAGATTGTGATTATGGGCGAACATCTGTATCGCTTAATATTTTCCGGTCGAACCCAAGGAGTTTAGTGGTAGGATCGATATGGGAGAACTGGGTAAAATTCATCAGTTGATCATTCCGATCGGTGATTACCAGATCACCTTGAATCTGGAAGTCATTTTGATGACTTGGATTGTGATCATTATTCTGATTCTGGTGGGCTTTTTGTCGACCCGTAAGCGGGCGATCAATCCACGGGTCATGCAAATATTCGGTGAACTATTTGTGGGTCAGTTTTATCAGATCACCGAAGATGCGCTGGATAAACAGATGGCCAAGAAATACGGCCCGCTGGTTTGTGCCCTGTTTATGTTTTTGGTGTTGGCCAACTGGCTCGGCATTATACCCTATTTAGAAGAACCCACCAAAGATTTGAATACACCCCTGAGTCTGGGTATCCTGGGATTTGTAATCGCACATGCCGCCGGTATCAAGTCCAAGGGCTTCAAAGCCTATGCCAAGGAATATTTTGAACCCATGTTCTTCATGATGCCCTTAAACGTGATCGGCGAATTGGCTAAAATCGTTTCGATCTCATTCCGGTTGTTTGGAAATGTCATGGGCGGTTCGATTATAATACTGGTGGTATCTTACCTGACTTACAGTGTCTTGCTGCCACCATTGTTGAATGCTTTTTTTGGATTGTTTGTGGGCACGATTCAGGCCTTTGTTTTTACCATGTTGACCGTTGTGTATATTTCGGTGCAGGTGAAATAGCATCATGATTATTGAGGTGGAATCACTTATCAGATTGTGCGCATTTGCCGGAGCCGGGGTAGCCATGGGACTGGGCGCCATGGGTGCCGCAATTGGGGAAGGATATACCGCCGCTGAAGCCAACATCGCCGTTTCCCGAAAACCGGAACTTTCGGGTGATATATTCAAAAATATGCTGGTGGGACAGGCCGTGGCTGAATCGGCTTCCATCTTTGCTCTGGTTATCGCAATTTTGTTGCTGTTTCTGGATGTGCCAACAGACCACCTGCTCAAGGGTGCGGCTCTTTTTGGTGCCGGGCTCTGTATGGGTTTCGGCGCGGTGGGGTCCGGTGTCGGGGCCGGGTTTCCAGGCGGCCAGGCCTGCCAGGGCATCTCACGACAACCGTCAATCGCTTCCCGCCTGACAACCAATATGCTGATCGGATCGGCTGTATGTCAGACGCCGGCCATATTTTCGATGGTGGTGGCGCTCATGCTGCTTTTTATCGATTTTACCCACATGCCGCTGGCACCCACCTGGGCTGCATTAATTGGTGCCGGGTTGAGTACCGGCTTGGCGGCGATTGGTTCCGGCTACGGCGGGGGGTTGGCTGCCGGCGCCAGCTGTGAGGGCATTGCCAGAAATCCGGAAGCGGTTAATAATGTGACCACGACCATGCTGGTGGGACAGGCCGTGGCCCAGACACCGTCCATTTTCGGTTTGCTGGTCAGTTTCATCCTCCTGTTTAAATCGTTTCCAGAATCATTCACCTTGCAGGCATCCATGGCTTTGCTGGGAGCAGGGCTATGCATGGGTTTTGGCGGGATCGGTCCGGGAATCGGTAACGGGAAAGCAGCCGAAGGGGCTGTTAGATGGGTTGCACGCAATGTGAAGCATGCCGGCGACCTCATGCGGATTATGCTGGTGGGACAGGCGGTGTCGCAGTCGACGGCGATTTATGCGATGGTGGTGGCTTTGGTATTAATTTTCGTAGTTTAGTTGAAAAACTTCGTAAAAGGCTCAATTTCTGCGTTGCACTTTATTTCGTTGTGTCTCAACGTACAGGCAGTGCGCCTCAACACACGAAACTCGTGACGCCTTGAACTTGAACCTTTTACAAAGTTTTAAATAGATCCAAGTTAGAAATTGTGTATAATTTTATTTATGTCCTACAAGGACGAATGAAAGATTTAAAAAATATTTGCGGCGAAGCCGCAGCCGATTAAATTGCGAAGCAATTTCATCTTAGGAGGTAAAAAATGGCTATCGAAGGTGCAGATATCGTAAAAGCCGCGGCCTTTTTGGGTGCAGGTATTTCCATGGGGCTGGGAGCAATTGGCCCGGGCGTCGGCGAAGGCATGGTGGCATCCAAGGCATGTGAAGCGATTGGGAAGAATCCCCGTGAGGCCGGACTATTGACCCGAACCATGCTGGTGGGGCAGGCCGTATCCGAATCAACCGGTATTTATTCGCTGGTTATCGCATTATTGCTTTTATTTGTCGTTAATTAATGTTGATTTTGCAACTGGGCTTTAATTCTTTTTTACGGGTTTTTTCGTGATAAGGATTAAGGGAGAATATTATCGACTCTTCTCCAAGCCTAATAACGGATGAATTTGTGTTGTGTGAATTCATCGTTCTCGTTGAATTCCTGCCAGATCGGGGAAAGACGGTTTCATAAAAAGTTCAATATCAAGGCATTCAAGTTTTGTAATCATGAGGCGAGCTAATCGTACGTTGCATGTATTGCGGACTTAATCTTGAAGGAAACTTCCTTCAGATTAAGGTAAGAAGCACAACGCAGAGGTTGGGTTTCTAAGGGAATCATCCTGAGTCATAAACAATTTTTCGTATGGAAATAATTAGCAACATAGCATTGATCAGCATCAATGAAACCCTGGTGGTTCAGCTGATATCCTTTCTGATTTTCCTGTTTATCATCAATCGGATCATGATACGTCCCTTGCGGGAAACCATGTCCGAGCGGGATGATTATATCCGTAAGATTCAGCAAGATACAATCCAAGCCCACAAGCGCGTCGATGAGATTGAGGTTACCACTCGGAAAGAGGAGCAAGAGATTCGGCAGGCGGCCTTAAATGTTGTGGCTCAAATGGAGAGTCTGGGTAATCAGGAGGCCCATGAAATAATCAATGCCGCCAGGGAAGATATCGCCGCCCAAAAACGGCAATCCCAAAACGAAATTGACAAGGAATTGGCAAAGGCCATGAACAGTGCACAGGCTGAAGCCCAATCATTATCGCTGACCATTATGGAAAAGGTTCTAAACCGAAAGGTGACTACATGAAAAAGGCGCAGATCACCTGTTGGAAGTCGATTGGCGCTGGGACCATTTTCTTGTTTTTCGGGATCGGACTTGCGGATGCTTTGGGTGCTGATGCCGCCACCGGATGGCGACCGACTTATGATCTGGTGATGCGGTGGTTGAATTTTGGTATCCTCGTAATTCTGTTTTTTAAATACGCTCGCAAGCCGCTGGTCTCCTTTCTAAAAGGACAGGCGGGTCAAATAGAAAAGCAGATCCAGAGTGTTGAAGCTGAAAAGGAGGCCATTGCGGCCCAGGTAAGAGAATTGGAAGCGCAGCAGGCCGATAGCCGCGAACGCTTCAAGGCCATCGAAGAAAGAATCATCTCTCATGGAAAGCTGAAAAAGCAGAGAATAATTGAAGATGCCCACAAGGAAAGCCGCTTGCTATTGGAAAGTGCCAAACGCAGAATGGCTTTTGAAATCATAACGGCCCGTCAGAATCTGCGCAATGAAATCGTGGATCAGGCCGTAGATTTGGCAACACAAAAACTTCCTCATCAAATAACCGACCAAGACGCCCAGGCCGTGCTCCAGTCGAATATTGAAGATATTCAGTCCCTCCGTCAATCTTAATTCGGATTTTATACCAACCATCATGAAATCACAAATCTCAACCATTAAATAATCCGAACGTTGATGAAATCCCAAATTTCAAAAAACAAATAAATTACAATATTAAAATTCCAAACAGCTGACCGCCTATTGGAAATTTGGGTATTGTGATTTGGGTTTTACCCTTCGACTTTGCTCAGGGTGGTGAGCTTGTCGAACCATTTGATAATTGGTGCTTGTCTTTTGTTATTTCCGGTTAATCCGGGTTGGGAAGTCAAAGCTTAATTTTGGATGCAAATCTAAAACCGCATTTGCTACTTGAGGTTTCCAGCAAAGTGGCAGGCGGCCAGGTGACCGGTTTGAATTTCCTTAAGAGGTGGTTCTTCGGTCTTGCAGATATCCTGAACATAGAGGCAGCGGGTGTGAAAGCGGCAGCCAGGCGGCGGATCGATGGGACTGGGAACGTCACCCCTCAGGATAATGCGTTTTTGCTTGGTGGTTGGATCCGTGGTTGGTGATGCGGACAATAACGCCTGGGTATAGGGATGCAGGGGACTTTGGTAAAGCGTATCACTGTCGGCGATCTCGACAATTTTCCCCAGATACATGACCGCAACCCGGTCGCTGATGTGTTCGACCACACTCAGGTCGTGAGATATAAACAGATAGGTCAGGTTGAATTCTTCCTGAAGGTCCTGAAAAAGATTGATAACCTGGGCCTGAATGGATACGTCCAATGCCGACACCGCCTCATCGCAGACGATTAGCTGGGGATTGAGTGCCAGTGCCCGGGCAACGCCGATGCGTTGACGCTGCCCGCCGGAAAACTGATGCGGGTAGCGGCGCATATGCTCTTTTTTTAATCCCACAACTTCGAGAAGCTCTAAAACCCTGGCATCTCTTTCGCTACGGCTTCCAACGCCGTGAACCAGGAGCGGCTCACCGATGATATACGCTACCGATTTTCTGGGATTGAGTGAAGAGAAGGGATCCTGGAAGACGATCTGCATCTCTTTGCGCAGGTTGCGGACCTGTTCCGGGTTATAATCGAGAATGTTCTCCTGATTGAAATAGACTGCACCGGCGGTGGGTTCTTCCAGACGGATTATGGCACGCCCCAGGGTTGATTTGCCGCAACCGGACTCACCGACCAGCCCCAATGTTTCGCCCCGGTTGATGGTTATATCGATACCGTCCACTGCTTTGACGGATGCGACCTCTTTTAGAAATACGCCCCCCAGGATCGGATAATACTTTACCAGACCTTCGGTTTTTAAAAGCGTTGTCGACCCTGCTGCGCTATCAGGCATATTTTAAACACCTCGCCATGTGGTTTTCACCCACGTCATATCGATCCGGGGAGATCTGGTGGCAATCGGCAAACACATCCGGACAGCGATCGCTGAAGCTGCAGCCCTCCGGCAGATTAAACAACGACGGTACGACGCCGGAAATTGTGGACAATCGATTGCCGATCTTCTTTTTACCCAATATGGGGATCGACTCCAAAAGGCCGATGGTATAAGGATGCCTGGGCTCTAAAAATAATGTTTTAACATCGGCATATTCCACAATACGCCCGGCATACATCACGGCAACATTCTGGGCCATCTCCGAGATGACCCCCAGATCATGGGTGATAAATAGAATCGATGCGCCGGTATCGTCTTTGAGCTTGTTCATGAGGTCCAGGATCTGAGCTTGTATGGTCACATCCAGTGCCGTGGTGGGCTCATCGGCAATCATCAACTTGGGATTGCAGGCCAATGCCATAGCAATCATAACCCGTTGTCGCATCCCACCGCTCATCTGATGCGGATATTCATCCAGGCGCTGTTCCGCCGCCGGAATGCCCACCCGATGAAACATATCCACAACCCTTTCCCGGGTTTCCTTGGCTGATAATTTCTGATGGAGCCGAATCACCTCTCCTACCTGGTCTCCCACCGAAAAAACAGGATTGAGTGATGTCATCGGTTCCTGAAAAATCATGGAGATCTGATTGCCCCGAATTTTACGCATCTGCTTTTTGGAAAAGGTGAGTAGATCATCTCCATTAAAATGTATTTGCCCGCCCACTATTTTCCCGGGCGGGTCGGGAATCAATTGAATGATGGAATGGGCCGTTACGGATTTGCCGCATCCGGATTCTCCCACCAGCCCTAAAGTCTGACCGGATTTGATTTTAAAATTGACGTCATCGACGGCTTTGGCCACCTGCCCTCTAATAAAAAAGTGGGTTTGCAGATGTACGATATCAAGTAAAGTGTTATCCGGCATTCGAATCAGTCTCTTAGACGGGGGTCCAACGCATCCCTAAGTCCATCTCCAAAAAGGTTAAATCCGAGTACCGCCAGTAATATGGCGATGCCCGGAAAAGTCATGACCCAGGACGCCCGCAGTATCAAGGCCCGGCTGCGTGCGATCATGGCGCCCCATTCCGGCGTGGGTGGTTGGGCGCCCAGTCCCAAAAAACTTAAGGCCGCCGCATCGAGGATCGCGGATGCAAATGACAGGGTCGTTTGGACAATGAGCGGCCCTAGACAGTTGGGTAATATCGCCAGAAAAATGATGCGAAAATCACGGGCGCCGATGGAGCGAGCCGCCGTGACATAATCCTTGCCGCATTCTTCCAGCACACTGCCCCGGACGATACGTGCGAACCGCGGTATATAGGTTATTCCGATGGCCAGCATGGCATTGCGCAGGTTGGGGCCCAGGTAGGCCACGACCACGATGGCCAGTAGCAGGTAAGGAAAGGCCAGGATGATGTCCATGATGCGCATGATGACACTATCCAGCTTGCCCTTGTAATAACCGGCCAATGATCCCAAAAGTGTTCCCACTGAAAACGCCAGCCCGACGCTGAAAACCGATACCAGGAGGCTAACCCGCGCACCGTAAATGAGCCGGGAAAGAATGTCGCGACCCAGATCATCGGTCCCCAGGATATTTGTGGTTGACCCGTTTTCATGCCACAAGGGGGGCTTAAGCTGATCGTAGAGTGACGTTTCGTTGGGATCATAGGGACTCAGCTGGGGCGCAAAAATGGCGATAATGACGAAAAAAGATACAATCGCCATACCGGCGATGGCGGTTTTATTCCGCCAAAGCTGGGACAATTGTTCCAGGAAAGGATGACGATCTTCGGGATTTTTTCTTTGGGTTTTGGCGACCATGGGTTTACTGGACACTGATCCTCGGGTTGATGACGGCATAGAGAATATCCACGCACAGGTTAATCAAGATGAAAAGTGAAGCAATAAAAAGCGTACCGCCTTGAATGACCATGTAGTCACGTTGGCTAACTGCATCGTACATCCATTTGCCAACCCCCGGCCATGCAAAAATTGATTCCGTGAGAATAGCACCGCCGAGGGTGACGCCGAATTGGATACCCACGGTGGTGATAACGGGAATCAATGCATTGCGCAGGCCATGTTTATAGACCACTTTGAACTGCGACAATCCTTTGGCCTTGGCGGTTTTGATATAGTCCTGACGCAGTACCTCCAGCATGGCCGAGCGCGTCATGCGGGCCACGATGGCCATGGGGATGGTGCTCAGGGTAACGGCCGGCATGATGAGATGCCAGACCGCATCTTTCAATGCCGCCCAGTTGCGCGTCAGCAGGGCATCCAGGGTATAGATATTGGTAATGATTTGCAGATCGATATCGACGCTCAGGCGTCCGGATAAGGGTAGCCAGCCCAGGTTGACGGAAAAGATCAGCATAAATACCAGGCCCAACCAGAAAATGGGCATACTGACCCCAGTAAGGGCCCCCAGCATGCTGATATAATCGAATATGGAGTATTGCTTGGTGGCGGATATGATGCCGAAGGTGATGCCGAACACGCAGGCGATCATGAGGGCGGCTACGGCCAGTTCGATGGTGGCCGGGAAGCGCTGTTTGACTTCAACCCACACTTTTTGGCGGGTCCAGATGGTTTCCCCCAGGTCGCCTTTGGACAGACGCTTGAGAAACATGCCGTACTGAATGTAAAGCGGCTCGTTCAAGCCCAGGTGTTCCCTGATTTCATGCAGGGCTTCTTCGGTGGCCCGTTCTCCCAAAAGCAGTTCGGCGGGATCGCCCGGGGTCATGTGCAGCATAAAAAAGACAATAATGGACATGCCCAAAATTGTGGGAATCAAAATCAGTATGCGTCTGATGGCGTAGGCAAGCATAGATATTCAGTGGTCAGCATTATTTTGTAAGCGATAAGTTTTAAGCTCTAAGCAGCTTAGAGCTTAAAACTTATAACTTAAAGCGATGGAGAGGGTCGGATGCGACCCTCTCCAATTCTTTGTTGGTTATGAAATTCAATAACCGGTTTTATTTCAGGTCCACATTTTTCATCCGGACTGATCCGGTGGGATGTAGTTTGAAATTAACCACATTCTTCTGGGCCGGCCAGATAACCGTGGAATGGGCAACCGGAATAACCGGGCACTCATCGAACAGCAATTGCAGGGCTTCTTCGTATATCTTGGTGCGCATACCCTGGTCAACCGTCTGTTTTCCTTTGAGCATCAGGTTGTGATAGGCCTCGGAATGCCACTGGGTCCGCACGGAAGATGAGGCCAGACCGTCAAACAGCACTGCCAGGAAGTTGTCCGGATCGCCATTGTCGCCGGTCCATCCCAGCTGGAACAGGTCCATATCTTCCGGTTGTTCGCGTTGCCGTTTGAGATAGGTACCCCAGTCATAGCTGACGATGCGGGCGGTGATGCCTATTTTTTTCAGGTCGGCAGCCATGGCCACACCGATTTTCTGACCTTCGGGGTTATAGGGCCGCGGTACCGGCATGGACCACAGGGTAATCTCGCCCAGGCCTTTGCCTCCGGGGAAGCCGGCCTTGGCCAGAAGTTTTTTAGCCAGGTCGACATCGTAGGCAAATCCGGGAATGGATTTGTTGTAACCCCACATGGTCGGGGGAATCGGGTTTTTGGCAACTTGGCCCATACCTTGATAAATGTTGTCCACGATGGCTTTGCGATTGATGGCATGCGCGACAGCTTTACGTAGATCGACATTGCTCTTCCAGGGCTCTTTGGTGTGGTTGAAAGACAGGTAGCCAACATTCATGCCCGGTTGGGTGGGCAGAATCAGGTTTTTGTCTTTTCTGGCCAGATCGATATCGGCCGGGTTGGGGAACTGGCAAATATGGATGTTGCCGGTTTTCAGTTCCAGAAAACGAACCGAGTTTTCCGGAATGGAGCGGAAGACCAGTTTGTCCAGGTAAGGCCCGCCGGATTTGTCCCAGTAGTCATCGAATTTTTCCAGGATAATACGGTCGTCTTTGACCCACCGGACGAATTTAAAAGGACCGGTTCCCACCGGATTTCTCAAAAATTCCTTGGGATTTTTCAAAAAGGCCGTTGGGCTGATGATGTCGGCGAAATCCATACCCATGTTGGCCAAGAATGGTGCTTCGACTCTTTTTAGCTTAAATACCACCGTATATTTGTCTACAGCTTCGATGCTGCCGATGGTATCGTCCATCTCCATGGATACCCAGTACTCCGGTGGTCTTTCCTGGGCCGGAATTTTCCAACCCTGACCCATAAACTTTACGTTCGGGGTTTTCATCATACGACCGATGGAGAATACAACGGCGTTTGCGTCCATGGTTGTGCCATCGTGAAACTTGACGCCTTTTTGCAGATGAAAGGTATAGGTAAGGCCATCCGAGGAGATGTCCCAGGATTTGGCCAAACCGGGTATCAACGCAGTGCTTTCATCGGCATAGGCTACCAATGCCTCATAAATGTTGTCACAAACCATAAAAGAGTTGCCATCGGTTTCATAGGCCGGATCGAGTCCGACGCTGTCCCCGCCACGACCAAATACCAGCGTCTTGCTGAGGGCGGAGCCCGGCATGGCTGCGATGATGAAGAGTAAAACTAAACAGAGCGACAAAAAGCCAAAAATCCGTTTATGCTTCATGTGTACCTCCTTCCTTTCTAAAAGCGGTGCGTGGTAATATTTACAGCACCTTGTTTTGGGGTGGATGGGCTTGGTTGGTAAGCGATCTGTGCCCGACCATAGCCGTTTAAAAATATTGACAATCTCAGCGCGAAATGCTGATCGCGAACAGAGATACCGTTATCAGATCAAAGCGGCTTTGTCAAAGCAAAGGCATGAAATAGCTTAAGGTTTATAATTTTTGTTGACAAAGCTCAGTTTTGGGAATATAATCCCAAATAATGAATTTTAATAAAGGTCCAAACGCTGTAGAAATCTGACAGAAATGAATACCAACCACTTGAAATCATTGTCATCCGCCGTTCTGCGGCTATTAAGGCCCCTGGTGCGGCTGTTGCTCAGAAAGGGCGTATCCTACGGTACCCTGGCGGACTGGATAAAATGGGTCTATGTGGATGTGGCCATGACAGATTTTACCATCACAGGCAAAAAGCAGTCCACCTCACGTGTTTCCGTGTTAACCGGGTTATCACGAAAAGAAGTCAAACGCTTGAAGGAGTTGCCCAGGCCGCAGACGGGACTGTGTGCTACTTTGGTGAAGATGTGGATGATTACGAAGATGGCGATATTGTTGCTCATGAGGGTGCCTGGCGCGCCGGAGAGAACGGATACCTGCCCGGAATTTTGATGCCGGCGAATCCCCAGGTTGGGGATGCCTATTATCAGGAATATGCCCCCGGGGCGGCCGAAGATATGGGCGAAATCGTTGCGTTTGGTGAAGCCATCGATGTGCCCGCCGGCTTTTTTGACGACACCATGACCGTAGAAGACTGCAACCCTTTGGAAGATGCCGAGACCGATGACAAGGTCTATGTCCGCGGCATTGGCCTGGCCATTGATGAGGAAGCCGAGTTGATTTCGTACTAGACGCGGCTTTGAAGAAAAAACGTTCGCAGTCGTTTGGGGCGGCTGTGAATCGATGGGCGGGGTAATTGCCGCGCCGGATAAATCCGGAATTTGGCGCAATTCCCCGCCGACCGTACAAATTCAAATGAGGTGGCCCATGGAAAAATTAAAAAGACAGGGTGCCTTTGGGTTGATTGCTTTAATGGCTTGCGTTTGGGTACTGGTCGTTTGCTCGCTTGCCATTGCCGATGATGATGCCGTAAAATTTGCGGTGATTGCAGACCATCGGGATAATTTTGACGGCTTGGATACGGCCTTGGAATTTATATATTCACAAGCGGTAGATTTTCTGATCGTAGTCGGGGATTTTGATCCCTTATCCCAAGCTTATCGAGACTATTATGCCATGTGGGGATTTGAAGTTCGTGAAGATGTCCTGCCTGAGAATCAGAATCTGTATTTCGTCATGGGCAACCACGACACACCGCCGGCGGGGGATCCTTTCTTTCAGGCTTACATTGGCCCGAATTATCCGGAAAATGGACAGCCCGGTGCTCCGCGTGGGACTATTTTTTCTTTTGATATAGGCTCAATTCACATGGTTATTACCAATCAGTATCATCAATATCCAAAAGGCGGCTACACAACGGAACAGTTAAATTGGATTGATGAAAATTTGGCTGCATCTCAGCAGCCGTTTAAATTCGTTTTCGGACACGAGCCGGCATTTCCCATGGACAGACACGTTGGCAATTCACTCGATATAGATCCGACCATGCGGGACCTGTTTTGGTCGATTCTGGCTGGCAATCGTGTTCAAGCGTTTTTTTGTGGCCATACCCACCATTTGAGCGTGATTCGATATTTGGGCGTTTACCAAATCGACGCCGGTGAGGCAAAAGCGACGCATTTGAACATCACAATTGTTGAGGTCGATTCAGAAAGAGCCATTGCCCGGTTGTACGAGACGAATGGAACTATTCCGGAGCAGGACAGCAATGACAATGTATTCAATTCAAATCTAAACGATACCAGCAATGGTGATGAAGCCTATACGATTGTCTTCAGTTCGGATCATGGTTCCGGGATAGATCCCTGGTGGGGGTGTTTTATTGAAGCGATCGGTTATTAATTCTAGGCAACCTGCGGAGAACTTCACAGGACACAACGCGGATCCGAAAAAAAAGTGCTGTGAATGGCAGTGACAGCTTTGGGCAGATCAGCCATTGTTACCAGAAAATAAAGGGCAGCCGGGGACGGCCCAAAAGAAATCATTTCGACATTGACGTTACAATCGGCAACGGCGGTAAAGCAGCGGGCGGCAATGCCTTTTTTTTTGATGAGTCCCTGGCCGACAATACCGATCAAGGCCACATGCTCCAGTTTTTCAACACGCCGATAGGGTCGCGGCTTCAGATCTTGGAGGGCCAGCCGGGCTTTTTCAACGTCCTTTTTAGAAAAAAGCAGACTGATACAGGTTTGGGATGTCACCACCGACTTGATATTGATGCCGGAATCGGTAATTTGACCAGCGACATCGGCCAGGATACCCGGACGGGCGCCAACCCCCGAGGCATGAACTTTCAGAATTCCAATGTCGGTATCATGGGCGACGCTCTTGATAATGTTCCGGAAACGGGGGCTTTTGCTGCTGATGAGGCTTCCGGGACTATCCGGGGCCAGCGTATTTTTAATGACAATCGGTATTTTCTTCTGGCGAATGGGTTCGACGGTCCGGGGGTGCAGTATTTTGGCCCCGAAATAGGAAAGTTCTGCCGCTTCGCCGTAGGACAGGCTGGGAATCAATTCGGCTTCGGGAACCATACGCGGATCGGCGCTCATGAAACCATCTACATCTTTCCATATTTCAAGCTGATCGGCCTCAAGTGCAGACGTGACAACGGCTGCGGCATAATCGCTGCCACCGCGCCCGAAGGTCGTAATCTCGCCTTGTTGACTGATGCCATAGAAGCCAGGCACTACGGCGATACCGTTCTTTTTAAGCGCCGGCAGGATGTGTCGCTTTAGGTTTTTGGCGGACATACGCATATTGGCGGTGGCATCGCCGTATTTTCCATCGGTTATCAGTCCAATTTGATGGGGCATCAGGGTTTCAGCTTTCAATTGTTGGGCACATAGCAGGGCCGTCACCAGCTGTGCGCTGAAACGTTCGCCAAAGCTGGAAATAATATCACGCATACGGGTCGTGACCTCGCGGGTGAAATTGAGTCCATAGAGTAAGCGCTCAAGTTCTTTCATGCTGGCGGTCAAACCGCTTCTGAAACTTTCAATGCAGGTTCCCGCCGGCAACAACTTATCGCCAATTTCATGATGCTCTTGCGTCAATGTCGCGATAATCCTGGGGATGGCTTCCTCAGTTGCCAGGGCTTGGTCCATTCCCGTAATCAATTGATCCGTGACCCCATTTAAGGCCGAAACAACCAAACAATCGCCCCGGCACCGCTGGGACACCAAGGTGATAATACGCTGAATGTTTTGAATGCCGTTGAGGCATCCGCCACCGATTTTTATAACTTTCATGTTTAAATATCCTTGAGCAATCGGTTTTCCGGGTGATGGTCGATGGCGTTTTGAAACTGCTCCATGGCATGCACAATCGTTCCGGAGGTTTGGTTTGCGGGGAGATCCAGCTGGTTGACACCAATTTTGTCCAATGCATCGGTTACATAGCCGATGGTCAATAGATTGATATCAAGCGCCGGCTGGTAGGCCGGTTCTTCCGGGATTTCCGACTCGGTTTCAGATACTATTTGGGTTGCCAGCAAGTCCATCAGGGTTGTTTGAATCAGGCGAAACGGGATTTCGAGAGCGGTCGCTATCTGTCGGGCGGTATACGGCTTTTCAGCGCGAGCGAATATGGTGACCAGTAGATGTGTTACCCGAAGTGCCAGCTGTTTTTTAATGGCCGGGCTGATTTGACGGGTGACCTGTTCGAATTCGTACGATTCCTTGTTTTGGTAGGCGTAGGCAATCTGAGCTCCCATAAGAACGATCAACCAACTGGCCTGCAGCCAGATCAGAAACAGCGGCAGGGCCGCAAAACTGCCATATATGGCGTTGTAATTGGCCAGTAGAAACTGAAAGTTGATGTATACCAGTTGTAAAAGCTGGTAAATCGTGCCGGCTACAATGCCTGCCACCAGACCGGCGCTTATTTTTACCTTGGTATTGGGCATCATCAAATAGGTGAGGGTAAATAGCAACCAGATCAATACATAGGGAATCAACTTGAATCCCACATAGATCAAGGGACTAAAAAAACCGAGCAAGGCGATTTTGTCGACGATCAACGTAATCTGGGTCTTGATAAATACGGTGGCGCTGCTGGACAAGATGATCAGTAGCGGGCAAATCAGCATGATGGTTAGGTAGTCACTGAACTTGCGCCACAGGGATCTGGATTTGGGAACATTCCAGATAACGTTAAATGCGCGTTCGATATGGCCCAGAACTTTGATCACGGCCCAATACAGCACCACCACGCCGATGCCTGCCATTACGCCGCCGCGTGTTTTATCCAGCAGGTTTTTGGCAAAGTCCATGGCTTTAAGCAAAACTTCCTGCTGACCGCTGAAGCGTGCGAGAAGTTCAGCCTGCAAGTGGTCATCCAGGCCAAAGCCTTTGGCAACGGAAAAGGCCATGGCCAAAACCGGTACGATGGCCAATAGCGAGTAGAACGTCAGCGCCGAGGCTCTCAGTTGAATCCTGTTTTCATTAAAGCCGCGGGCGGAAAGCATAATGATACGGAGTAGCCGCAGAAAGAAGGATCGGCTCCAGGATATTTTCTTGGATTCGATGTGCCAGATATCGGTGGTTATAAATTGCGCGATTTTAGGCCATACCTTCATAAGGCTTTTTCCCGGATTACGAAGATGAACTCTTAAAGTGTCAGAATTGGGATGGCAAATCAAAAGGTTCAAGTTCAAGACGTCAGGTGCAACGCAGCTTGTCCCGTCGTAGCTCTAAGAGCGAAGTCGGAAAATTGGACTTTTTATGAAGCCATCAAGGTTTTAATACGCCATAAATCAGCACCAAGTCAATGCCGCCGTGATTGATGGCAATCCTTTGTAATTTTTTTGGAAATTGGCGACTCATCGCTTGATCTTTTACCAGCAGGGCAACTTGCCAATCACGGTAATTTGACAGCAGTTTTTGACCTAATTTTGCATAGAATTGTTTGGGCTTGTTTTTGGCTTGCAGACGAACGCCATAAGGAGGATTTAGAACCAGGATCCCGGGTTTGCCCGTGATTTTTTGGGGATTGAGTTTAAAAAAATCCTGATGGGCAACCTGAATAATTTCGGACAAGTCTGATTGACCGGCTATTTTTCTCAGAGCCGCTACGCGTTTTTCATCAAGATCTGACGCAAAAACTGTAGCCGCATGTAGTGGTCGAATCCGGTTCATGGCGGCTTTATTAAGGTGACGCCAATGGGCCTCCCGAAAGGCCGGCCAGTTCATAAAGGCAAATTGGCGATACATACCAGCAGGGATGTTGCGGGCAATCATGGCGGCCTCCAGACTAAAACTTCCGGACCCGCACATGGGATCCAAAAGAATCTGGGAACCGTCATAACCGGCCAATATAAGCATGGCTGCCGCCAGGGTCTCACGAATCGGTGCCGGCCCCACATCGAGCTTCAATCCGCGTTTAAATAGGAGCGGGCCGCTGCTGTCCAGGGAAATCACCACCCGGTCATTGACGATACGTACAAATATGCGCTGACGGTTGAGGGGGCAGGCTTTATCCGGCCTTTCTGCTGCGGACGAGGGCATTCGTTGCCGGATAGCGTTTTCCAGATGCTCAGAAATAGCTGCGGTGTGCACCAGTCGGGAACGCATGCTTTTAACACTGAAAACGCGTTCAATTTTTGGGGCTAGATAAAGCTCCCATGGAATTTGCTTGGCTTTGGTTTCAAGCTGGCGAAAATTGGTAGCTTTAAATTCAATTAGCCGCATCAGGATGCGGCTGGCGGTCCGCAGGTAGAGATTGGCGACATAGCAGCTTGTCAGACGGCCTTTAAATTCAACGCCGCCGGGCAACACTTTCGCACCGGTGTGTTCGATCGGTAAAGATTTGATTTCATTATAACAAACGGATTCTATCCCAGGCAGTGTAACTGCGAAAAAAGTTTGGGTTCGGGCGATGATCTGCCGTTTAATACGCCTTTGGCTTGGCTGATGGTCTGACATTTGATTTCCTAACGCGAACAAGCTGCAACAGTCAATATCGAAATCGGTATCGAATTGTAAGTCTGAAAAAACCGATTTCGATATGGATGATCAGATCCGTTACCCCAATGGATGCGTTTTGCTGTCATTTAAATTTCTATGGTGCTATCGCCCTTCATACCGCGGATTCTGCTATCGGCCGCTGATATGATATAGAGCTTGATATTGAGGTCTAAGCATAATAACTACCTATCTCAAAATAAAGATTAGGCCCTCTGGCATGGGACCGGGCAGATAGAATAGATAGCGTCCACGCAATATATGAGAATTTTGAGCCGCTCTGCCATTCCGTCAGATGGATTTTATTTGTTTTGAGATAGCTTGTATTTTGAACGAAAAATTGATCGTTGTATTGTATCATAATTGATCAAGTGCTAATTCGATTGTCTTACGGAAACGTCATTTTCCATAACAGCTCAAGTTAATTATTAATCATGGTTGACGTATATTTTCAACATTGCCACTATGATGATCCTGACCTGAGAAAGACCGTTTTTGGCATGATGGACGCCATGGGAGGCCATTCGATACGGTCAGATTCCAGTATAATCATCAAGCCCAACCTGCTCCTGCCGGCAGGCCCTGATTTGGCTGTGAACACCCATCCCATGATTGTACGCCATGTGGCTGAATATGTGATCGAAAAAGGCTTTCGGCCGGTGATTTCGGATAGCCCTCCGGCGAGTTCATTTGAGCAGATACTCTCCAAGGGCGGGTATATTCAGGCGCTGGCAGGTCTGGATGTGGTTTTCAGACCCTTCAGAGAGTCGACAGAAGTTGATATCGGAGAACCATTTGGCATTATCAAACTCGCCAAGGAAGTGCTGGAAGCCGATTATGTGATCAATCTGGCAAAATTGAAGACCCACGCGCATATGTTGCTGAGTTTGGGGGTTCACAACATGTTTGGCAGCGTGGTCGGGCTGCGCAAATCCGAATGGCATTTCAAAGCCGGTACAGACAAAGACCTGTTTGCACGTCTACTGGTACAAATCAATGCGGCCGTCCGTCCGGCCATGACCATCATTGACGGAATTCTGGCACTCGAAGGCATGGGACCAGGCTTAAGTGGCAAGCCGAGGGAGATGAATTTATTGGTCGGCAGCCGGGATGCCGTGGCTGCAGATATGGCTGTCTGCAATGTGGTCGGCCTGGATTTGCAGGCCATGCGGACCTATACGGCCGCCCGTCAATTAGGATGGCTTCCGGACGATATCCATGTACATGGCGGTTTTCATATCCAAAACGACTATGAATTTCCGGCTATCGCTGCCATGAAAACGGGACCCGAATTAAAGCATAGTTTTTTGCGGAAGCACGCTCTTCAGAAACCGGTGTGTGACAACCAGAAATGCAAGCTATGCGGTGACTGTTGGCGCTATTGTCCGGTTAAAGCCATCGATCATCATATCAAAGGTATTCGCTATAATTACGACGCTTGCATTCGCTGCTATTGCTGTTTGGAAATTTGTCCCTACGGTGCCATCACCATCAAAGAACCGTTGAGCGGCAAAATTCTAGAACGAATGGGCGCTATTTAATTCATTTAAAGCACCTTATCTTATGAATGGAAATGCTGAAATGAATAGAACGAACAATTTGACGGAATCATATGAATTAGAAAATTTGAATGATTATGATATGAAAGATTATTTAATGGACGGTTCTTTAAAAAGTACAAATTCAAGGCCTGCAAATTTAGTAATCATGAGGCGTACTTATTGTACGTTGAATGTTTGCGGAATGCAGCACAACGCCGAAGTTGGGCTTTTTAAAGAACCGTCAAAATTTGACTTTCAATTTCGAATTAAGTAAGGTCAGTTCTATTCCGGGAATAATTAATGGGAGGTAATATATGGCAGGTATCAACAAAGTTATCCTGATTGGCCGTTTGGGACGGGATCCAGAAGTGAGATATACACCCGACGGCACAGCCATCGCGAATTTCAGTATTGCGACTTCAGAAGAATGGAAAGACAAGGGCACCGGTGAAAAGAAAGAACGGACCGAATGGCACCGGATTGTTGCTTTTCGACGTCTGGGAGAAATCTGCGGCGAATATCTATCCAAAGGGAGGCAGGTTTACATTGAGGGTCGTTTGCAAACCCGTGATTGGCAGGATAAGGATGGCGTCAAACGCTATACGACCGAAATTGTTGCTTCACAAATGCAAATGCTTGGTTCCAGAGATTCTTACGACAACAGAGGATCCGGAGGCTTTCAGCGGGATGAAACCCCGCCCGGTTCCGAGTTTCCGAATTCACAAGATGACGATATCCCCTTTTAAATCTGATTAACAGGAGGTCACCATGAAAAAACTTCGAAGGCGATTAAAACCGATAAGTATTATGGTAACCGTGCTCATGTTGATGCTATCACTACCGTATCAGTCAGCGCTGGCAGCTTTGATCGGGACCGAAGATCTGGTTTCATCGCAAACAGCCGCCGAGGCACGGGCGTATATTTCCAGTGTACTGGCACGCGAAGATATTCAGCACCTGCTCACGGCCCGTGGCATCGATCCCATCGAAGCCCAGGCCAGGGTGGATGTTTTGACTGATCAGGAAGCCATTCAAATGGCCGAAACCATGGAAAAGTTGCCCGCGGGTGGTAGCATTGCCTATATTTTTGGTTTGGCGGTGCTGGTTTTTTTGGTACTGCTGGTAACGGATCTACTCGGATATACAAATATATTCCCCTTTGTTAAGAAGACCGTCAACGAGTAATACACGATCATTACCGGGCACGACGCTCCTGTTGTGCCTGGTAATGGCCCTATTTTTCTGGGGCTGTGCCGGCAGCTTTTCCCGGCAGTGGTTACAGCCACCCCAAGATACACCTGGGCAGCACGTCATTCCCACAGTTCCATTTTTCCCCCAAACCGAGTACCAATGCGGCCCGGCGTCCCTGGCCATGACCTTGGTGTGGAGTGGTGTTTCCACGAATCCGGATCAGCTTACCCCGGTTGTTTATACGCCATCAATCAAAGGCAGCCTCCAACCGGCCATGATCGCTGCCGCCCGCAGGCAGGCGAGATTGGCTTACCTGATTTCAAGTCCCCGGGAATTGTTGCAGGAGGTGGCCGCGGGACACCCGGTTATCGTATTGCAAAATCTGGGACTTTCATGGATGCCGGTATGGCATTACAGTGTGGTTATCGGTTATGATCTGGATACAAAAAGGATCGTGCTGCATTCGGGTGAAGACAGGCAGAAAACATCCAGCCTGCGAGTTTTCAACAACACCTGGTCCCGGAGCGGTTACTGGGGACTTTTAACCCTGCCACCGGGCCGATTACCGGCAGCGGCCATCGAAACGCCCTATCTGCAGGCTGTTCTGGGGCTTGAAAAAGCAGAAAAATGGCCCCAGGCCGTCATCGCTTATCAGGCAGCTACCCAAAAATGGCCGGAAAGTTTTGCCGCCCATATGGGTGTGGGCAATTCCCATTACGCCATGGGGGATCTGCAGTCAGCGGAACAGGCTTTCAATATTGCAGCGTCAGTGTTTCCCCATGAGGGGGCGGCTTACAACAACCTGGCCCAGGTTCTATATGAACAGGGTAAAATCGATGCGGCCCTGGTCGCCGCGGAACAGGCCGTGCGCATCGGTGGCCCCATGTCCGATTTATTTCAAGAGACCCTTCGCGAAATAGAACGCTTTTCCGAATAATTATACCGAAATTGGTGGCATGTTATATTTAACTTCCCCACTAGTGTTGTGTCTCATATGTTCCTTTAAAAACCATTTTCTTGTGCGGTATACAGCATGAATACGTCATTCCCGCGAAAGAGGCTGTGTCGCAACTCGCCCAAACCCGTCATTCCGGACGAATGCAGCTTTATTGCATGAGATCCGGGCACGAAGTGAAGCTTTAGCGCTATCCAGGGCTTTTTCCTATACAACTCCATTTTAACATATTTCTGGGACACAACACCCCACAAAAGAGCTGAATCAACGGTGTGAGACAGGATATTGAACCAAAGACGGTTTTTCCGGGAGACCTCGTATTTGATAGCCTGTAACGTGCTCCAATTGATAATTAATCAATGCATAAATTTTTTAAATTTGTGGAAATTCCATTCTGCAATGCCAGGCTTACCATAAAAAATCAACACCTTGTGGGTTTGGCCTGTCTGTGATATTGAACACTTACTAAATTAATCAATCTGCGCCTGATTTCGACTTAGCCTGATCCGAGATTTTGTTACAGTGTAAAATAATGAGCCCTTTGATGATTATTCAGTTCTCTGGAGACAATTCAAGTTGTGGTATTATACCGCAAAGAGTTTTCGCTAAATGGGAAAAATAACAACACTATTTGTCAAAAAAGTCCTTGGGGAAGTCTATAGTGACATCGATAAGAATGCTTTAGTGCGGTCGATTGGAATTGACTTAAACAGACCGGTTCACATGATTTCGGATGCACTCTATTATTTATTTTTTGAAAGGGCTGCCGCAATTGATCGAGATGGTACGACTTTGCCGTTAAGAACCGGCGCGGCCATGCGCAGCGATGAATACGGGGCTTTTGGGCTTGCCTGGAAGTCTGCGACCACGCTTCGTGGGTCTTATAACCGTGCTGAGCGTTATGCGCAGGTGCTGACCAGTGTTTCTACATACGAAGTGGAGTCCACCCATGAAGGGGCATATATGCATTTGCACCGTTCTGGCGAAAGAATACTCGGTATGCGTTTATCGAATGAAGCCACCATTGCCAGCATCTTAACCATCAGCCAGGAAGTGTCCACAGAAGCAATTCAACCGCTGGCCGTTTATTTTAAGCATACCGCTCCGGAGTCCATTACAGCTCATGAAACCTTTTTTGGGTGTCCGGTGCATTTCGAATCGGATAGAGACGCACTCCTCCTTTCAAATGAAAGTCTACAGGCCCCAAACAAGCTTGGTGATGAAAGTATATCAAAATTCTTTGAATCGCATCTTGAAACTGAACTTTCGAAGCTTGAAGACGACACCGCACTTGATCGGCAGATTCGACGTTATGTGACGCAATGCCTAAGCGAGGGGATACCAATGATCTCTGAGGTTGGCCGTCATTTTGGTATGAGTGGACGAACCCTGCAACGACGGTTGGCGAAGTTGGGATACTCGTATCAAATGTTAGTTGATGAATCACGGCGACAGTTAGCCGAGTGTCTGCTGCGAGAAACCGACTTTTCCCTTGTTGAAGTTGCATTTATGACCGGCTTTTCCGAACAAAGTGCTTTTGCCCGTGCATTTAAACGCTGGGCAGGGCAAACACCCCGAAATTTCCGCATTCATCATCATATTTAACCTCAACGTTGCAAAAGCCTGAGGGCTTCAGAGTCAAGGCGTCTTAGGGATGCCTTCGACAAAGCAGCACGACATGCTTGAATCGAAGGCTCGTCGTAGTTCTTTACCCTGTCCCGTCGTAGCTCGAAGAGCGCCCGTCCTCCGCAGTAGCCTGCTATGGAGGATGGAAAGTCGGTAGAATTCACCAGGTATTGCATCCAGAAGACGCCACCACCGACATTATATTCCCTATAATAACAATCCATTATCTATACCTTGCCGTGTTGTTTATGCTACTATGAGGTTAACCACAACACGGACATATTTGGCGCGGCGGGTTAAAAAATTGGCAGATTTTGTCAATAATTATCATCGTCTTTTGGTTATTATGGCTTGTAACTAAGGACGATATTCCATCGTCAAGTTTGCTTTACATTATCTGAATTATGGCAAATTCGAAAAGCAATCGCATATACTCAATTTTGCTTAGGAGGCAAGCTATGAAACATTTAAATAATAACAATACATCTGATACTCCAAGGCACATTCTGGTTCTTGGCGGAACCGGCAAAACCGGTCGCCGTATCGTCACCGGTCTACAGACAAAGGGAATCCCGGTTCGAATCGGTTCGCGCTCAGCTTCTCCACCTTTTGACTGGAACAATGAGAAAAGCTGGGATGCCTGTTTAGCCGGTGTTGAAGCGATATACATCAGCTATTCACCAGATTTGGCTATGCCCGGCGCAACCGATGCTATTCAAGCTCTGGTTGACCGAGCCAAACAACACGGTGTCCAGCGCCTGGTATTGCTGTCCGGTCGGGGAGAAGCCGAGGCTCAGGCCTGTGAACGCATTGTTCAAGAAAGTGGTCTAGCATGGACGATTGTGCGAGCCAGCTGGTTTTATCAAAATTTTTCCGAAGGCGCTTTTGTTGATATGGTTTCTGCCGGACAGATCACATTGCCGGCCGGCGATACTCCCGAACCCTTTGTTGATGCTGATGATATTGCGGAGGTCGCTGTCCTAGCATTAAGCGAGTCAGGCCATGCCGGAGAGGTTTATGAGGTTACAGGTCCGCGCCTGATGACCTTTACAGACATTGCCGCAGAACTGTCAAAAGTAATCGAGCGCGAGATTACCTACATTCAGGTTCCTCACGAAGCCTTTGTTACCGAAGTTGCGAATACTGGTGCTCCCAAGGATGTTGTTTGGATGTTGGATTATCTTTTTTCTACGGTATTGGATGGGCGCAATGCCCACCTGACTGATGGGGTGCAGCGTGCCCTTGGCCGTCCGCCACGAGATTTTGCCGAGTACGCGCAAACTGTCGCCGCATCCGGCGCCTGGCAATAACAAGTGATAAAGGAGATATACAATGCGTTTTATGCTGAAAGCTACATGGAAACAACCAATAGATGAGACAATGATGGCCCTTTTGCCTGCCGAGGAAGCCAGAGCGGAAGAGTTGGCCGAACAGGGGATTATGGAAGCCCTGTATCTCCCGGCAGACCAATCGGGTGCATGGACGGTTTGGCGATGTGAATCGCACAATCAAGTCCAGGAAATCGCCCGGACGCTGCCTCTGTACAAGTTTCTGAACTTCGAGATTACGCCGCTGGAAGATTGAAACCAATTCGCTCGGCTACGTGTATGGGGACACGTCTGTATGGGCTGTTGCTCGTAAACCGCTTCGGGCAACAGCCCATCAATATGTGCCCCATTTCACCATTTCACGCATATCGTTTTAGGACACTTCATGTTTGTAAATATTCATCATATATGGATAATAACGGCCCAGTCGGAATATTTCTGATGAACGTTATGCTGGCTGCTGGTGGATACCCTTGGATTGTAATTCCACTTGATAAACCAACTGACTATATGAATACCCTCGAAAACGCTAGTGTGAAACAGGATCGTGAAACACAGACAGTTTTGCCAGGAGATCTCGTATCTGATAATAGGTAACGTTAGCCTCAGAAAAACCATAGAGTTATGAAATTTATATTTATAATTTTTACTAGGTAGTTCTACGGGTTGACAGTTTATACTGATTGGAATAACGGTAAATGTATATATTTGCAGTTCGATACACCTATCAGATAGTGTATGTTTCAGTATTGCAACCCTGATTCTATGAAGATTAAATCCTTTTGATCATTGGGGCGATATAACAGTTTTCGCTATAATTATGGATGTGGCATCTTTAACTCCAGAATCGTTATTTGATCGTCAGGTTCGATAATTAAACTTTTACATCCCGAGCACAGATCAAGAGCAGGCTTGACGCCTTTATGTGGAACAATGAAAAAGACTGCATCTTGGGAAGATAAAAGTTTTCTATGAATAAAAAAAGAATACCGTTATCGTCAAATTTCAGATTACAATTAAGAAGGATAAAATTATCATATGAGTGTTATAGGTTCAATTCATGGACGATTTCAACCATTCCACAATGAACACTTAGAATACGCTATTGGGGCATTAAATAGATGTGATTTTTTATGGATTGGGATCTCTATTTATGACATTTCATCTTTATCGACAACGGAACAAACAAGTTATAGATCAACACCTGAAGCCAACCCATTTACATATACTGAAAGGGTCATAATGATTAGAAATTCATTGTTAGAATTAGGCTATAATCACGATAAATTTGAGTTCACGCCATTTCCTATTGATAATCCAGAAAATCTATCGTCGTTTCTATCCAAAAACGTTATCTGCTTCACAACGCTAAGAGAAAAATGGAATTTTGAAAAAATGGAAAAGCTTATATTTAATGGATATAAAGTTGAAGTACTTAAAGAAGATTACTCGCAAAAAAAGATTTCTGGCGATAAAATTCGTGAAATGATTACATGCTCTGATGTAGCTTGGCGGGAAATGGTTCCTAAAACAGTGTCTGAATATATTGATCAATTAACGGAGAATCGTGTTTCTATTTAAAGATAATTCAAATGCTACAATAAATTTTATTATGATATTTTATTATTGGGTCGCCTGTTAAAGGTAAAGGGAATTCGAAGTCGAGGGAAGTAGAAGGAAAGTAGGGAAGAATGATTCCACTTACCACCCAGCTACTAATTGATGAGAGTTGATTAGAATTATATCATTCTACGAAGAAAAAAGATATCTTAATATGGTAATATTCTATAGACTAACTATTTAATCGAGTTTCTACAAATTACATGCCGTAATCAATTGCGTTATGATAGCGATAAAAAAGATCGAGGAATTATCACATTCCGACACTCATTTTGGAAACAAAGCACTAGGGCTATCTTGGTTAATTAGCCACGGTTATAATGTGCCAGAAGGTTATTGCTTATCAGTTTCTAAGAAAAATATTGATCAAGTCAATAAAGATACTATTTCAATGGCAATTGGGGAATCTTTTATTAAGAGAACACTGATTGTTAGAAGTTCTACGATGATTGAGGATTCTTTATCTATAAGTTATGCGGGAGAGTTTAAAACTGTAGATGACGTAACTGGAAACGACTTAGTAAAATCAATAAAAACTGTAGCGGAGCATGCGTTTTCTTATAGTACTGACCATAATGCGGTTGGCATTATTATTCAAGAGCAAATAGATTCGCATTATTCTGGAATCCTTTTTACTTCGAACCCAATAACAGGAGAACGAGAGACAGGCATTTTGAGCATAATTGAAGGTAAGGGTAAATTCCTAGTTTCTGGCCAAAAAAGCGGAAATGAATATTTAGTTCGAGATGAGACTGTAATCAATCGAAATGAGATTTTTAATGTTAAGCAATTATTACTAGATAAAATAGTTTGCCAAATCCCACTAATTAGAAAAGCATATCAATTTCCGGCTGATCTCGAGTTCACAACTGATCAAAATGATACTTTGTGGTGGTTGCAGATCAGGCCAATAACAGGGTTTGGCATTAAATGCAACCACATTGAAATAGCAGGTATGACTTATCAAGAAAACGAAATATATGAAAAAAGCAACTTACGTTATTTGGCTCGAAAGTATCAGTTAAATATTGGGAAAGGCTGGATACTAAATTTGTGTACAGAGTCGAATCGCAATGATATTAAAATGGCTCTTCCTATATTATCTCCAAAGAGACTCTTAAGTTTGGTATTGATTAAACCAGTTTTGCATAATGGGAAAATTATCAGAAAATTTTGTAACCGAATTAGTATAGCCGAGGAAATAGAAATTCTATTAAAGAAATTTAAAAAAAGCTATCTCAATGTTGAATTTTTTATCAATGAGATATTTGAACTTGTTTATACAGGAATCATTAAGCATGACAATGCTTTTTTCTATGTTGAAATAGCCAGGGGTCATTATTTACCCAAAGGAATAACGGCATTTAGTCAGTTTCAAATAAACTCAAATTTTAAAATAACCTACTCACGAGAAAACTTTCAAGAGTATTTCTATGAGCTTTCTTTGGCCGGTCCCCAAAAGCACATATTGAATGAGCGAATTTCTATTAACCAAAATAACCTATTGAACTTAGTCAGAAAATTAAGCCCCATGCTAATAGATACATCACTGGTTGTTGAGTTTGGGCTTATGAAAAATGATGAACTAATTTTGATTGACACCGTAAAAGAAACGAATGAGATGTCTTTAGACCCAATTAAAACAGGTATAATCTCAATTGGCTCTTTATGTGGAACATTGATTTCCGATAGCGAGTTACAATTAAAAACGAATATATTCGATCAACATAAAAAAGATGAAATTATTTTTCCGCAAAATAGTTCTGAAAAGTATATTATAAGCGCACTACGCCCTTCAATTGAATTGACAGAATTTGTTAAAACATTTGGTAAGCGAAACATTGCGTTTGTATTTAAGGAGAATTCATTGATCAATCATTTCAGCATACTATTGCGGGAAATGAATATCCCTGCAATATGCTTGAACCTCGACCTTTCTAATCTTTTCCATAAAAAGGTAATGCTGGATGCTGAGTCTCCCGATTTTCCAGCACATAGGCGATTAAAAGTGATTTAAGGTTATTTACCAAAGTCCAATCCAATGCCAATCAATAATGGATCTAATTTTAATGCTAAAATTTTAGACGTTTTCCGTACTAAAACGAGGCAAGTTAATGAACAAGTTCTCATTAATTTAAAAATTTCAGAAATTGAATTACCCTAAAGCATTAGACTGTGGAGTGATTAGGCCATACCCCAACTTATGGACGATCGATAATTTACTATGTCGAAGGTATGACTGATATGTATTTTTTTTAGAGGATACGATATTTTTTATTTCGCATCTCCAAGGGGGGAATGTGACGATAACAAACATTATATTTGATGAAAGTTCAGCAAATAAAATAATTGAGAATGTTAATAATATAATATCTGGACACGGATATACCGATTTAGTGCTATCAGTTCATGAACTTAGATCTTATTTTCGAGAATCAGATTGCAATTCGAATTCAATTACATTTTACGATAGGAACTATCTAACATTCGTTGCCAACTGTTTAGTCCCGAACTATCTAAAGTATTATTATGTTCTAAATGAAATGTATCATTTAGGCCTGTTAAATAGAAAGTCCAAATTTTTAGATATAGGTTCCGGCCCTGGTACTTTCAGCTTAGCCTGTTCAAGTTTCTATAACACCTACTTTTATAGAAGCAATTTCAATATTTCCATCGAGATGGTTGAGGCGCAAACAAAATTTATTGATGTCTTCGGGAGGTTGTGGAATTCATTAGATATAAAGAATAAATCGAATTTTAGTTTTTCGATGGTGAATAAATATATAACTGGATCTTATTTGCCGAAAGCTACACCTGATATAATAATTTTAAGTAACAGTCTTATTGAAATTATTAGAAATTCTTGTGTGTCTATATCTGACTTCGTAAAATTCATTTTGGAATCAAATGCAATTGTTGTACTATTAGATTCTTTTTATCATCATTTAGTAGATCGTGTTAATGTATTTATCGAAGCACTTTCAGAAAAATACAGTGTAAAAAATTTTTATAGTTGCCCCAATATAACCTTCGAAAAATACAGTACAAAAAATTTTTATAGCCGACCCAATATAACCTCCGAGAAATGGAATTACATTAACCTTGGTATGCTATCTTATGAAATATCATACAATCCTATTAGATACATTAACTCTAATAATATGCGTTTTAATCGCATAATATTAGTTCCTAACAACTTGTCAGATTACAGTAATTATAGTCAATCTAAAATCTTAGTTAATAATTACAAGGAGGCTTGGGAAAAGCATGACACTCGAATACTCCCACAAGTGTTTTCTGATGATGCTACTTACCAAGAAAAACCACATCTTGAACCTTTGAATGGTCTAAACAGAATTGTAGATTATTGGAAGGAGAATTCTATAAAGCAATCAGAAGTTAATTTCTTTCCCAAATATATTATAGAAAGGGAAAACCAAATAGACGTTCATTGGGATTCTCACTTCTATCGTAATGACCTCAACAAGTGGATCTTACTTCAAGGTTACTTCTCTGCACTAATAAAAAATTCTAAAATATATAGATTTACGGAATGCTTTACCAAAAAGATTAATTGCGCACCACTAATTTAAACCACTTTACTATATTTCAAAAACTATTCTTTATATCACTCACCAAAGGATGGGGCAAAGCAAAAAATATAGATGTACCTCCACATAAAGTTTTATTTTTATTGAATGGCAGCTTTTTTAGGCTTTCATATTTTCTAAAAGGACTGAATATGGCAATAAGTATACCGGAAAAATTATCATCCAGCTCGATTAACATTCTGCATATATCTGACATTCACTTTAAAAATGAAAAATATTTTTTAAACAGGGATCATATAGAAAGAAATATTTTTAGCACAATTCAAAGGCATATTATAGAAAGCAGTATCTATCCAGATTGTTTGGTTATTACCGGAGATATTGCTTGGTCAGGGAAAAGATCTGAGTATAAACTTGCAATGAATTTTTTACAAAATTTAATCAACTTAATAAGTATTAATGATATAAGAGTCTTCATTGTACCCGGAAACCATGATGTGAATAGAGAAATTGCTCAAAAGGATGCTCTTCGATTTTCATCTAAAAAGTATTGGAATGAATTTTTAGAAAGAGAGCACAAAGCTGAGACCGTCAGAATTTATGATCGAATGGAAGAATACTATTCATTTCTTTCAGATATTAATAAGTATATTACAAATACGTTACCTACTGCTAAAGGCGAATATTTTTATACAGATGAATTTCAAATTAAGGACTGCAAATATTATATAACTGGGTTGAATTCCGCATGGGCTTGCTGTGATGATAACGATCACGCCAATATCGCTCTAGGATTTTATCAGGTATTTGAATCCACAAAAAAAATGCCGGATCAATCTGAAACAATTTCAGTTAAAATAGCGCTAATGCATCACCCGTTTACCTGCTTTCATAAAGACGATTTAGATACCTCATATGATCAAATATCTGAATCATTTGATATAGTTTTAAGAGGGCACTCACACAAAGGCGGCAGTAAAGGGAAAATAAAAGATGGGGTTGAATTGCATGAATTATCCGTTGGTGCTGGATATTTGACAAAAACTGTAGACGAAGATATCGGATTTCAATTTATTTGTGTTGATCCAATTGAGGGTAAGTATTACATCTGGCCATATCTTTGGAATGGCAGGTATTTCTATATGCCGAATGAAAAATCCATTCATTTGTCTGAAAATGGTTTCATTGAGTCTTCTTTTAGAGATGCATACCACCACTTGAGGGGAATAGAACAAACTGACGATAGACTAACCGGAAATAAAAGAATACCGCCAGTCGACATGATAATAAGACCATCCAACACAGATATTAAAACTATTTTAAAAAAAGTTGGTATAACAGAGATGGATCTGTCAATGGAAGAAGGAACAACCGTAAAAGATTGCATTAAAAAGACCGATAAATCTTTGTCTTTTTTAGGGGTTGCCGCATTTAAATGGATAAAAGAAAAAAAAGCTATGGACGAAATGCTTAAGCGTGTAATACTTCTTAACCAACCGGAATGTATTAGATTTTTATTAATGAACCCAAATTGTCCGGCCGCAAAAAAATTTTTAGCTATAAAAAAATACGACCCTGACGAATATATCGCTAACTTTAACGAAACTCTAAATTTCTTTGAGGAAAAAAGAAAATCCATGGGCAAAGAGTTCGTTAAAGTCAGACTATATTCATCTCTCCCAAGTTGGAGAATAGTGAACATAGACGAGAATAGGCTAATAATAGGAACATATTCTTTAACGTCAGACACTGGAACTGATCAGCCGCAAATAATTTTCAAAGGGACATCGAAATGGTCATTTGCTCAAAACTATATTGCAACTTTTAATGAGAAATGGTCGAATTCCTTGAATGCATTTGAATGATTCAACAAGGTCCAATCTATATAACTCTATCTTTAAGAACCAACTATGTAACCCTCCCCAAGTTTGTGCCAACTGAAAGTAGAGACTTCGGGCGAGTTTTCAGTTAAATATTCAACGGGAGTCAGGTTATTCAGACCTTCGTGAGGCCGCTCCTGGTTGTACTGATCGATCCATTCATCCGTTCGCAATATCAACATCTTGCGGATTCCATAAAATCTTGATAGTGTGCAATTTCATCTGAAGCGGATTCATTCTGATCAGATTCGTTGCGCCACTAGACCATTGCTTCCGTTTCTTATTCCAATTAAAAGATACCAATAGCATTGCTACACTTGAGTTCAGTGTAACTTAATGTGGTACAGAAATAACAGCCCACCGCTATGAGGTTGGGGAAGTGATATCCCGTATTGTCAAACGACAACAGGATCTACTTTACTCATTTCATTTTCAAACGGCTTGGGACGGTCCGGAAAACGCATGAAGCTTATTTTCAGCCAACTGGCCTATTTTTTTAACCAGTCGCGAGAGCGGAACATCCGGGTCCTGCTCAAATTCATGGCCATTCTCGCGGCCATGGTCGCCCTCTACTCTGTCCTGTTCCACTTCCTGATGATGCGCGAGGGACAGCAGTTCTCATGGCTCACCGGTGTGTACTGGACCCTGACGGTGATGTCGACCCTCGGCTTTGGGGACATCACCTTTCACACGGATCTGGGCAGGCTGTTTTCCATCTTGGTGCTGCTGTCCGGGACGGTCTTTATGCTGATCATACTGCCCTTCACGTTCATCCAGTTTTTCTACGCTCCCTGGCTGGAAACCCAGGCCCGATCGCGGGCGCCGCGGCGGCTGCCGGAAGACACGCGCGAACATGTGATTTTAACCAGTTTCGATCCGTTCACCATGCACCTAGTCGAGCGCTTGATCAAACACCGGTACGAATATGCCATCGTCATCGACGACTTGACGCGGGCCCTGGAAATCCACGACCAGAAATACAAGGCCATGGTTGGCGAACCCGGCGACCCTGAAACCTATCGGAGGCTCCGGGTGGATCGCGCCGCGCTGGTGGTGGCCAGCTCCGGCGACATGCTCAACACGAACATCGCGGCCACGGTCCGTGAGGTCTCCCAGGAGGTGCCGGTCGTCGCCACGGCGGAAAGCGTGGAAACGGTCGACATCCTCCAGCTGGCCGGGGCCACTCACGTCTTCCAGTTCATGAAGCTTCTGGGCGAGGCCCTTGCCCGAAAAACCCTGGGCATACGGCTCCGGGACAACATCATCGGCACCATCGATTCGCTGCTGATCGCGGAAACCCCGGTAATGGGGACGTCACTGGCCGGCAAAACGCTGGCCGAAAGCCGATTGAGAGAAACCACTGGTCTCAACGTCATCGGCCTCTGGGAAGAGGGCCGCTACATCGCATCCCATCCGGAAGAGCGGCTCGATGCAAAAAAAGTTCTCCTGCTGGCCGGTTCGGAGTCCCAGCTGGATCTCTACGACCAGCATTTCGGCACCTTGCCCGCCTCGCAAGGGCCGGTGCTGATACTCGGCGGAGGCCGCGTGGGAAAGGCGGCGGCGGAAATCCTCGAAGCCCACGGCATTGCCTACCGGATAATCGAGCGAAACCGCCGGTTGGTGCCCAAAGACGACCGATTCGTGCGGGGAAACGCCGCTGACATCAAAACCCTCAAAAAGGCCGGCATCGACACGGCCCCGTCGATCATCATCACCACTCACGATGACCACACCAATATCTACATGACCATCTACTGTCGGAAACTACGGCCGGACATCCAGATCATAAGCCGGGCCACTACCGAGCGAACCGTTCACAAGCTGCACAGCGTTGGAGCCGACCAGGTCATGTCCTACACGTCGCTGGCCGCAGGCATGATCTTCAACCTGCTGCGGCCCCACGGCCTGCAGATCCTGGCCGAGGGCCTCAACCTCTTCCGACAGCCGGTCTCCTCCAAGTTCGTGGGAAGGCCGCTGGCCGAATGCCAGATCCGGGCTACCACCGGCTGCAACCTAGTGGCGGTGGACTCCGGGGGCCAGGCGCACATCAACCCGGAACCCTCCTACTGCTTCGCCCCGGACGATGAGCTGTTCCTCGTGGGCTCCGACGAAGCCCAGTGCCTTTACCTGGAGACCTTTACCTCATAGAGCGCTTGTCAAAAGCAATAGGGTCGCATCTTAATTATTAAACATAGGCCAACTTTTTTTAGAGATTTGTGATCGCGAAGCAGGGGTATTCGTGCTAAACGTGTCATCAAAGTAAATCCCAAGGATGCACTTGAGCTATATTCCACAGATCAAAGCCATGCATCAACATTTGATAAGAGAATATACACAGTAGAGCTTTAAATATTCGTAAACGAAGATACAGGCATGGATAATTACCGATTCGAATTTTGAAATGGCAGCGTTTTTTATATAAGGGCGTTCAAAAATATAAGCATACAAATGGGGACAGATTTATCGCGTCTTGGTGGCACATATAACTTGCGAGAAGTCCGCCTCATGATTAAGTTATTCAAACTATGAAAAAAGCACCCACCGCGCAAAATAAGACCACTGTTCGTAAAGCCAGAAAATCCAAGGAATTAGACACCATCGACATCAGGGGTGCCCGCGAGCACAACCTCAAAAATATCCATATCGCCTTGCCCAAGAAAAAATTGATCGTATTCACCGGGGTTTCCGGATCGGGTAAATCGAGCCTGGCATTGGATACGATTTTTGCCGAAGGCCAGCGGCGCTACGTGGAATCCTTGTCGGCCTACGCCCGTCAGTTTATCGGTCAGATGGAAAAGCCCAAGTACGACACCATCCGGGGTTTGTCTCCCACCATTGCCATTGAACAAAAATCGGTCAGCAAGAATCCCCGTTCCACCGTGGGAACCATTACGGAAATTTACGACTACCTGCGGGTCCTGTTTGCGAGAGTCGGCCAGCAATATTGCTATAAATGCGGCAAACTTGTGGGACGGGGGGATGCCGAGAGCATGGTCAGCCAGGTGCTCAGCCTGCCGCAAGATGCTAAAATCTTGGTGATGGCGCCCGTGGTTGAAAACAGAAAGGGCGAATACCGTGATCTGCTGAAAAAACTGGCCGGCGATGGATTCGCACGCGTGCGCGTTGATGGGGTGGTCAGCGATATTCAAGTGGTCCAGCAGCTTGCCCGGCATAAAAAGCATACCATCGAGGTGGTGGTTGATCGTTTGGTGGTGAAAACCGGCAACGGATTCCGGAAACGGATCACCGATTCGGTGGAGACGGCCCTCAAACTCGGTCAGGGCAAGATCATCGTCCATGTCATGGGCAAAGAAGATATTCAGATGAGCGAGGCCCGCTCCTGCTGCGGTATCGCTTATCCGGAGTTGGATCCGCCCTTGTTTTCATTTAATTCGCCCCTGGGGATGTGCCCTGATTGCAACGGGATCGGCTCTATGCTTACCATGGATGTGGACAAGATTATTGCGGATAAAAGCTTGAGTATTCGCCAGGGCGCAGTGATTCCCTGGCAGAATTATTTCACCCGGCCGGACGGTGAAAACGGATCCTGGGGCATGATGCGTCTGAAGGCCATGGCATCCCAATGGGGTGTGGATCTGGACACGCCCTGGAATAAAATGCCTAAAAAACACCGAGACCTGATACTCAAGGGATCCAACGGGATGGAAATGGTGGTCAAATGGCAGTCCAAAAAAATCCAGGGAGAGGTCACCACCACCCACGAAGGGCTGCTTAACAGCCTGATGCGGCGTTACCAGCAGACCCGCTCCGAAAGTATGAAAAAATGGTATGCCCGCTTCATGTCTTCCCGGGATTGTCCCACCTGTCAGGGCCGACGTCTCAAACCGGAAGTGCTGAGTGTTAAAATCGGCGGTGTTTCCATCATCGACATCACCGAGATGACGATTCAGGAGGCGGTTCACTTTTTGGATGGGCTTGCATTGACCGGCAATCGCAGCATGATTGCCGATGAATTGCTAAAAGAAATCGGAAGCCGCTTGAACTTCTTGATCAATGTCGGACTGGGATATCTCTCCATGAATCGCAAAGGACCGACGCTGTCCGGCGGCGAATCCCAACGGATTCGTCTGGCATCCCAGATGGGATCCGAACTGACCGGGGTCCTGTATATCCTGGATGAGCCGTCAATCGGACTGCATCAAAAGGATAATATCAAACTGCTCGCCACCCTCGGCCATCTGCGCGACATCGGCAACACCCTGGTGGTGGTGGAACATGATCGCGAAACCATGGAAGCGGCGGATTGGCTGGTGGATTTCGGTCCCGGCGCCGGACATCTGGGGGGTGAAGTTGTCGCCCAGGGAACCCCGCGGCAGATTATGCGTAAAAAACGATCCGTGACCGGCAAGTTTCTCTCCGGCAAGGAAAAAATTGAGGTGCCCGAAACCAGGCTGACGCCACGCAAGGTCGGCAACAAGTGGGCCACCATCAAAAAGGCCTCGGAGAATAATCTCAAAAAGATCGATGTGCGCATTCCCCTGGGATTGCTGGTGGCCGTCACCGGGGTTTCCGGAGCGGGGAAATCAACCTTGGTCAATCAAATCCTCTATCCGGCCTTAGCCCGAAAATTGCACAACTCTTTGTTGGGAGTCGGACAACACCACAGCATTCAGGGATTGTCGCATCTGAATAAAGTCATCAATATTGATCAAAAGGCCATCGGCCGGACACCCCGCAGTAATCCCGCCACCTATACCAAAGTTTTTGATCACATTCGCGATTTATACGCCATGCTTCCGGAGTCGAAAATGCGGGGCTACAAAAAAGGCCGCTATTCTTTCAATGTCAAAGGCGGCCGCTGCGAAACCTGCCAGGGCGACGGCCATATCAAGGTTGAGATGCATTTTTTGGCGGATGTGTATGTGCCCTGCCAGAGTTGCAGGGGCAAACGGTTTAATGCTGCCACTCTGGAAGTTACTTATAAGGGCCACACCATTGCGGATGTACTCAATCTTTCGGTACATCAGGCCCGGGATCTGTTTGCCAGCCACCCCAAAATTACCTCGATTCTCAATACGCTGATGGATGTGGGGCTTTCCTATATCAAGCTGGGACAGTCGGCCACAACCCTGTCGGGCGGAGAAGCCCAGCGGATTAAACTGGCGCGGGAACTGGCCAAGCGGGCAACCGGGCAGACACTTTACATCCTGGATGAACCCACAACCGGACTTCATTTTCAGGACATCAAAATGTTGTTATCGGTACTGCGGCGCCTGCGTGATGCCGGCAACACGGTGGTGATTATCGAACATAATTTAGATGTGATCAAAACGTGTGATTGGATAATCGATTTGGGGCCGGACGGGGGCCATGACGGGGGCCGGGTGGTCGCCCACGGGTCACCGGAAAAAGTGGCAACCCACCCCAAAAGCTATACCGGCCGGTTTTTGAAAGACGAGCTTTTAAAATAGCTATAAGCTTTAAGATAAAGACAACAAGTTTTTCATTGTGGGTTTGGCAAGCGCGGGTCATACGGTTGGCTTCATCCGGAAAGAGGGGTTCTCTTTTGTATTGATAGGGCATATTTTTCATTTAGGGTTTTCTGTCGTATATTGTAGCTGAGGCGTCTGAATGACGAAATATGTTGTGGTTGTGAATATGTGAATTAGTCGTTTAGATAGAAGATGTCAAAAGAAATGTCGTACTTTTAGATGGAATGCGACAATTTAGGGATAGGATTTGATCCCATCCTACTTAGAATATTTTGAATCTCTCGATGATAGCAATATATTACATTAGTTAGTAATCGAGCTTGTTATGAAACATACGCCACCAGGCAGAGGTTCCTTTTTTTCTATGTAGATGGTTTTTTTACAAAAACCCTTTCCACGCCAATAATCAATAACTCCGCATGCACCTAAATCACAACCTTTTGAAAGATATTCACAACCTTTTTCCTTGTTACCGTTTAGCATATATATATTTCCACGATTAGCATATGGTGCCGGGTTATTAGGATCAACAAGAATAGCCTGCTCATACCATTTTGCAGCCTCATTATAATTGCCTTTCTTCCAGTACACAACGCCGATGCTATTATATGAGCCTGAATATTTTGGGTCCAGCTCGATAGCTTTCTTGTAGTTATTAATAGCATTGGAATGCTTATTTAGATCCATGTAAGCGCCCCCCCTACGGTAGTAGGCCTTGCTATAATTTGGATCAAGACGAATCGCATTATTAAAACATTCAATAGCTTTTGTTGGGTCGCTATACATTTTATCTTTGCGACTTTTTAGATGTGCTGACTCATCCAACGCAAATCTATAATTAATACCCCTTTCAAACCAATCAGTAGCTTTGAGGCTGTTAGAAACATTTTTAAAATCAAGTTTTAATGACTGCTTTTGCGTTTTTTCTGAATCCGTATTTAGTTTAATGAGCTTGGCATTTCTATCTTCTAATTCTGAAATTTTATTTAATAATTCATATTCTCGATTTTTAATATCTTTTAATACTTCTAAATGATCTTTGCTTTTAAATAAGCGCTCAACTCTTCTTTCAAGTATATTTGTATCAACATTAACTTTTGCTACAACAATAATTCCAAAAGAATTTTCATCCGCATAGTTTTTTTGAGAAACAATATTGGCTTTAAGTACACCAGCAGATAGGGCAAGAATCTCGTCTTTTTCAACCATATTTTTCTTCACAATGGTCAAACTTTCCAAATAAGTCCCCGCTTCCTCTAAAGCCTCACGCTTTGCTTTTGCCATAGCTGAAATCCGTGCATCGTCAGGTGATTGACTACCAGCAAAGGGTTGTTTAACTGTACGTGTTATAGATATTGTTTCCGAATGTACCGTTTGACTAATAAATTGAATAAGGATGAATATGAATAATACTGTGCGGGCATAACGGATAAGACTCATAACATCTCCTTGTTTATAGGTTTTATCAGAACAGCACAAATCTAATTCACTACTAAATATTCAGTAATGCGTTGGGGTCTTTTCTTATATAAACACCAGGCTTTTCAGAATCACCGCCCAAAACAAACAGCAGATGGTCGTTGTTTCGTGTTGAAACTGATAATTTATGGTCTTGGCCGTTTTAACCCAACATCCGACAGAATGCTCGCCTCGCTTAAGTCTGGTGTGTCGAAGTTCGCCTAACGCCTTCATTTAGCTTTGCAAGGTGTTCTGGGTTTGCCATGAGCTTCTCCGGTTTGTTAAAGCGCCATGAGCGAAACTTATTTTGATTTAATTTTAGGAAAAATTTGAAGAAACAATAAGGGATAAGTGTAAGTTTATCATAACTTGCTGAAAAGTCAATTAACTGAAAATAGCCTGGTTAGGGAAAGAAATCGTTGTTTTAGATGGAAGGCGACAATTATTCGGCTACCTAATATGTAACTGGATTGTACTGATAATGCTTTGGAGTAGTGGGTGTAAACGAGCGTGGCGTTCTGTTAGCTCACGCGAGATTTCTTTGGGTTTAAGTACAAAAAAATCTAAAGACACTAAATCTTTCCAGCCGACTTCATCTCTAAATTCTATAGGGCTTTGCGGTTCGTTTTTGTTTCTGAAGTCTTCAAGAACATTATTTAGTTGGCTTTGAAGTTTTGACAATTTATCGTTAAGCTCAGAAAATTGTTCTGGATGAACAAGAAATTCAAACCTGGTAGCATCATCTGAAACCGCTGTCTGACCCTTGAAGATGGCGGAGCCGTCCCCGTATTTTTGGTTTATTTCCTGTTCCAGATTTCGTCCTATAAGATGACTTAGGCCCGAAAACGGCAGGCTTAAAAGTATTTCAACTATGCTCTCAATGTTTGTAAAAGCTTTTTCAAAATCATTGGGATTATCATAATGAATCTCTTTGTAATTCCATATGATGTGGGTGCATTTAATTCCTTTAATGGTCCAATTATGTAGATTGGCACCAGTTAAGTCCGCTCCAGAGAGATTGGCGTTTGAAAGTTCGGATTCAATTAGACTTGAATGGCTGAGGTGCGCCCCGCTAAGATTCGCATCTTTGAGGTTCGCCCCGTTGAGCTTTGCCCTGTAGAGGTCCGCCCCGATGAGTTTTGCCCAGTTGAGGTTCGTCACTCTGAGTTTTGCCCAGTTGAGGTCCGCATCGGTGAGGTCCGCCCTGGTGAGGTCCGCCCTTATGAGGTTCGCCCTGTTGAGGTTCCCAAGGCTGAGGTCCGCCCCTTCAAGTTTTGCTCTGCTACTGGCGCCTTTAACTAATCGGCATTCTTCTCTCCATGCATTCCAGGCTTCCACGCCTTCTTTTAGCTTTTTAAGGTGTTCTGGGTTGGCCATGAGCCTCTCCGGTTTATAAAAGTGCCATGGGTGGAAACTGTTTTTAATTTAATCTTAGGGAAAAATTTGAAGAAATAATAAAGGACAAGCACAAATTTATCATAAGCTGTTGAAAAGTCAAATTTAAGGGAATTAACTGGTTAGGGATAGGGAATCGTTGTTTGCTATGGAAGGCGACAATCTTATGCATTGAGTCAGGGCGGGTTGTTAATCGCTATTTTATATCATTCGGAAACTCATCGAAGAGTTCTTTACAGCGAAATGTCATTGTTGTCTCGCCGGTTGTTTTTCGGGTTGTCCAGTATTGACCTTTAAGTTTTTTTACCGGGTCACCTATTATATCAAAAACAATCGTTCCGTCGTGAATTGGACTGCGGTCTGTTACAGTAGTTCGAGGTTTGCTCGTATAAGAATATATAATCTGACGGACTTGATTATCGCTTTCGATTCTGAATTCTCCGGAATAGCTATGGCTGGTCATTTCCGCAGTTCTTATGACACAACTGATTTTTATAAAGGTCTGTTGTATTGTTAAAATGGCCGGTATGTCCGGTAATGTTTTTCCGGTTTTATCATTAATCCAGGTTGATTCGATGTGACCCTGCCAGGTTCCATTCAAATTTGGAAAAGGGACAAGCCAATTTTTAAAAATTCGAAACTTCCAGCCCCATCTTATGAATATTAAAACCAAAAAAAACTCTATTGTAACGACCGTTGGAATAGGCTTTAAATAATCGATAAAACCAGGAAAGCTAAACCCGGAAAGATAGGCGATTAAAAACCAAAAAATTGCTGCACTTCCCAGAATAAGCCAAATTGTAGCTTTTAAGTTAATATTTTTCATTCTTCAAATCCAATGTAATCCCAGGCAGCATCTATAAAACCAAAGGCTTGCTGCCGGGTCCATTTTTGAGAAGTATTAAATAAATATATCAATTCGCTTACTTCGCCCCATTCAGCACAGTTCTCTTTTTTCCTGGTGTTATTAAATAAAAAAGCAAGACAACTCCTAACATCTGCTGTTAGCGTAGTGTTGCCGAAATTTTTATTAGGAACATTCCAAACTAAACATTCTATTAAAAATCCCATAATGTTATTTGCTTGAGGTATTCCTTCGTCATTCATTTTAACACAAAGCGATTTGATAATTCTTACCAATGATTTAAATCTTCTTCCCGTTATTTTGTTTTTGTTAACGCCATTGTCATAGTGCTGTTTGGGCCAGTTTATAATCTTTGAAAAGCTATTATCAGGACGAAGCTCTACGCCTGATAAATAAGACCCGTCTTTGCTGTAGCGACGATGCTCAAAAAATGGGGCAACGTCTGCCTCGACATGATAGGATGTTTCTTTAATATCAAACGCTTTATTGCCTCTCTTTACAGCCGACCGACCAAAATAAGAAACCAGCGCTTCTTCGACTTCATCTTTAAATGTGGAATAGTAATAATTTCCATCGATGTTACCAAAAGTTTCTTGAGTTGTACCTGCAGGATATTCAGGAAAAAAAACATCATAACAAGCTACCCCAATATCAACGTCGCTATCTCTGCGTACATTGGTATTGTTTTTATACGAACCTTGTGAAAAAATCCTAATCTCTCGATGATTAAGTTTATCGTTGGAAGCAATGGCATTTTTAATGGCTTTTTCTGCGTTTTGACAACGCTCTTCCTCTGTTTTTGCGGGTGGTTTCGCCCACCGATTGAAAGTGTCTTCCCAATTTTTCATATTAAGTGCTCCAAAAAATTTTTTAGAAGCTTTAAATATTGTATCACTCAAAACCAAAAAGAAAAAATTTACAATAGTAAAAATTAAAAGGGGGTAATTATGGATTATAAGGCAGTATCGAGAAACCTATATGAAGTGAATGAATGTTTAAACGACCTTCAAAATTATATTAAAAAAATTAAGGAAGTTATATGCCTTCATGAAAGAACAGTGGAATGTTTTTAGAATTTATCACTCAAAATAAGGATCTAATTGGAGTGATCGTTGTTTGTTTTACAGGTCTTTTTGGCTTTGTGACGTGGATTGATACAAGGCGCAGAGAACTTAAAGAGAAACGTTACAAGACATATATGGATCTCATTGGAGTAATCTCTGGAAAAAGGGTTGGCTCAACGGCTCCAAATATTACAGAACAGATTGTTGCCACATGGTTTCTATCAGAATACAAAGAATATTACGATATGACCAAAAGAATATTTTCCGACAGTGATCTTGAGGATATAGCAAATGAAACGTGGGTAAAACATGTTCTTCCCCATATTCATAAACTTATTAAAGAGATTTCATGATAGATGAGAATGATAAATCAAAAAGAAATAGAACAACCAAGAACACCTGCCGAGCTTCGTCAATTCGTTGCAAAAATTAAAGTGCAAGTCGAGGCTGATCCGGATGAGCTGAAAATTGCACGCAGAAAGGTCGGCCTTCATAAGATGTTCGTAGATGAAATAATTCCGTTATCTCTTGCAGCAGACCATATCTGTGAAAGCCATGATCTGTTGCAACCAATTGTCAGTAATCAAGGCTATGACGTCATTGTGCTTACCCAGGATGGATCTATAAAAGGGAAAGTAGAAATCGTAAAGCCGTATGACGGAAAAGCTAACGCTGAAGATGTGAAATTACTGGAGAAGCGTGGCTATGGAGAAATCAAAATTCGAGATATAGGCGCAGGTCTAACTGAAATTGCGGCTCGCATCATTAAAACTGCCGAGAAAAAATCTATTAAGGACTACAGTGATTGCACCCTTTTAATTGTGGGTGTGATCACCCCGCCGTTTGACTGCGAACTTGAACCGTTGGCGAAAGCAGCTGAATTGCTGTGTGAAGATCTCAAAAAACTAAAATACATTGCTAAGCAAGTAATTTTTGTAGTCCCACCGTTACCACAATGTTATTTTGCCATAGTATTTGTAGGATTTTCACAGGGCCGGGCCGCCAAAGCCCCCCTCAAGTTTTGTGGCGGTAATCTCGGGGATCCAGACAGGCGTCATAGAGGGCTTTTTCAAACGGGATCCAATCGGCTTTGTTTATCCCGCGGTTAAGATGCTTTTGGGCGGTGTTTTTGGGATAAGCTGAGGCGATTTTGATCCAGCGGTTTTGTTCCTGGGCAATTTGTCTGATTTCGTCAGCAACTTCGGACAAATCTTGGTCTTGGCTAAAAACCAGGGCCACATCATAAACTTTTTTATGTGCTAACCTGATGGTGTCGAGGGCTATACGAACATCAATGCCCTTTTCATCACCGACCACAACCGATTGTTTTTGGCCGCCAGGCAAAGCAATCTGTTTCTTTATATAGCGAACCGGCCTTGAGTACACATGAATTTTTTGCCGGCGCATTTGAAGGAATTTTTTTGACCAGAAATGATTGCGATCCGGATCATCTTTAATAGATGGCACACCGGAGTAAAAGCGGGTTTGGATAAGCCTCCACCCTTGTTGAGCGCAGATCGCTTTGGATAGTGCTTTTACATCATAATTGGGATAATGATAACCAAAGGCTTTTTTGGCGGCATTGAATAGGTTTTGGCCGTCTATGAAGGCGACAGTTTTTGGTGGAGTTGTGGAAGGTTTAAGAGGCATAATGATACGTATAAAATAATAACCCTGTTCGGGCCGTAATCCGTGCATAAAGCTCGGGGCAAGTCGAACAGGGTGGAATTATTTATATACTAGAACAAGAGGGAAAATTTGTCAAGAGGATTTGTACTCATCGATCTTGCTACCCTTCGCGGACACGAGCAGTTAGTGAACGCAAACGTTCGGCTTGGCGGCTATGATATGGATAAAGTGGCTCCAACTGACGAGTTTCAGATCTTCCGTGGTAATCTTAAACGGACTGACTGGCAGCGCCTATATTTAATTGGTGAATTTGCAAAGCACACACAAAACGGAACAGGCCGCTTCATAGATGTGGATTGGAATGCACTATCGGAACAATCAAAGAATAAGATAACATCATTTATTCAGCCTGCGTCAACAACAGGGTGGATGCCGCTCGATTTGCGAAAGAATTCCCAGTTGGCACTGATTTTGGTTTCCGCAGATATTAACTCAAAGTCTTTTGTCATTATCGATGGCAATCATCGTGCAATTGCACAATATCGAAAATTCGGTCAAGTCGCAGGTGTGCAGGTAATCGTATGTGTTCACAAGCAAATTACACGCTGGCCATTTGTGCCACATCGGGCTCGCGGATGAATCTATTTCCTATTTATTAATAAAGCATGCAAATTTTAAAATTTATCTGTCATGTATTCACCTAAATCATTTTTTTAATTTTTTTCTGAAAAAGATATAAAAATAGGGGTGTGTGGGAACGCCCCCGCCATGCGTGCCGCCAGGTGCACCCATAATGTGATAGCCAATTTAGTGACCAGCTGCGCCGGTTTACCGCGATCAGCTGGTCCAGAAAATACCTTGCCCTATCCCCTTTTCTTGCTCAAAACAGCATAAAAAAAGCCCTTTCCCTGGTAAAGAGGAAGGGCTTTCTATACTAAATTTTTAAAGTTTGGTTTCCAGCTTAGCCACTCACCT
>CAYVMI010000014.1:0-114007 GCA_964452555.1 uncultured Desulfobacterales bacterium
TCTACCGGCAGCTGAAACCTGCAGATACGCGTTTAATCCATATCAATCTAGTTAGGCTAGGCGACTGACCTGCTAAATTGAATCCGGCGAGCGATAATTGAAGCTTCCCCGCAGGAGGACTATCGGCGAGAGTTTCGACCAGATTGCATGAGGCCTGCGAGTGAGCCTCTGTCGAACTCCTGGCCGAATTCGAATCCCCACTCGAGGCCCTCACTTCGGTCTGAGCGACTCGACTTGAACTCGTCGACAAGTCTCAGGGCCGAAGCCAGGTCGAGTCGCCGCGGGGAATGTAATCGCTATCGTGGCTCAACCGCCCAATCAATCATCCAACCGAGGAGGTGACCCATGATTGACATCGAAGTATTAAAAGAACTGAATCCATTCAAAAAGATGAATGTTGATCATCTGACAGTTTTGCAGCCCAAATGTGAATCACTAGCGTTTCATAAGGGAGATAAGCTGTTTACCCAGAATGATGCGGCGGTCCACCTATGGATTGTCAGCCAGGGATGTGTCGATCTGCGTTTCGAACTGCCGGATCGGCGCCAATCCTCAGCTGATATGACCGTAGATGAAATTGAGGTCAAGGAAAGGGAACCGGAAGCCAAAGTCCTGGGTTGGTCGTGTTTTGTGCCCCCGTATAAAATGAGACTTTCAGCCTATTGCGTCACGGACAACTGCCAGATAATCCGCGTCTTAAAATCAGACCTCCTGCAATTGTTTGGTCAAGATCCCCTAATGGGATACCTGTTTATGTCTTATATGATTCAAGTGGTCGGATTCCGGTTCCATCAATTTCAGGATCACGTGGCCAGAAATTTGGGTGAAGATTTGATGTTTGGCTGGTAATATTTTTGGTATGCCCATAGGTCGAAAAGATAGATTGAATTCACAATTCGTGAACCCCGATCAAATCAGTCAGTGAGTTAGCAGAACCTTTCTCTCCTCATGGGAAGCAGCTGATTTATGCTGGCGTCATTGTTTTGCCAAATAATAATTAATCATTGTATTTAAGCTCAACAATATGTTAATGTGGACAAAGCGTGAAGTCCTCTTCGTATGAGACTCACAATCTACTTAAAACGGAACTGAAAAGAGGAACAGGTTTCAAACGCTAAAGCTCATGCAGGGCTAGTACTTGTGCAGCTTTCCTAAAAAGTCTCAAAATTCATTCTAACAGATATTTGCTCGGATTCCTTAACGTAAAGTTAAATTATGTTTTCTGATTTTCCGCCCCAACACGACTGCAACGGTTGGCGGTATGGCTGCGAGATATCATTAAATTTCATTGAAACCCTATTATGGATCTGCCATGTCAATTGCGGCTTAACCGATTGCCAGGTAGCGCTAAGGTCACAATTTATAAAATCGGACAACGATTTTATCTGAGGAGGGATTTCTTATGACGGTAAAATTTGATCACTACTGGACAGTCAATCCGCGCAAAAGAGACGAGTATGAAAAATTTATAATAAACAAGTTTATACCCGGCATCAATCGGTTGAACATGCATACGGTGGCTGCCTGGTCGGTAATGGTAGGGGCATACAGTGATTTTATCCTCGAAACTGTCAGCAATGATTTGGATTTACTGGAAGAGGCGCTCCGCAGTGAAAAATATCGTAAGCTGTTAGGGGAATTGCAGCACCATATCATCAACTACAAGACCAAGGTTCTGGTTACGACCGGCAAAAAAGATGCCTATTCTACCGATATTCGTGAGGATACCATAAAATTTAATCAAATGTGGAACGTTACCACCGAAAGTATAAAGGATTATGAAGCCTATACGCGTTATGTTATGGAAGAATTCTATCCCATGTTGGAAGAATTGGGAATTATGGTTGCCGGCGAATGGGAAGTGCTGATCGGAGACGGCCCTCGAGTACTTTGCGAAGGTAGGGTAAATGATGTACCCAGCCTAATTGTAAATTTGCAGGGTGCGCGTTTTCGTAAAGGTAAGAAAAAGCTTAAGAACTATATTGCCAGATATGAAAGCCGGATTTTGGCTTTCCACATCCGCAAAGTCAAGGGGTATAAATCGGCCAGTTATCAGATTGTAAGGGGTTGACCGGGAAATTAGACTGTCCCGGAACCTAGTTAGGACGTTCATCCTATATAATTATACATCGAATTGAAACCTACAAATTCAATCATGAACACTGCTCAGGAGTCGTCGCATACACATCGTAGTTGATACTGAATTATTGCTATAACTGGCTCACCACCGACTGAACGTCTCCGGCAGAAAAACCGAGGGTGTCATATTTTGGCCTGGCAATCTTGGAATCCTACTGTTAGGAGAGGGTTTAGAATTGGTTGCTGATAAGACAAAAGCACCGACTCAAGAGCTAAAAGGGCGGGCCACGACCAAAAATCAATCCGATCTCCCCTCTACGAAAAAATCCAGCCCAATTTTTCCTTTCATCATTACCTTCCTCATCATGTTCGGATTTTGGCTGATATTTTCAGGGAAATTCGATCTTTTTCATCTGTCCCTGGGAATCATTTCATGCCTGTTGGTCACTTACTTATCTAGCGATCTGCTCTTTCCGATCGGACTGAAGACCGACTTTTTAGCCTTTTGGATCCGATTTGCCCTGTATGTTCCCTGGCTGCTCTATCAGATTCTGCTTGCTAACCTGTATGTACTGCGTCTGGCATTCCATCCCCGCATGAAGGATCTGATCGATCCGCATATCATTGAGTTCAACAGTCATCTGGAAAGCGATATGGCCCGCACAACCTTTGCCAATTCCATCACCCTCACCCCCGGAACCATAACGGTAAACGTATCTGAAGTCGGAAGGTTCACGGTTCATTGTATCGATGTGGCCTCAGGTGAGTCATTACCTGGTGAAATGGAAAGCCAAATCGCACGGATATTCAAAGAATAATGGAAAATCTTTTTATATATGCCGGCCTGTTTTTAAGCCTGTTGATGTTTTTGTCGGTTTACCGCGCGGTGGTCGGCCCAACCGTCCTGGATCGCCTAATCGGTGCCAATGCCATTGGTAGCAAAACCACCTCGTTGTTGATCATAATCGGCCTTTTATATCATCGGGTGGAAATGTTTGTCGACATTGCTCTGGCTTATGCCCTATTGAATTTTATCGCCGTGCTGGCGGCTTCGCGATATTTTCAGAAACGCAAAGGTTTATATGATGAAAGCACGGAGCATAAAGGAGAAAATGTGTGATGAACATTTTGATTGCATTTTTTTTGGTATGCGGCCTGATTTTTTTTACCGGTGGTACCTTGGGCATCCTGCGTTTTCCCGATTTTTACTCCCGTCTTCATCCGGCCGGAAAACTGGATACGTTTGGATTGGTGACCACCGTCGGTGCGCTGGCACTCTATGTCGCTTTTGCCCACGGAGCGATCTTGACGGCTTTAAAAATTGGTTTGATTGTTGTGTTTGTTTTCATCACCAGTCCAACGGCCACGCATGCCATCGTGGATGCCGGTGTCCGCGCCGGTTTGAGGCCATGGACGAAACGTGCTGAGGGAGACCAAACAGAATGATCTGGCAGATTGAAATTATTATCCTGATTATTGTCATAATCCTGGCCTTGGGCGCCTTGACCGTCAAAGATCTGCTGGGAGCCGCCATTCTTTTCGGTGCTTATAGTTTTATGATGTGCCTGCTATGGGCTATCATGGGTGCGGTGGACGTGGCCTTTACAGAAGCATCCGTGGGCGCCGGCGTCAGCACTGTTCTGTTCCTGGCGGCTGTTTTTCGAACGTCGCGGAGGACTGGAGATTGAAAACGATCGGACTGATCCTTGTCATCATTCTGGGAAGCGTGCTGATTTACGGTTCCCTGGAATTCCCGCCATGGGGAGATCCGGCATCGCCGGCCAGCAGCCATGTTTCACCATATTATATTGAAAAGTCGGTGGAAGATACGTCGGTCCCAAATCTGGTTACCGCCGTGCTGGCCGATTACCGCGGATACGATACCATGTTTGAGACCATTGTTATCTTTACTGCGGGCATTGCCTGTATCTTCCTGTTGAGGCGTTTTCAAAAAGAGGCAACTGAGACACGACTTTACCGTCACATCCCTACCGGAATCACCTTGCGGATCGAAAAAAAAGGCAAATATCCGGAGGATTCGACCGTATTTGAACGGATCGATTCGGTCTGGGTTCCCCATGATTTGATCGTCAAAACCACCAGCCGGCTGATTGTACCCTTTATTCAAATATTTGCATTATATGTCATCGCCCACGGTCACCACAGTCCGGGCGGTGGCTTTCAGGGTGGGGTCATATTAGGGGCCGCCATGATAATTTTTTCGATTGCCTTCAACCTGCGCAAGGCCCAAAAGCGGATGAACGAACGCGCAACCGTGATGCTCAGCATATTGGGGGTAGGCATCTATGCTTTCACCGGCGTAATTTGTATGCTGTTTGGCTTGAATTACCTGGATTATAGCGGGCTGGCCGGTCTACTCGGTGTAGATCCGGTGATGGCGCGTTCTCATGGAATTCTAATCGTTGAAATCGGTGTGGGCATCGCCGTCATGGCTGTCATGGTCATCCTCTATTACAATTTGGCTTCGGCCGGTAAACATGACGAGGGGCTGTAGCAATGGAAGTTGTTCTGGATGTACTGGTGTCAAGAATCAACTACTGGGTCTATATTATCCTCATGATGATTGGTCTTTACGGGATCATCACCAAGAAAAATCTCGTAAAAAAGATTATCGGTATGAATATTCTGCAGACCGCCGTGATCCTGTTTTTCATTTCGGTGGGAGCCAAAAGAAACGCAACCATTCCCATTATCGAACATGGACATGATAGTGCCCACGCAGCTATATCGGCCGTGCACTACATCAATCCGCTGCCGCATGTACTCATGCTGACCGCCATTGTGGTAGCCGTGGCTACGCTGGGTGTGGCCCTGGCTCTCGTGATTCGGATTCATCAGCGGTATCACACCCTAGAAGAGAACGAGATTCTGGAAAGAATCCGAGAATCCTGAGGCCAAAGAATCGAACTATTGATTCTATCGGCTCGTGTTTCACGAAGCCGTGATTAGGATAAAAAGGAATAATAATGATAACTCGAGACACACTCAAACAAATCGTTATGTTGACGTATTTTACCGACGATATGCTGGACGAACTCATTCCCATCACAGAATTGCTCCAGTATGATGAGAAAGAATACGTCTTTCACGAGGGCGACAGGGCGGACCGCTATTATTCCATTTTGCAAGGAACGGTATTGCTGGAGCAGCGCATCGGTTCCGGCATAACCATTTCTCTCAGTTCGATCAAGCAAGGCTATTCCATCGGCTGGTCGGCCATGTTGGATGGGACCGAGGAGAATTATAGTACCGACGCCATCTGTGCCGAACCCACCCAATTACTATCTTTCAGAGCCAAAAAATTAAAAGCGCTTTTCGAACAGAATTATCAATTGGGTTATATCATGAGTCAACGGCTGCTGCATGTGGTAAAAAAACGCTATGATATCCGCACAGAGCAGTTCATCCGGGCCATTAAAGATCATCCGGATCTGGGCGCATTGTTTTAGGTAGAATGAAATGATTCAGCAATTACCTGCCATCATTGTGGTTGTCCCCCTGATTACGTCGTTTATGGTCTTTACCGTGGGCTGGCGATATAAGAAGCCGGCTTATCCGCTGGTGATCTGCGGGTTGGCCATCTGCCTTCTGTCTGCCCTGACTATGCTCACGACCGTCATCAATACAGGCGCCATAGAATACTGGTTGGGCGGGTGGAAACCGCCATGGGGCATTGCCTTTCGAATCGATCATTTGAATGCCCTCATGTTGGTGTTGGTTTCTTTTTTGAGTCTACTTGCTGCCATTCACGCGAAAAAGAGCATTGAACAGGAATTACCCGAGCGAACAACATCGTTTTGGAGTCTGTTTCTTCTGATGATTACCGGATTGCTGGGAATTTGTATTACCGGTGATATGTTTAATCTGTTCGTACTGCTCGAAGTCGCTTCCATTTCCGGGTATGCGTTAGTGGCCATGGGCGAAAAAAAGGCCATGTATGCCAGCTTCCGTTATATAATCATCGGGACAATCGGTGCCAGTTTTTACCTTTTAGGTGTGGGATACCTTTACATCGCAACAGGATCGCTGAATATGACCGATCTGGCACGGTTACTACCAACTCTTTACCAATCGAAAATCGTTCTGGTGGGGTTTACCTTTATCCTGCTCGGATTGAGTATCAAAATGGCGCTCTTTCCGATGCATATCTGGCTGCCGGACGCTTATGCCTATGCGCCCTCGGCGGTCAGCGCCGCGGTGGCGCCTTTGATGACCAAGGTGATGGCCTACGTGACCATCCGGGTAATGTTCAGCGTATTTAAACCCGAGTTTTCGACCGCCTTGTTCCAGGTAACCGATATCATGGTTTTGCTTGGAACCATCGCCATACTGTTCGGGGCCGTTATGGCCCTTTCCCAGGACGATTTCAAACGAATGCTCACATACGTCATCGTTGCTGAAATCGGATATATCATTGGCGGTGTCGGCGTTGCCAACGCCATTGCGGTGAAGGGCGCGGTGTTCCACATCATCAATGACGCCCTGATGATGGCGTGTCTGTTTTTCGTGGCCGGTCATATCATGCATCGGACCAGGGGGCATCGCATCGATGATTTTAAAGGGATGTTCAAGGCCATGCCCGTGACGGCAGCCATTTTTACTGTCGGGGCTTTGGCCGTAATCGGTGTGCCGCCCACCTGCGGATTTTTTAGCAAATGGTATTTGCTGCTGGGAGGGATCGCAGCTCGGCAGTGGCTATTCGTGGCGGCTCTGCTGATATGTACGCTGATCAACATAGCCCTGTTTTTCAGGGTCTTTGACAAAGGACTGTTCAATCACGCCCATATGGGTGCATCGGCGCATGCTGTTCCGGCTAGTACGCCACATGCCGGGGAGGCGCCATTGTCCATGCTGATACCTGCCGGTTTTCTGGCGATCGTGATCGTTTTAGTGGGGATTTTCAATCAAATTATTGTCAATCAGGTGATTCGTTTTACGGTTCCACCCGGGCTATAACCCGAATTGAGCGATTTCTTGCTTGATCTGCACGCATTTTTTGGGAAGTAAGGCATCGCAAAAAGCATCGACAGATCCCATGGTCTGATCCTGTTTTTTTGCGAATTCCGGGCCTTCAAGATTTGAGCACATCACTGCGGTAAAAATGACTCGACTCAGTTAATGAAGAGAGGCTTGAGCGGTAAATGACGGAGATTTTTTCCATGGCAAATCGGCCTGTGTGGGCCATCATCTGGCCCACTTTGGTCGCGCTCTATATTCTGATGGCCGGAAAACGGCCTAACATCAGAGAAGCCGGAATCCTGTTGGGGGGGCTGGCGCTTTGCCTGACTGTTTTGTCCATGACGCCGGTCGTACTCGCTTACGGCCCGATTCAGTTTTCCGGATTTGAATTGATCCCGGGAATCGATTTTGCCTTTCGTGTCGATGCCCTGGGACTAATTTTTGCCACCACTTCTTCTTGCCTGTGGATCCTGGTTTCGATTTATTCCATCGGCTATATGCGATCCTTAAAGGAGCATGCCCAAACACGCTTCTACTTTTCCTTTGCGGTTGCTTTGGCCGGTGCCATCGGCATTGCTTTTGCCGCCAACCTGGTTACCTTGTTCATATTTTATGAGATATTGACCATATCTACCTATCCATTGGTAGCCCACAACGAGACGCCGGAGGCCATGCGCGGCGGACATAAATACCTCGCTTACCTGCTGACCGGCGGCGTTTTCCTGCTGCTGGGGATATTAATGACCTATTTATTGGTTGGCACCACAGATTTTGCCAGCAGCGGGATTTTGAAACCGGCGCTCGGTTCAACATCCAGATTCACCTTACAGATAATTTTTTTCTTCTTTTTATTAGGGTTTGTGAAGGCAGCCTGGATGCCTTTTCATGCATGGCTCCCGGCTGCGATGGTGGCGCCAACACCGGTCAGCGCACTTTTGCATGCCGTGGCGGTTGTGAAGGCCGGTGTGTTTGGTGTCATCCGGACCGTATACTATCTCTACGGAACAGATTTGATGCAGGAACTCGGGCTGGGTTTAACCCTCGCCTGTATCGCCGCCTTCACCATAATTATTGCCAATCTTTACGCCATCGGCCAGGACAACCTTAAAAGGCTGCTGGCATATTCCACCATAAACCAATTGTCCTTTATTATACTCGGAGCGGCCATATTAAGCCCCAAGGCGGCCTTGGCGGCCATGATACATATTGCCTACCACGGGTTTATGAAAATAACCCTGTTTTTGTGCGCGGGAGCCATAATGGTGGTGACCGGCATAAAGCAGATAAGCCAGATGGCGGGAATTGGCCGCATCATGCCGATTACACTGACGGCTTTTACGGTGGCGGCCTTTGGCATGTGCAGCATTCCCCCGGTGGCCGGATTTATAAGCAAATGGTATTTTTGCCTGGGAACCGTACAAGCCGACCGGATTGCTTTTTTGTTTGTGGCCCTGACGGCTTCCATTCTGGATCTGGTTTATTTCTTTCCCATCGTTAGGACGGCCTTTTTTAACCAACCGCGAGAAGCCCCCGGCAATGAGACGGGCCGGCCGCTGTATCTATTTATGGTCATCCCCTTGGCCATAACCGGCATGTTTTCGATCCTGTTTTGTCTGTTTCCAAATATGTTCCATATTTTCGATCTGGCGCAAATGGCCATTAATGATCTCTTCGGAGGCATATAGGCATGAAGATAACAAGAGATTCGCTGTTGAAATTTTTCTATATCTTTGTTGTGGGCGGAAGCCTGATAATAGGCTTTTTGCTGCTATACCTGGATAAACTACATTATCATTTCGCCTTTCAATATATCCCGGGTTTTTTCGCAATTTGCGGTTTTGTATTTTGTGCCATTTTGATTCTGGGTGCCAAGTTGCTGGGCATCTGGCTGGTGAGACCGGTGGACTATTATGTCAAGCGTAGGAGGAAGTAGCTGAGATGGTTGAATGGATACATCCGGGGATCTTGATGATGCTTGGCGCTTTCCTGCTGCCGTTTCTTGTGGGCAGAAAAGTCAAGCAGACCTACTTGGTGCTTCTGCCAGCCATCGCTCTGATCATGCTAATCCTTACGTCAGCCGGATTTTTCGGTACGATACCCGACTACCCCGGTGCACTCCATAAATGGCGGATCCCATTCCTGGATTACACGCTGGAACTGGGCCGGATAGACAAAATGAGCATGATCTTCGCGTACGTGTATGTAGTTATCGGAATTGCCATGCTCATATTTGCAATGCGGGAAAAGAATGACTGGGAGCATGTCTCGGCATTGGTTCATATCGGCAGTTCGGTTTCGGCTATTTTTGCACGGGATTTGTTTTCGTACCTTTTCTTTGTTGAGATAGCGACCTGGTCGGCGGTATTCCTGATCTGGTTTCGGGGGACAAAGACGTCCAAGGCCTCCGGTTTCAGATATTTTTTCTGGCATGTTCTGGCCGGCGGGTTCCTTCTGGCGGGCATAATCATACATGTTCAGACCACGGGATCAATAGAACTGGGTTTGATGCCCTGGGGATGGGATTGGTCTTATATCGCCTACTATTTCATGATGATCGGGTTTCTGATAGATGCGGGTGCCTTCCCGGTCCATTCTTGGCTGCCGGATGCCTACTCCACGGGTGGTGTTACCAGCGTGTTATACGTGACCGCCTTTAGTACCAAGACCGGCATTTATGGCTTGATCAGATGCTTTCCCGGCGTGGAGCTGCTCATGTGGCTGGGAGTGACGACTGCGGTTGTGGCACTCTTTCTGGCGGTACTCGAAAACGATGCCAGAAGGCTGTGCGGCTACCATATCATCTCTCAGGATGGATACATGATATGCGGTGTGGGCATCGGCACCTATCTGGGCATACTCGGTTCGGTTTCGCATATCATCTGTCATATTATTTACAGTTGTTTGCTTCTCATGGGCGCCAGCACAGTGTTATCTGTGACCGGAACCTGCAAATTTACGAATACGGGCGGGCTCTACAAATATATGCGCATTTCTTTTTGGCTCTACCTGATCGGAGGCTTTTCAATATCCGGGGCGCCTTTATTCAATGGATTTGTGAGCAAAAGCATGACCATAGAGGCGGCAGAATTGATTCATCAACCGCTTGTTTACCTGTTGCTTGAGGGTGCCACGGTCGGGACCTTTTTACACACGGCCATTAAACTTCCCTATAATTTATGGTTTCAAGGGAGAAAAGAACCACCGGCGGATATCAAGGTGAAATTAGTTGAGGGACGTGAAAACACACCCAAAAACATGCTGGTCGCCATGTGCATACCGGCATTCCTATGCATTTTCATGGGGGTGTATCCCTATTACCCGTTTTACGAGATGCTTCCCTATCCGGTTGAATTTGTTCCGTATACCATAACGCGAGTTTTCTCGATTGCACAGATGTTTGTGTTCACCTTTTTGGCGGCCTGGCTTTTAAGGACGCTCATTCGCGGAACACCAACCTTCACACTTGATTCCGATTGGCTAGGCAGGGTACCGGGCAATGCACTCATATCTTTTTGCAAGCAACCCTTGCTGGCACTTGGATCCTATCTCGACCAAGCCATGCTGAGAGCAACTGATTATTTGATGGCATTTGTGCGCAATCCCGCACTGGCAATGCGGTTGACACCGGCTAGTATAGGCGCCGGCGTAACCATCATTGTAATTTTATTATCTTTTATGGCGGCTTATTTAATACGATGAAAGTGTCGCTTAATAACAATCCAGGTTTAGATGGGGCCTTGATTGCCGGCATTCTGTTCTGGATTTTCGTGATTGGTGCTTTTGTAACGCTCATATCAATTGGCCGGACAAGTATACCCCATTCAAATCTAAAGATTATTGAAGCTTCGGCGCAGCGTGGAAACTTGATATTGGCCCACCAAAGTGGCGATCCGATATGGTTTGCAAACACCCGATGCATATGGATACCCGATATATCGTATTCGAGCGTCACCGAAAGTGGGGGTTCCCTGGTTCTGGCCGGGAAGGAGCGCAAGCAGGGCCGGGTTTCCAAATTGGAACCCGATGAAACAGCCAGATTAGAAAATGATATATTGTTGCAGGCCGGCAAGGTCGGCAGGTTAGTAATCAACGACTTAAAGAGCGGCCGGGAAATATTTGATCAGGTCGTCTGGATTACAAAATAGTACCTGAACCATGCATGAAATTTGATATGAAAGCCTCCGGGCTGTGCAAAATTCAGGAAGTACCTTCTGGTAAAAAGGAAAGAAAATGGGGGTTTTTAATGATATTGTCGAAGTTTTCAGGTTTGTGGATTTGTTTAAAGTTTATAGATCTGCTGGTGATAAAGATGTCGACGGGCTGATCGACATCCTGAAATTCGGCAAGTCCAAATATGCCAGATGGGAAGCGGCAGAGGCTCTTGGCAGGATTAACGATCCTGGCGCGGTGGAGCTTTTGATTGAATCTCTGAAAGATAAAAAATTACTTGTTCGCTGGAAAGCGGCTGAAGCTTTGGGAGAGATTCAAGATTCCCGAGCGGTGAAACCTTTGATACAGATTTTAAACAATAAAGCGGAAGATTGGAGTGTTCGCAAGCACGCAGCAGAAGCACTGGGAAAGATAGGAGATCGCCTGGCGGTGGAACCCTTGATTGAGGCTTTGCAATTTTCCGAGCTCAGCCTAATGTCAGACCTGGAACATGATTACACCAGGTGGGGGGCTGAAATTGCTCTAGGATGGATTGGGGATAAACGAGCGGTGGAGCCATTGATCACGGTTTTGAAGGATGAAGATTTAATAGTTCGGTGGGGCGCGGCAATCGCGCTGGGGATGATTGCGGATAAACGATCGGTGGAACCACTGATCGATGCCTTGCAGGATGAGAGTTGGAATGTTCAAAAAGCAGCCGCAGAGGCTCTGGGTAGAATTGGTGATAAGAGCGCAATAGCCCCGCTGACGCAAGCTTTGAAGGATGAAGATAAATACGTTAGCAGAGCCGCAGAAAAAGTCTTAGAAGACATGCACAGCTAGGACCTGCCTCAACTCTGAAAAAAAGGAGGGAACCCATGGCAACATTTTTCATGTTTGGGAGTTATTCGGCAGAGGCTATCAAGGAGATCAGCATCACACGGACCGAGCAGGCCCGGGAAAAGATTCAGCAGTTGGGGGGTGAGGTCAACGGGATCTATGCGCTGCTGGGTGAATACGATATTTTATTTTGCGTAAATCTTCCGGATACCGAAGCGGCCATGAAAGCCTCTATCTCTTTAAACCAGCTAACCGGCATTTCTTTTAAAACCTGTCCGGCTGTAAAAGTGGAAGTGTTTGATCGTTTGGCCACAGAATAGCAAATACAGAATTTCTCTTTGGGGGCGATCTACATAAAATAGGAAGGTCCAATATCGAAACGATAAGACTCGGTACTTAGCTCTTGGCTCTTGGTCGGTTAAGAGCCAGGAGCTCATGGCCAATGCCTATTTTGATGTTGGTCACATCACCTCGAATTACATCCTGCTTACCTTTACGGTCGCGCCGTCTGCGATTTGGGTTAATACCGTGGCGTCCCCCGTCACTTTGCCAAAAACATTGACCGGGCTGTAGGCCCGGGGTTCCGGGCCCTGACTTACGGGCGTGGGGCCGAAAAAGATACAAAATGCCGGTCCCATGGGCCAGTATCCCAGATCGCCTACGGCCACGACTTCCCTGGCATCCGGTTCCAATTCCAGTTTAACCGGTACATTAAAATATATTTCTTCTCCCCAAACACTTACCCTGGATTCAAGCGGCAGGGTCGCCAGGACTGCATCGCCGGTGGGTGTATTATGTACTTCCGCCTCAATTTTAATATCATCTACACTTATTACGATTGTGCGCATGCCTCTCCTTTCGGTTATAGGGATTGTCAAAATAACGTTTCGATTGCCAAAGAATAGGGATACTACTTCATCGAGGATTCAAATCGGAAAATATTTTTCACAACTGGTATAGGTGCCGGGATCGATTAAGAAAATATAGCGCAACATGTCCGCGATGGCAATTCTTATCAGCATATTCTACCAAGGCTCTGATTGCGATTTCACAAGCGCTATGGTAAGGATGCACAAAACCGTAGCCTTCAAAAAGGTTAGGAGATCCAGCCGTTCAGGAGTGCTTCCACATGGATGAAACTTTTATTTGCAGCTGTCTGGCTGACATTGCCGATGGATTGCGGGACGGGCTATCACATTTCTCAGGGCCCAGTCGTGTTGCCGTTATTTATGCCATTAATGCCGATGATCCGGTTTGCATATATGATCCCCAAAATTTATTATTAGGACATGAACTCCGCCTCAGGGAGCTGTACCTCGACTCTGATGATTGGCGCCGAAAGCAGTCGGTACCATTGCTTAAAAACGGTTCGTTTCATTTGGCGCCCGAAAAAGGCCTGGACATGGCCGGCCTGATCTCCTATGGGGGGCGCTCACAGTCTGTTTTTTATCAAATGTGGTTTAGTGAACATCATCCGGACATGTGTTCCACCGGACCTTCGGAGCGCTGGATGGAACATGCGGCTTGGCGGTTTTCCCATGATATTGCCAACGAAAAGCACCTGTACACGGGGATATCCGGCAGTTTTCTGCGTGAGTACGCCACCCATGCCGTACGCGATTATATTGTCGACGAGATGAACGTAAAACTGGGATGGGATACACAACTGCGCGTTTATCCGATTCTGGATGCAATCCTCAATATTTTTAACACCCGCGAAGAGGGCGCCTGGCCCCGGGGACAACTGGTTTTTATTGACCCATCGGCCCTGTCCCGTCTAAATTTTGTGGCCCGGTTTCCAGAATTGCAGCAGCCCAGCATCGATAACTATAAACACATTCGCAAACTCCTATTGGCAGTGGAAAATTCAGAGCGCAAACTCATTTCCCAAGGTTCCAGCCTGCTGGGTATTTCCAATGATATCATCGAGGATTTTTGTATCGTTGTGGATTTCAAAGGACGGCATGGATTCATAAAGCTCAACGGTGAAGCCATTTGCAGCTTTTCCGGTGGTGTTTACAAGTCAACTACACATCAGGCAAAACTGGTTCATGTTGAAGAAGCCTTGCTGGAAGCCCAACTGGAATCGGAGGCGGGCGCAGAACTCTACAGAATTTTAAGCGAGATTGTACACCATGCTGAAGACCAGAAATTCGGTTGCACGCTGGTCCTTGATTTGAACCCGGATTTCATAAATTTGTCCGGCCAAAAGCTCACCGAGCCACTTGATCTGACAAAGTACAATAATCTGTCACTTACCCAGTCCCTGGCCAAGGTCGATGGCGCCCTGCATATCGGTCGCGATTTGAAGCTACATGCTTTTGCTTGTTTATTGGATGGCAAATCTATTCCCGGAGAAGATCGCGCCCGCGGTGCCCGCTTCAACTCAGCGTTGCGATTTACGCATGCCCAGGAGAACATCATGGTTATCGTGGTTTCAGCCGATCGCCCGGTATCGGTTATACAGGAAGGTGTTGAGATAAGTGCCCAATGCCAGTGGAATCCGATAACAACCTGCCATAGCAGCATGCATGCGCTGGAAGAGTATGTGAAGGAATGAGAATCTTCCGAGGCCACTTAATCAAAACCTAATGGCAACAATACCCTTAATCGAATTTGTGAATTAGGGTTCCAAGAACAGCGGACAGCCTTAAGCAATAAGCAGCTGACAGCTGTCGCTTAAGGCTTATAGGTGCTGATTTTCCGCAAGCGGTTGGACCAAACGGCAGGCTGCCAGCACACCGGCATCATCCATCAATCGTTCCACAATCTGTTTGCTGAGCTCATTTCCCATCGTAATTTCTCCATCCACAACAATATTAGCCCCTGCCTTGGTCAAGTCCGGCATGTGGCGGTGATAGCGACATCGAACCGCAATCGTCACCTGGGGACGCAGACGTCGTACGATGGAAACAATTCTGATTGCCGCCCGGGGATCGGGTACCGTAACTACCACCAGGCACACCTGGGCCAGACCGGCATGCATTATAATCTCCTCGTGCCCGGCATCGCCGATGTGAAGTTGCAAGTCTAGCTGGCGGGCATATTCTCGACTTTTGGGATTCACGTCCAGAAGAATTGGCCTCAGTTGATGATTCAGCAACATTTGTACGACTTGGCGCCCGGCCGGACCCAAGCCCACCACCAGCACGTGGTTCGCCGTTGCGGATGAATCGGCCTGAGTGTTGTCTTGTCTGATGGCAAGGCCACCTGGGAATATACGCCAGAATTTATCGGATAAAGAATCGGCGTTGGCAATCAGGTAAGGCGTCGCCAGCATCAGTACGATAATCACGGACACAATCAGATCAAGACTATCAGAATCCAGCACTCCGCCATTGCGGGCAGTGGCTGCCAATACAAATGAAAATTCCCCTACCTGGCTAAGGGTGATGCCGATGGCCAATGCTTGTCGGGCCTCCAGGCTGAAGAGGCGAGCAACCAGGAATATGATAGCGGTTTTTAAAATGAGAATCAGTGAGCCCGCCAGGACGATCCAATGCAGGTGATATAGAAACCACATGGGTTTGGCCTGCATACCCACGGATGCGAAAAACAGCGTTACCATGATAATGCGCATGGCTCCGATATCGGCCCGAACCTGGGTGGCAAAAGGAGATTCACCCAGCAGCATTCCGGCCACAAAGGCACCCAATGCCGGTGATATATGCAGTGCGTGGGCTGCCCAAGCAGCCCCAAAGCCGACGGCTATACTAAGCAGCACCGTCAATTCACGATTGGCAAATAACTGGGATTCGCTCAATAATCTGGGGGCTAGGTGATATAAAAGCAGGTAGAACACAACCGCTAAACCGACGACGGATAAAATTACCTTCAGTATGTGCATGCCGATATTCAATTCGGCGACCGCAGGCGTGAAGAAGCTGACCATGAGTACCAGGGGCACGATGGCCATATCCTGAAGCAGCAGAATGGCCAGGCAGGTACGACCTTTTACAGAATCAATTTCGGCACGATCCACCAGTACTCGTAGCACAACGGTGGTGGAACTGAGGGCTACGATGGCACCGATGGTGAGCGCACGGGGAAGACCCATGAATCCAACAACTATCAAGGTAACAATAGTCATCGTTGTTGCCACCTGTAGCGAACCGCCGCCAAAAGCCATGCGGCCCATACGGGCCAGCTGTTTAAAGCTGAATTCCAGACCAATGGCGAAAAGCAGCAGTGCTACTCCCAATTCTGAGACCTGATTAACAGCGGCCGTGTTGAACAGCAACGGGCCGACGATGGTGCCGGCTAATAAATAGCCGAGGATCGGACTTTGGCCCAGCTTCTGGGCAACGGCGCCGAGTAAAAATGCGCCGCCCAACAGCATGACCAGTTCCATGATAAAAAACCAGATGTCCATTTGCATCAATTCCTCATTAGAGTGACAACTAATTTAGCATGTGCAATTTAGAATATTTTATGCATAGCAAAGTATTAAGGGGCTCAAGAGTTCAAGGACTCCAGAGTTCAAGCGAAGCTCTTAGCTCCGGGATTAGGGCCGCTTTATAGCATCCAAGCGTGCCAGCATTCTGGCTTGATTTAGATCATGTTAGCAGCCGAGAAATACCGTAGCTCGATCCGGCTACTACGGTGCACAATATCATACCCCATAGAATATCCACGATAACAATTTTTAACGGCCAGCCTTTAATTAGGGCCATGTTGGTCAAATCATATGTGGCATAAGTGAAAAATCCATAAAGCCCTCCCCATACCAGAGCGCGTGAAAGGCTCTCACGATCGATGGCCGGTATTACGGCAAAAACAATTATTCCAATTATATATATTAGATAAAAGGTGATAGCGGCCGGCCAGTTCACATGCGGGCTGAGAATAAAATCCAAATGCCGACGATAGAATCCCTTGGCTACAAGGCCCAACCAGATGAGGTCGACCACAAAGAAAACCGGAACAGTCAGGAGATAAAGCTTAAGCAGAAATAGGGCATTCATGATTCACCTCAATAACTGTGGTGTTGGGAAAACGATTTGGATCGATTGGACAGATTGCTGCAAATAGTACAACAATGGATTGAACCAGAAAATAATTCCACCGCCGAGTATATGTTTCAGATTAGTTAAAAAGCAAGTCTGGATTTTCCATGGCGCCCCAAAAAACTGATCCGTTAAATCAATGCTTGGGTCTCATTTTTCTAGTAGGTTTTACCTATTGTCCCCCCCTTATTCTTCCCGTGTTGATCTTGCCCAGCAGATGGCAATCTTAATGCCTAAGAAGATTCAGAGCAATCGAAAAGCAGGACCCGAAAATACAAATGTAAGCGCGGGGGAACTCACATGAAGACAAACAGAAAGTACATTCTGGCGATTATCATTGTCCTGTTGACAGGAACGCCGGGCCTTTATGCTGCTGAGATCGAAGGCGTGACCTTTCGTGACCGGGTGGAAGTGAATGGAACTGATCTTGACATCCGGGGGACGGGCGTATTTCGCTACTTGAAATTCATAAAGGCATATGTCGGTGCCTTGTATATGCCGGTGAATGTTCCATCTGAAGAGGTACTCAGCGATACACCCAAGCGGCTGGAAGTGGAGTACTTCTACGCAATCAAAGGTGAGGATTTCGGGCCTGCCACCAACAAAGTGATGGCCCAGAACGTGGACGCCGCAACCTTTACACGACTGAAACCGCTGGTTGAATATCACAATTCGTTATACCGGGACGTGGCGCCAGGTGACCGGTATTCACTAACCTATACGCCCGGCAAGGGTACGGTCCTGGCCTTAAACGACAAACCCCTAGGCGTCATCGAAGGGGCCGATTTTGCGGCAGCTGTCTTTTCCATGTGGTTGGGTGAGAAGCCCATGAACAAGGCTTTTAAAAATCAATTGTTGAGGTCAACATGAGCGCCCACGCTGAAACTAAGGTTCAATGGGCAAAGAAAATTGCCTATTCGGCACCAGCCTATGCGCTGGCCGTGATCGGCATCCCGGTATATGTCTATATTCCGAAATTTTATACCGATGTGGTTGGGATCAACGTCGTAATGCTGGGCTACATACTTTTCAGCGTACGTATGTTTGACGCGGTGACCGATCCAATTCTGGGTTATGTATCCGACCGAACCGCTACAAGGTTTGGGCGTCGCAGGCCGTATATCGCCTTGGGGTCTATTCTTGTGGCGGCGGCCATGTTTCTGCTTTTTAACCCGCCCCAGGTCAGTTCAACCATGGAAATTGTCTGGTTTGGCGTGTTTATATACGCTCTTTTCTTATTTTGGACCGTCGTGACAGTTCCCTATGAGTCGCTGGGGCCCGAGATTACTTTCGATTATCATGAAAGAACGTCTTTGTTTGCAATGCGAGACTGTTTCCTGATTGCGGGTACATTGGCAGCAGCCAGTGCCCCGGCATTGGTTCAGTGGCTTTTTGGATTGGAGAGCACGCCGGCTGGCGAGCGTGCCAAATTCTTTTGGATTTCCATTTTCTACGCGCCGCTTTTGATTGGTACGGCCTGGTGGTGTGTCTTGAAAGTTAAGGAGCGCCAAGCGCCAATTCAAGAGCAAAAAATGGATTTGACTACGGGGCTGCGGCAAGTAGCTCGAAACCGGCCTTTTATGGTTTTGCTGGCGGCATACACCATCAGTGCCATCGGCAACAATCTGCCGGCTACCCTGATTCTTTTTTATGTCCAATATGTGCTGCAGTCTGACTTGGCTGACTTTTTCCTGCTGCTTTATTTTGTGACCGGCATTCTATTTCTGCCGGGCTGGATCTATATCTCGCGCCGCACCGGTAAAAAGGCAGCGTGGTTGGTATCCATGGGTGTTAATTCCGGCGCGTTTTTAGGGGTATTTTTTCTGGGTCCGGGCGATGCCTGGATTTATGGCATTTTGGTGTTTTTTTCCGGCATTGGATTTGGTGCCACCCTGGCGCTGCCCTCTGCCATCCAGGCTGATGTAATTGACTACGACGAACTTCTAACTGGCGAGCGTCGCGAAGGGCAATATATCGGTTGGTGGTCCATCTCCAAAAAATTAGCGGCGGCTGTGGGTATCGGTGCAGGTTTGGCCATCCTGGGCATGGCCGGTTATACCCCAAACGTGGAACAAACCCAGAGCGTGCAACTGGCTTTGCGGATCCTGTATGCATTGGTGCCGTCGGTATTGAATTTGGTGGGGCTGGTGATTGCACTAGCGTATCCCATCAGCGACGAAATCCACGTGAAGATTAAACGGGCTATTGAGCGCAAACAGGATGGCAAAGTATTTGAAAATCCATTGATAACACAAGGACAGGCCATCTGAATTTTAAAATGACGATTAAGGGATCGAAGAGGAAATCTGTGAGGTAGGCATGGAAACAAGCATGATTTTATTCGTAAATTATTCAGCCGTGCTGGCCATGATGCTGGTGGGTTGGATTATCAGCCTGATTTACCGCAATGTCACCATCGTGGACTCTCTGTGGGGCTTGGGGTTTATAATCATTGCCTGGCTGACCTTCAGCTTGACCGATGGCTATGCCGGGCGCAAACTACTGATCGCGGGCCTCGTGACTGCATGGGGGCTTCGTCTGATGATCCATCTAAGTTGGCGCAATTGGGGCCATGGTGAAGACCCGCGCTACGCTGCCTGGCGACAGAAGAGCGGGGTGCGTTTTTGGTTGGTCAGCCTTGTGAAGGTATTTATTCTCCAGTCAGTTTTTTTATGGATCATTGCCCTGGCGCTACAGTGGGGTCAGATAGCTCACCAGCCACCTGTCTTAACCTTGCTGGACTATGTCGGTTTGGCACTATGGATCATCGGCTTTTTCTTTGAGACCGTTGGCGACTGGCAATTGGCCCGCTTTAAGGCAGATCCGAATCAAAAGGGGAAGGTGATGAACACGGGCTTGTGGGCCTACACCAGACACCCCAACTACTTTGGAGAAAGTTTGATCTGGTGGGGCATATTTCTGATCACCCTATCCACATCTGCATGGTGGACCGTAGTCAGTCCGATCGTAATAACAACGGTCCTGCTAAAGATGACCGGGGTATCCTTGATGGAAAAGGCCATTGTACAAACCCGTCCCGGGTATCGGGAGTATATACAGACAACCAATGCCTTTGTCCCCTGGTTTCCCAAAAAGGGGGTGAAGACATGAAAATGTTGATGGAAATGGCCGAGCGTGGCTGGTTAGGAGATGGCGTCATTCGAATGGGTATCCGCCGTTTGCTGCGCAAGCGATTGCAGGATGTTTTCCAGCCAGATGATGATTATGCCATGGCGGCCAAACAGCGTTTTGTGGATACCATGCACCACCAGCCCATTGCCATTGAAACCCGCAAGGCCAATTCGCAGCATTACGAGCTACCGGCATCATTTTTTGAGAATGTTCTGGGGCAGCAACTCAAATACAGCAGCGGTTATTGGCAATCTGATACAACATCCTTGGATCAGGCTGAAACAGAGATGCTGGAACTGACCAGCCGGCGCGCCGAGCTAAAAGACGGTCTCGATATTCTGGAGCTTGGGTGTGGATGGGGCTCGCTTTCCTTATGGATGGCAAGCAAATTTCCCCATAGCCGAATTATTTCGGTATCCAACTCGCGGCCACAGAAGGCATTTATCGATTCCCGCATCAAGCAAATGGGTATCAGTAACCTTGAGGTGATTACCAACGACATGAATTCCTTTGAACCGGAGGACCGTTTTGACCGGGTTGTATCGGTGGAAATGTTTGAGCATATGCGTAACTGGTCCCATCTGCTGAAACGGATCCATTATTGGCTCAAACCCGGCGGGAAGCTTTTTGTACATTATTTTTCGCACCGCGATGCGGCATACAATTTTGAAACAGCAGGAGACGACAACTGGATGGGAAGACACTTCTTCACCGGTGGGATCATGCCATCGGATGATTTGATTACACACGTAAATGCAGATTTGAAGATTGAATCTCATTGGCGCGTTGATGGTCGTCACTATCGGAAAACTGCTGAGGCCTGGCTTGATAATATGGATGCAAAAAAATCAACGATACTGGAAATCATGAGATCAGTTTATGGCGACAAGGATGCCAAACGCTGGTTGCAGCGCTGGCGAATGTTCTTCATGGCCTGTGCCGAGCTTTTTGGCTATCAGCAAGGGGGCGTGTGGGTGGTATCCCACTATCGCCTCGTGAAAGGGGGTTAAAAGTGAAAAATCATTTAAGTAAAATCATCAGAAAGATTGAGCGTGATCACTCAGATTACATTAGCAGCGGTGCCCGAAACTATAAAGAAGTTGATCTGGCTAAAACAGCCGATGAACTGGGTTTGACGGATGCTGCCGATTGCTTTCGAAATATCAACGCGATTGTTCCCATAAAATCCCCGGTTAAAGGCATGAAGGTCCGCATAGACGGGCGGACCTTTATCAACTATGTTCAGTTTGATTCCGGTGTGGCTGTACCCGGCTATGCGGCGGAAGAGTCGGGACTGCCGCATAAGGCTTATGAGGCCTGGGACAGTATGGTACTCAATTTCACGTAATGCAAAGCTTGAAAGTATAGCGCTGCAAGCAATCAACGGCTCATGGATTATTGCTAATGCCTGATGATTCCCTAGTGAGGTTTCGTATGATAATCTTGACCTGTTTTGTGTTATCAGGTGGATATATCCATTTTTGTCGGAGTAAATAGATGTTGGCGCTATGTCAGATTTATAGGTGTATATTTTGCGTGTGGTTTACAAACGGGATCTCACGCTTCCGCTTCTTTTAACGGCCGCAATATCTTGATACCCAACATATGTTTATATTCGGTAGCAATCCTGAAGTATTAGATGCCTGCTGTGCAGAGTAAAAAACGCTCGTTTTAGGTTTAGGTTAACGTTGCTACAAATTCTGTTTGGTCTGGCTTTCCATACCAATTGCTTGATCTACATCCACGACATATGCAATCCCGGTGCCTGGCTGCTCAAACTTACTGGCTTTGCTGATGGCCTCTAATAAAGGCTGTACCAAGGTGGAATCCACCAAAAATAAAATAACATCTGTACGTGCTTCAAGGGTCAGGCCAAAAAACGTTTTTGCCTCATGCACGCCGGTTCCCCGGCCGGGTAGAATAGTCGCACCGGTTGCACCGGCTGCTTTGGCGGCATCAACAGTCTGATCCGAGTATTCGGGTTTTACACAGGCAACAACCAATTTGTAATCCATTTTCACTCCTTTCTACGGGATTTACCGGATCGCCAGGCGGCGATCTGAGCATAACCAAGGACAGCAATGATCGGAAATAGACTGGCAAAGGCGATAAGGCCGAAACCGTCAAGGGCTGGATTCCGTCCAGGGATGTTTTCAGCCAAGCCCAAACCCAGCGCCGTAACAATGGGAACCGTAACGGTGGAAGTTGTCACACCGCCGGAATCATAGGCCAGAGGGACGATTTTTTTTGGTGCAAAAAAAGTCTGTACAATCACGATACAGTAACCGGCTAGAATAAAAACATAAAGTGAGATGCCGCTTACAATCCGGTATGTCCCCAGGGCGATTCCCACGGCAACACCTATGGCAACTGCGACACGTAAAGAGCGTTGGTGTAATGAGCCGCCTGAAACTGTCTGGGCTTTCAGGCAAACGGCCAAAAGTGAGGGTTCTGCAATTGTGGTGGCAAAGCCTATGCTAAATGCAAAAAAATAGATCCAGCCGTAACGATACCATGTGATACTGTTATCGGTTGCTGCTCCGAGGAGAGAGGCAGGAGAGGATAGTTGCACAGCCATGGCTTTGCCAATGGGAAAAAGCGCTTTGTCAAGACCCACCTGAAAAAGCGTTAGCCCGGTAATAACATAGACAATACCTGTCAATACACTTTTTAAATGAGGAATCGGCTGCCGAAGGAGGGCTAGCTGATAAAAAAAGATCAGGCAGAAAATCAGCATGACGTCCTTGCAGGTATGCCCCATGGTTATTAGAAAAAGAGTCAAGGTTTCCACAATCAATTCACCTAACCGAAAATAAAAAGCCCATAGGCCATCACAAAGATCATGGGCAAAAGAGAGGCGAAAGCAATCAAGCCAAATCCATCGACCAGGGGGCTGCGCCCCCGTAAGACCGTTGCCAGTCCTACACCAAGGGCTGCAACCAAAGGGACGGTGATGGTAGACGTGGTCACTCCGCCGGTATCGTATGCAATACCCACAATTTGTTTGGGTGCGATGGTCGTCATCAGCATCACCAGGCAATAACCGCCAATGATCAGATAGTGAATGGGCCAACCTTTTAATATGCGTAAAATACCGATCAGGATGGCGGTCCCTACTGATACGGCTACTGTTAAACGCAATCCAAACGCGTAATTATTCTGGCTTTTACTATCAGCTCCGATTAACCCTTCTTTAGCGGCGATATCCGCTGCTTCCCCAGCAACGGCAATGAGTGCCGGTTCAGCGATGGTTGTTGAAAATCCCAATAAGAAGGCAAATGAAAGCAGCCAAAAAAGATTGCCCCGTTCAGCCATGGAAAGCGCAACGGTTTCGCCAATGGGAAATAGACCTATGGTAAGCCCCTGTACAAACAACATTAGGCCCAGGATGACCATAAACGTACCTATAAGGATATCAAGAAATTGGGGCAAGGGTTGACGAAGTATGACTAACTGGAAAAAGGCAACAACCAATATCACAGGCAACAGGTCAAAAAGTGCAGCCCGAAATTTCAATAATAGTGGATAACGCATCGTACTCCGGTTTCGTTTAGTTTGCCCGCACGTTTTTAAAACAATTTACAGGTTCAAAAAAATGCGATTCCACAAGATGGCACCCACCTCCTTGATGGCACCAATCAATACCAGTTTGTTAATGTTGGTTATTTACATCTAATGATCTTAAAATGAAAAATATAATATCAGGAATTTATGAGAACCACAAGACGTTGATATCATGAGTAAGTTAAATGGGTTTCATTTGGCAGGGTACGCTTCAGTCACTTCTTGATCAGTATCTCCCCGCCGGTCACATTTCTAATAGCCCGGATAAAACCGGTTTTTTTGCTTCTGGGGATTTCGAACTTAAATGAGACATCAGTCCCATATTTTTCATCGATAATCTGAGAATTAAAGGATGCCATCATCTGTTTAATAAGCTCAATTTTAGGGTAATCAAAAATAACAGTTAAGATAACGCCATCCCTTTTCTCTGCAGTGGGCAATTCTGCAAGTGCGGTTTTGACAGTACCGGCATACGCCCTTACAAGTCCGCCGGTTCCCAGTTTTGTCCCTCCGAAATATCTGCTTACAACGGCAACAATTTCCCCAATGCCGGAATGTAGAAGCACCGTGAGTATAGGTTTGCCGGCTGTACCGTGAGGCTCGCCATCATCGCTCATGCCAACTCGGAAGCTATCCCCGGGAGGGCCGGCGACATATGCCCAGCAATTATGGGTCGCATCTGGATATTTGGCTTTAATTGCTGAAATAAAAGATTTGGCGTCCTCTGGAGTAGCCGCGTGGTCGATTGATGCAATAAATCTGCTGCGCTTTATTGTTTCTTCAATTCTGGATGGTATTGCAGGAATATTATACATTTGGGCTATTTATAAATCAGGCTTCAACTATGGGCCGCATTCCTGGGGCGTTTTAACCATGAACATACCGGTCTCCATGGTCTCCGCCATGTCGAGCTTGCTTCTCAATAGCGTAAGCCCAATAATCATCATTATTATTTTTAAGTTCATTCGGATCCCACTTATCATGCGGTTATCAAAAATTAAACCGGCTCGGAGTTTGTATGATATAGGCCATGGCTTCACGGCTACAATCTGAATTGATTGTTAAAATAAAATTATAGATCGCAATCTAATCTGTCAAACAATTAGAACCTGTAACCGATGACAATAAAGTAGTTGTTACCATGCTCCCTGATCGTATTTCGACTAATTGAAGAACCTGTGATATGGATAACATTTCCCCATAATGGTATGGTGGTTAACAGAACTCATGTACGAAGGTTTTATCATATCCAGTGATCAGATAATCGTGGACAACCAAACGCGTTTGGTTTTTCAGGGACGATTAAGGGACGGTCGGCGGTTTCACTGGTCCGTCATCCGGCCCGGCATTGTCTTTTTTATCCGGCAGGCTGAATCCTGGACACCACCAGGTGCTGTACGCAAGACAGTCAACCTTCGCAGCATGACCGGCGAATCGGTTGATGCTTTGTATTTTCAAAACACGTTGGAGCTTAACCGGGCTCGCAACGAATGCGACGCTCGAAAAATAACCACCTTTGAAGCGGATGTAAATCTGGTGGCGCGCTTTTTAATGGAACGATTTATAAAAGGTGCCGTCACTTTTAAAAGCGATCCGGTTCGGATGCATGCCGGTACGCTTTTCTTTAAAGATCCGGTCGTCAATCCTTCAGATTATCTACCTAATCTAAATCTTTTGTCCATCGACATCGAGTGCTCCATGGAGACGGATCTGTATTCGATTGCGCTCTTCGGCTCGGATCTTGAAGTTGTGCTCATGGTGGATGAGAACAGTGGTGGACAACCACCCACGAGCAGCTACCATAGTTTCAAGAACGAGAAGGAACTTCTGTTGGCCTTTATCAATATGGTTCGAGCATACGATCCGGATATCTTGATCGGCTGGAACCTGATCGGCTTTGACCTGCAGTGGCTGGCGCGCAAATGTCAATCACTAGGGCTTAAGTTTGATATTGGCAGCGATGGTCCGGCTCAAATTCTGGCACCGGGCAAGTTGTATAATCAGTGGATTGCCCGCATCCCGGGCAGAGCCGCCATGGATGGCATTACCATGATTCGAAATGCTTATGTTCAGACGGAGGGGTACTCACTAGCAGCAGTTGCCCAAAAAGTGCTCGGCATGAAAAAACTCATCGAAACAAGCGGTTTGGAGAAAGTGGCTGAAATAACCCGCCTGTTTAATGAGGACAAAAAGCAATTGGCGGAATATAATCTTCAGGACACGCGCTTGGTATATGATATTTTTAAAAAACTTAATCTTTCTCAACTAGCACTTAGACGTTCACAACTGACGGGTTTGCCTCTGGATCGCAGCGGCGGCAGTGTGGCCGCATTTGATTTTTTGTACCTGCCTCGCCTGCACAGATATGGCCATGTTGCGGACACTGATCCAAAATCTTCAACCAGCGCACAAGCGGCACCAGGCGGGATGGTCTTTGAGAGCAAACCCGGGTTTTATGATCATGTTGCCGTATTGGACTTTAAAAGTCTCTACCCCAGTATCATTCTGACATTCAGTATCGATCCCCTGGCTGCAAACGTCATTTTGCACGGTTTATCAGATGATCGGTCCTCCGGAGCAAACAAGACAGCGAGAATCGTCCGGGGGCCGGCCGGCCTTGAATTTGCCCAAGATTATGCCATTCTACCCTTAATTATAGAGAAGCTCTGGCTGGCACGTGACGGCGCCAAACAGTCGAACGACGTCACATTATCACAGGCAATTAAAATCATCATGAATTCATTTTACGGCGTTCTGGGGAGCACCGGTTGCCGTTTTTTTGATTCGCGCTTGGCAGGGAGCATTACCCGGATCGGTCACTGGATTTTAAATTTTTCGCGCGATTTTATTGAGCAGGAAGGTTATCAGGTCATTTATGGCGATACAGATTCTCTATTTGTCGATCTGGGTAAAGAGAATAGAATAGTTGTCTCACAAATTGTCGACAATCTTTCTCAAAAACTCAACCGTCATTTGGCCCGGGAGGTTAAATCACGTTTTAAAGTGGAAAGTAAGCTTGAGGTTGAGTTTGAAAGGCTTTTTCTGAGGTTTTTCATGCCGACTATTAGGGGCCAAAAAACAGGTTCGAAAAAACGTTATGCCGGCTTGATTCTGAATGAAGATGGGAAAAAGGAACTGTATTTCGCCGGAATGGAATCAAACCGTCGCGATTGGACCAATCTTGCCAAAGATTTTCAAGCGGACCTATTCACAATCCTTTTTAATCAGGATGAGACTTCAGAGACCAGGGATGCACTCATCGAACTGGTCCGCAGCCGGCATAAAGCCTTATATGATGGCAAATTAGATCATAAACTGGTTTACAAAAAAGGGATCAGCAAGAAATTGAAAGATTACACCAAAAATGTTCCACCCCACGTACGGGCGGCGCGTATGTTAGATCGGATGGATGGCAGAATCGTAAGCTATGTGATTACGACCTCCGGTCCGGAACCCATCCAGAAGCGTTCCGCAAGCCATTATGACTACGACCACTATAGTCAAAAGCAAATGGCGCCGGTTGCAGATATGGTCCTGCGTTATTTTGACATCGACTACCGTGCCATTATCAAGAACCAGAGGCAATTAAGTTTATTTTAAAGCCACCGTTCATGGTATCAACTTAGGTTCTATAGGGATGGTCAAAATAACGTTCCGATTGCGAAAGAAGGAGTATCCCTATTTTTTGGGATGAACATATCAATCCAGGTTAGGATTTGTGACCCCGGATTGGAGATGAAACCACTTCTAACTTTTGAGTTCATTTATCGCATTCTGTAATTCCAATACTTCTAAGGGGCAGTCATGCCAATCATGAATCCAGCATACGATCATATCGGCGCCCGCAGGATCACGACCGTATTTGGCATAATCGCTGCTTTTAAGTTCAAATTTGATCCTGACACGCTGGTATCGATTGTCACCAATATGTCTTTTGGCTTCACAATCAGGAAACGTGTCGTTAACCGCTTCGACCAAAAAACCAAGTTCATAGCTCACCATCCCAAATAAAAATATCACGCCGTTTTGATTTATCGGAGCGTGTCTCAGGCCTCTAAAGTCGATTAGTTCCCCAAACTCAGCAAATTCGCCCTTAATGGTTTCCGTCAGCTTCAGGTTATCAGATTGGCTAACGGCATCTTCTTCAACGGCCTTTTCGGCGGCCGTCTTTATAGCCTCGGCTTCTTTTTTAGCGGCCTTTTCGGCCTCCGCCTTTATGACCTCGGCCTCCTTTTTAGCGGCCTTTTCGACGGCCGTCTTCATGGCCTCCGCCTCTTTTTTAGCAGCCTTTTTAGCGGCCGCCTTCATGGCTTCCGCTTCCTTTTTAGCAGCCTTTTCAGCGGCCGCCTTCATGGCCTCCGCTTCCTTTTTAGCAGCCTTTTCAGCGGCCGCCTTCATGGCTTCCGCCTCTTTTTTAGCAGCCTTTTCGGCGGCTGCCTTAACCGCCTCCGCCTCTTTTTTAGCGGCTTTTTCGGCGGCCGCCTTGACGGCCTCGGCCTCTTTTTTAGCAGCTATTTCAGCGGCGGCCTTCATGGCCTCGGCCTCTTTTTTAGCAGCCTTTTCGGCGGCTGCCTTGACGGCCTCGGCCTCTTTTTTAGCGGCTATCTCAGCGGCGGCCTTCATGGCCTCGGCCTCTTTTTTAGCGGCCTTTTCGGCGGCGGCCTTCATGGCCTCGGCCTCTTCTTTAGCGGCCTTTTCAGCGGCGGCCTTCATGGCCTCCGCCTTTTCTTTAGCGGCTTTTTCAGCGGCGGCCTTCATGGCCTCGGCCTCCTTTTTAGCGGCCTTTTCAGCAGCGGCCTTGACGGCCTCAGCCTTTTCTTTAGCGGCTTTTTCAGCGGCGGCCTTCATGGCTTCCGCCTCTTTTTTAGCAGCCTTTTCAGCGGCGGCCTTCATGGCCTCGGCCTCTTTTTTAGCGGCTTTTTCAGCCGCTGCCTTTATAGCCTCGGCCTCTTCTTTGGCGGCCTTTTCAGCGGCCGCCTTGACAGCCTCCGCCTCTTTTTTAGCGGACTTTGCCTCAACAAGTTTTTCTGCAATGACATCTTCCTCGGCAATGATATCATTTTCGGAAATAACAACCTCTTCAACGATTATATCCTCTTGGGCAATGACATGCTCTTTCGCAGTCACTTTCTTTTTAATGATCGGTTGTCCTTTGGAAATACGATTTCTTCTTGACAATTTCGTTGAAGATTTTGATTTATCCTTAATCTTGGCAACACGTTTCAACTCCGACCAACCGCCGCCCGGGAACATATCCTTGATGCGCCACTCTTTAATTCCGGATATCCTGACAAAATCTTTTAGTGTAAGTGGTCCATCGGTATTATCGTCCGCTCTTTTTACTTCCCTTATTATTTCCTCTTTAGAATACTTATGCATTTCTTCTAATCCTTTTTAACTGAGCTTTAAGAGCCGTATATGAAATAATGACTACTTTCTTGCCTTTTGGCGTATGGGCACAAGAGCGACCATTTCGGTTTCAAAACTTATCTAAGTTATCGGCAAGAATCAAAAAAACTTAAATATTAAAGATAGTTAATTTCGAGGCAAACGTACCCAAATAGTTAGATACACTGCTTAACCCGTCAAAGATCACCGAGAAGATCGGTGGATTATGATCACAGGCGATATCAAGATATTTTAATTCCTTTTGGCCGCATAGCAATAGAGTCCAAAATGCTCATTTGGTATGTGGATGCATTGCTTGCTTTCTGCCTATCCCCGTACCCGAGATCAAACTATTTATTTTGAGATAGGTTGCAGGCGCTTCCGGCGGCGAAGAATCGTGGCGACAAAGGGGTTTGGCCAAAAGCATTTGGACATCGCCGATATAGCGTTCTGCAAAGCCTCCCTCACAATAGCACAGATAGTATTCCCACATGCGGATAAAGGTTTCTGGAAACTTGAGGGCACGCACTTTTCGGATGTTTTCAAAAAAGCGTTGGCGCCAGGCGCGCAGCGTGCGCGCATAATGCGGGGTGATGTCCTCGAGATGAAAGATCCTAAGATCCGTAACCCTGGTAATGGAAGCCAGCATGGCGCTTACGGATGTGACGCAACCGCCCGGAAATATGTAGCGCTTGATGAAATCAACCGAGTGAATATAGCGCTGAAACTCCTGGTCGCGGATGGTAATGGCTTGCAATGCCATCATGCCATTTTTTCGTAGCAGGCGGCTACAGGTAAGGAAAAAAGTATCGAAAAATTGATGCCCTACAGCCTCGATCATTTCGATGGAAACCAGCTTGTCAAATCGACCTTTCAGGTTTCGATAATCCTTTTTCAACAAGGTCACCCGGTCTTCTATTCCGGCCTTTTTGAAGAGATCGGCAGAGTATTGGTATTGCTCGTCGGAAATAGTTGTGGTGGTGACATGGACGTCATAATTTTGAACTGCATGGCATGTAAATCCGCCCCATCCGGTTCCAATCTCGATAACCCGATCTCCGGATTTGAGGTGCAGTTTTTTACAGATGCGGTCATACTTGGCCACCGACGCTTCTTCCATGGTACTTTGCGTGTCTTCAAATATACCGCAGGAATAGGTCATGGTTGGATCCAGGAAAAGCTTGTAGAAATCGTTGCCGAGATCATAATGGGCCAAAATATTTTTACGGCTGCCGATCTTGGTATTTTTGCGGGTATAATGATAGAGTCGGTAAAGCGGGCGTGTCAATCGGGCCAAGCCCGTTTCCATCTCAGCAAAAACCGGCTGATTCAAGGCCATGATGCGCATAACCGTGGTCAAATCATCTGACGACCAGAGTCCTTCCATATATGCCTCGGCTGCGCCGAGGCTGCCACTGAACAATATGTGGCGATAAAATCGGGGGTGATGAATGCGTATATCTGCTTGCAGTGAGGCGTCTGCCGGTCCAAATATATCTTGCTGAGAATCTTCAACAATAGCGAGGCGACCATATCTCAACTTTCTCATTATGGAAACAATGGTTTTGCGGGCCAATTGATCGATTTTTCCCGATTTTAATTGATGCAGAGCCGGTGCTTCCGCAGGTATGATTAATTCGGTCATCTTACTCTCCTGACTGCTGATCAATTTCCAGCTTTGAAAAACTTATCCTCTTGCCATGCAAGAGATGGCCATCATGCCAAGAATTAAGTGACTAGAATGAACTAAAGTGAGCTAAAGTTGCTTAGGTACCTTAAGCTTAGAATTCTATCTCTTATATAAAAGATAGAGCAGAGCTGATTCACTTTCCAAGTACACCAGTGTTAACAAGTAAGACGTCCTGGAAAGCAACCAACTTTAGACCACTTCAAACTTTAGCTCACTTTAGGCACTTTGTGCTATGAAATATTAACTTTTGTATTGATAGTCAGTTTTGGGCTCTTGGTACTAACTCTTATATTTGTTTATGGATGCGCATAAAAAGGTGTTTTTTTGAGAATCAGGCGCAGGGCCTGCCAATATATCAGGATTACCACCTTCACAGTCAGGGCCGGATATAGTAACAACAATCGTGTCAGCTCCTGACGATTGATCGCCCGGCGTTTTAGTTTCAATGTGGCGTCAAATAATTTACGGTCTTTTTGATAGTCGATTATATGGACGACCAGATTGTCGCCAGGTAATCGGAAACGCCAATCGTAGTGGATATCCATATCGATAAACGGTGATACATGAAAAACTTTTGCGCCCGTATGCCGACGCCAGTCTTTAAAAGGATGTAGGTCGTCCTTCTTGTCCAGAACGTAGCAAAAATGCTCGCCCCAGGGAGTATTATGGACTTCCAAGATAATTGTCTCAACCTCGGTATCTGCTTTGTTGTAGCAGAAATAAAAGCTGGCGGGATTGAAACAGTGTCCAAAATAGCGCAAATGAGTCAACAGTCGGATGGGTCCATCGGGACGCCGACCCAGGCGTTCTTCAACCAGATCCTGTGCTGCTTGTTTCATGGGGACCTTAGGATCGCCAAAATGATCTCTACGCCGGAAATAAGCCAAATTAACTTCTTTGCCGGACCACAACGGGTGAATGTCGAATAAGGTCGGCAGTTCATCCAGATCCAACAACATAAAAAACAAACGATAACGAAATTTATTGCCCCGCGGCAGGTGGCGGCGGTGTCGGATCGTGCCTTCGTATATGCAGCTCTTTATCATACCAGATCTTTTCCAAAGTGCTTACAGACAGCCAGGGCACTGTTCACACCATCCTCATGGAATCCATAGCCCCAATATGCCCCACAGTAATAAGTTCTATTCTGGCCATTGAGTTCATCCTGGCTGCGACGTGCTTTCAGGCTTTTGGGATCGTAAACCGGATGATGGTAGATATAGGAACCAATTTTCCGGTCGGATTGGATTGCTGCGGGCATGTTTAGGGAAACACAAAATTCGACCGGTGCCTTCAGGGTTTGCAACCGATTCATGTCGTAAGTCAAAGCAACACGGCCGGTTTCCTCTTTGGGTATATGGTAGTTCCAACTGGCCCAGGCAATCTTTTTAGGGGGCATCAGCGTGTCATCGGTGTGAAGTACAGCAATATTTTCCTGGTACGGTATCACGCTTAAAATTTCATGTTCCAGATCGGAGGGGTCCGCGAGCATCTTCAGGGCCTGATCACTGTGGGCTGCAATAACCACCTGGTCGAAAGCTTCGGTTTCGCCTTTAGCGGTAACTTCCACCCGATCTTCGAAACGCCTCACAGCGGATACCGGCATATTAAGCCGGATACCGTCTGAATAGGGTCGGGTCAGTGGAGGAATATATTGTTTTGAGCCGCCTTTGATTACCAGCCATTGCGGCTGATTGCCGATGTTGAGGACACCATGGTTATTGAAAAACTCAACCAGATAGCGGGCCGGAAATTCACGGAACTTTACTGGATCCGCCGACCAGATGGCTTCCCCCATGGGAATGATGAAATTTTCAATGAAAAAAGGACTATAATCATTAGCTTCCAAGTACTCCGCTAATGTGATGGTATAGTCATCGGTTTCCATAAGTTCGGATGCTTCCCGCCGGAATCGCAACGCATCGGAAAGCATGCGGTAAAAAGCAGGCCGAAGCAGGTTCCGGCGTTGAGCAAACATGCTGTTAAATGTGCTGGGGCAAAAGTACAAACCGGTCTTTTCGCATTGTACGCTGAAACTCATGTTGGAGGGCTGCCAATCGATACTTAATTGTTGCATCAATTTGATGAAGTTGGGGTAGGTATTCTGGTTGAATACGATAAAGCCCGTATCAACTGCATATGTTTGACCATGCGTCTGAACGTCGATGGTATGGGTGTGACCGCCGATGTAGTTGTTGGCTTCATACACAGCAACATCATGATCTTCACTTAGCAGATAGGCTGTAACCAGGCCGGAAATACCACTACCGATGATGGCGATACGCATGTTGGTTCCCCTCCAGGTCTTGAACTGACAGACGTTTGGACATTGGCTTGATAGACTAAGGCGGCTAAACGTGCAACTGTCTGCGGCCTGTCGGCCGGATCAAATCGATTGGTTTATGCACCTTGTGTGAAATTTTTCGATCGGTCTTATTTCGAGAATAGTAAATATGACTCTATCTGTAATTATGTAGCCGAGCCATGAAATTCTGTCAATATAGTTACGCAGGCCTGCGTGAATTGATGCATATAGGTTGGTTGAAACTGCCGGGTGTTTATAGTATACCTCATATTATCTAAAGGTATGCAAATTTATCCGCATTTCCGGAGTGAATGACATGAGCGACCATCCGATTGAACCCGCGACAGATTCTACAGACCTCCAGTGCCCGGAACCACTCGCGCGTACCGCCCTGGACGCTTTGTCTGCAAACATTGCCATCCTGGACCATTCCGGTATTATCATGGAAACCAACCGGGCCTGGCGCGCGTTTGGCGACAAAGGTGGAATGCCGTCAGAATTTGATTACCGGGGCATCAATTATTTGGCCATTTGCGAGGCGACCACGGGTGAGGAGGCGGAGGACGCCTTAAAAGTCGCTGCCGGCATCCGCTCAGTTATCAACATGGAAATCGAAGAGTTCTTGTATGACTACCCCTGCCACGATCTGGAGGAAAAGCACTGGTTTTATATGCGGGCCATCCGCATACCCGACACTGAGCCTGTTAAAATTGTCATTAGCCACGAAGAAATTACAGCCTTGAAATTGACCGAACAGGCTCTCAGAGAAAGCCAGGAGGATTTAAGCGAGCAAAAACAGGGCTTGGAAGAAGCCAACGTAGCCTTAAAGGTTTTACTCAAACAGCGCGATACCGACAAACAGGAACTCGAGAAACGGTTTTTAACGAATGTAAAGGGCCTGGTTTTGCCCTATGTTGAAAAATTGAGAAATGCCCGTTTAAAACCCAAGGAAAAGACCTTGGTAGAAATAGTTGAAAATCATTTGCACGATATCATTACACCGCTGATGCAAAACCTGGCAAATGCCAATATTATGTTGACACCCCAAGAAATGCAGGTTGCCAGTTTAGTCAAGGATGGCAAAACCAGTAAGGAAATAGCTGATATACTGATTGTAAGCGAAGCCACTGTCAACTTCCACCGCAAAAACCTGCGCATTAAGTTCGGGCTGACCAATAAGCAGACCAATCTGCGAGCGTACCTCATGTCCCTAAGCTAAAATGAAATTGCGAAGCAATTTCATTTTGATAGGGTTTGCCTACTAGTAAGACTATATACCTCTCCCATTGAATTCCAACCATTCGTATCTATAATTAAATTAACAATAAAACCGATATTCTGATGACAAACTCTACCTATACCGTCGGTGAAAAGGGGGATGTATGAACACCATCGACTCAAATAGTATAGTTGATATGCTGTTCCAATTAAAATGGAATAGTAATTACGCAACCCATACAGACTGTTACCAGGCGATTCAAGCCAACATATGGCGTGATCTTTTTCCGGCGGCCCTGAGCGAGCGTCTCATCGGGGCCCAGGCCGGGGATAATATTCTCCTGGAGTTCACAGGCGGGCAGGTTATTTCGAATCACAACGGTAAAGAACTGAGGGAGATCAAGCGTAGCCAGTTCAGCGCCGGTCGTGTGGGCAACCCTGCGGTCCGACCGCAAGTGGGTCGTTTCTATCCCAAGGGCGTATTAAAGGACATCGCCGGGGTTTTTAAGGACAACATCGCCCCTTTTCGGTGCGTGGGAATCAACAACGGGCATATGTCGGTTGATTTTAACCACCCGTTGTCTGATAGAGAATTGCGTATTTCCACAATTGTCGGAAAGGTTGAGCCCAAACGGATCGAGCGCGGCGGTACCAGTATCGACTGGATAGAGCGGCTCACCCAGGGGCCGGGTATGCAGGCCCGCTGGCGGGATGTGGCTTCTGAATTTTTTACCAATTCGGCCTTTGACCGCCAGGACTCTGAGGCTGATACGGCTTTCTATGCCAAACCACGCCTAACGCAGCATTTGGACAGTGCGGCCTTGTCCATGGTGAAAAACACCTATGATCGATTTCTCAGAGACGACATGCGGGTTCTAGATCTCATGAGTAGCTGGCAATCGCACATACCCGAACGACACCGGCTCGAACGTGTGGTTGGACTAGGACTGAACCAAGGGGAATTGGCACGCAACTCTCAGCTGCATGAGTCGGTTGTTCACGATTTAAATGCTGACCCTCGCTTGCCCCTGGAAACCAATACCTTTGATTTGGCCTTATGTACAGTATCGGTGGAATATCTAATCGATCCGGTTACCGTGTTTAATGAAGTGGCCCGCGTGCTGAAGCCGGGCGGCCATTTTGTGGTTACCTTTTCAAATCGTTGGTTTCCCACCAAGGCTGTTCGAATATGGACCGAATTACATGAATTTGAACGCATGGGTCTGGTTCTGGAGTATTTTATGAACACCAGCCAATTTGAAGCTTTGCATACCTATTCCATGAGAGGTCTGCCGCGGCCGCATGATGATAAATACTTTCCGGAGTTTGTCTTTGCAGATCCTTTGTATGCGGTGTGGGGGAGCAAAAAGATTCGGCCTTGACTTCAATTTTTTAATTCGTGGCGTTTTAGATTGGAAAATAATATAAAGAACACCACATACCTGTAACAAAATCAGATTTTGCAGATGTTTATTGTCCGCTACATTCTGACAATGCCGGATCAACTGGTGCTGTCGAAGCGAGTGACGGTTGTGTTGAAAAGGATGTGGTTGAGCGTTATTCCGGAAATAGTGATATTTGGGGTTAAGAACAGGCGATATGTAAAGGAGAAGAAGCATGAAAAAGAAAATATTAGTCTCGGTGGACAATTCGCGTCCCGCCAGAGCAGCCTTGGCCTATGCCATAAGTATGTCATCCACAATTCCCGATCTAAACTACGTACTGCTGTACGTGCAACCGATGGTGTCACAGTTTTTGGAGCAAGATGCGCTTACAAGTGCTTCAGCCAGAAAGCAATGGGAGAAGATCGCTGCCAGGAATGCCAAGTTTGCCCAGGAAATGTTAGCTGAATATCGTGCGGAAATGGTTGCCAAGGGGATCGAAGAAAACAGGATCGAAATCCAAACCCAACCCCGCAAATTAGGCGTCGCCAAGGACGTCATTGATAAGGCCCAGCGGCACCGGTATGATGCTATCGTGATAGGTCGTCGCGGCCTTTCCGGAATCGCCAAACTATATGCCGGCAGCGTAACTGCCGATATTCTGGAGCAATCCCAGGTAATTCCCGTATGGTTGGTGGATGGCAAGGTTCCCCCAGGCGATATTTTGCTGGCGGTGGATGGGTCGGAGGCATCCCTGCGCATGGTCGATCATGTCAGTTTTATGCTGTCGGGCAATACGGATATTTCGGTTACACTCCTGCATGTCACCAACAGCGCCCAGAATTATTGTGAGATCGACCTTTCTGAATTGGATGTACCTGACTTTGAAGACATCGTGGTGCGCGGTGAGAAAGCTTGCGTGGACGAATTCTATCCAGTGGCCATGCAAAAATTCAAGGAAGCCGGAGTTGAGGAGGATCGCATCCGCTATGAGAGCCTTAGCGGCCAACGGCGAGTAGGCAAGGTAATTGTAGAATTTGCACGAAAGGGCAACTTCAGCACCCTCGTCGTGGGGCGACGCGGCATCGACAAATCTTTTTTTATGGGAAGTGTTTCACGTCATCTGATCAACAAACTCGACGAGGGGGCTTTGTGGGTCGTACCGTAAAAGATCCGGCACAAGATTATAATGATCCGGCACATAGGATTTTCTTCAATCGCGCTTTTTACTTGCCAGGCGATATGATAAAGTAGCCATTATTCGGGTTGCGGTTCATGAATCCGATACGATGGTGTTGGTAGCGTTTATTAATCAGAAACCGGGTTTTGTGTATATAAGCATATCTAAAATGCAATTCATAGCTACATAGCATGACAATGAGAGATACTAAGGGTGTCACAGCGATTTGTTTGTGGGCGGTTATGTGGGGTATCGGGATCGGACTGCTCAAACTTCTCGTTTTCATATTTCACGGTTTTAATTTCTCATCAGCATACCTTGCCGGTAGTATTGCTTCATTTTTTGGCAATATCTTATTGGGGATATTCGTTGGCTTTCTACTTTTTTCAAAAAGCCGCTTTATACAATGGTTTGGTTATATCGCCGCCTTTCTAGTCGTCATCTTTTACATTGCTGGTTTCCACTATGAACTTTTCTTTGGAACGTTGCCGGGATCAGATTTATTCTATTATCTGAGGGAACTGCCCTATCTTATTCCTTCGCTTAAATCCAATGCACCCATGGGTTTTTTTGTGTTTGAGGCGGGTTTTGCTTCTGTCCTGATATTTGGTGGCGTATTTGTTGTTCGGCGTATAGGCCCAAAGTTTTACGCATCTAATTCGCGCCATGTCTTGACAGCGGGAATCATTCTTTTAGCTGTTTGCATTCCTTTGTTGATGCATGGGTTTCCGAGTATGATTTCAAACGCTGGGTTCTATCGGGCAAGTAGAAATCCCATATTCTGGCTGGTTCGTTCTTCACTGATTTCAGTTAGCGACAATCAAGAATCATTTTCGCCGCTCGAGATATGGGAATTTCAAAAGGCCCTCGGACACCCAATGCCCTCAGGCGGCGATAATCCAACCTATCCGTTGTACACAAAAAGTGATCAGACTGGGGCGCCTGCTACGGATAAGCGCAATATTATCCTGATAATTCTGGAAAGTGTCGGCACCGAGGAAGTATTTAGCGAAATAGGCGGTAGGCCTCTGATGCCCAATTTGGTAAAAATTGCTGATAGCGCTTTGTCCTTTGAGAATATTAGAGCGAGCGGGACTAAGAGTAATCAGGTGCTGCCGACCATTTTTACCGGAACACCACCCCAAACTTACAATAATATTCTCTGGCGCAAACCCCTTCCGAAACTAGATGGGTTACCGGCTTTGTTGCGGGAACATGGATACCAAACAGCCTATTTCCATGGTAGCGACCTCTCGTTCGAACAACAACGATCTTTCCTTAAAATGGTCGGATTTGAGCATATCGTCGACTATGAACCGAATTTGGAAAAAAAAGTTTCAGGCTGGGGTTATGATGACCGTGCAATGTTTTCGACTTTGAGAACTTGGATCAGTCAAAGATCCAGACCGGACAGCCCCTATTTTGCAACGCTTTTTACGCTGAGCACTCATGATCCATTTTTGCTTCCAACCGACTGGAAAGCATCATTTGCCCCAAATCGCGCCGAAATAAGGGAAAATGGTACCTGGATCGGTATTACCCCGCTTAAAGATCGTTATAAACATTACTTGGAATCCCTCCATTTTCTGGATCATGAGATTGGAAAGTTCTATAATTGGTATTCGGGATCTGAGAAATCAAAGGGAACGCTTCTCGTCATTTTGAGTGATCATATCACATCGCTTCATAATGAAGCACCGGATATTGAAAAAAATCATATGCGATTTTTGATACCTTTGATCATCGACGGTTTGCCTGACGATCAACGAATTAGATATAGAAAATATTCCAGCCGGAGAGGGGCCCAATACGATTTGCCAGCTACCATTACAGGATATTTGGGGTTAGCACCGCTTCCGTGCGATCAAGGTCTCAATTTACTTATGTCCGAGGATCTTTGGCCCCAAGACAGACTTGTTTATTCGGTTGGGGGGCCCAATTTAGAAAAATTGTATTTCTGGACGAATCAAAGCCAATTCGTGTTTGATCGGATCACGAATCGCCTCAATATCGCTAAATATGAAGGCCGGTTTGATACCGAAGCAGCGAGCTCTCAGGAAGTAGAAAGGCAAATCAACAACAAAATAATACCATTTATGGATATTCTTTTTCCCCTGAACAAGTATTTGCTGGAGAACGATGCCTATTCGCCCTCGGATGTTTCTTTCAAGCCGGCAAGCAGTGCCCGGATGTCAAATAAAAATCGTATACCGATTTTCATTTCCCATCGGGGCAATACTACGGGGATGCGTGCTGCTGAACGCCAAAACAAGCGGGATGCGATAGAAGCGGCCATCAAGGCGGGATTCGAATGGGTGGAAATCGATGTCCAGCTTACCCAAGACGGCGTTCCGGTGTTGATGCACGATCCAAGCATTTCCGATGCGTTTGGAAACAAACTGGCGGTCGGCGAAACAACCTTGCAGGACCTAAAATCAGTTCCAAAGTATTCCGACCTGTTGACCCTAGCGGAAGCTTTGGATTCTTATTTAAACAAGATCGGTTTCGCCATCGAGATTAAATCGCAGCGATATATTGACAGAAATCTTGTTCTAAACCGAAAAATACTTGACCTGATTAAAGACAATCCTCTGAAGCATAAGATCATCGTAGATAGCTTTAATGAATTATCAGCCAAATTTATCAACACTCGATGCGATTGTCAGGTGGGTGTGGATACTCCCTACAAGAAACAGTTATCAAAGGATATCCTGAAAGCGGTCCGTTTTGCGGGCCTGGATTGGATTTATGTTCATTATACTGTCGTTGATGAAAAATTGATCGAAGAGGCCCATGAGGTCGGTCTTAAAGTCATGGCATATACCGTGAATGTTGCGGAGATACTTGAAAAATGGCGGAACCATATGCCCGATGGCATCATTACCGATAACACTCAGATTATAAACGATTATAGACGCCTGTTTCCAGATGGTTGACCTATGTATAATCTCCCAATTTGTTGTCGTAATGCTGTTGGTGAAAGCCTTGTCGAAATCGGGATCGCTATCGCTATCGGGATCGGGATCGAGATAGTATTATGCCTGAAAAATTATACGTTTTCTGCCTTTCAATCGGTTATGTTGCTTGGTAGTCGGCTTAGGTTGCGGGGAATACGGATATAATGAATTCGATTCCGATCCCGATCCCGATAGCGATTTCGAGTGGAACACGATTTTAATCATACTATCCATGCGGCACCTTTCGCAGATCATCCAACCGATAGCCTTGAGCCTCAATGAATTTTAAAATGCGCTTGTAATCCGCATCCGGAATTGTCGGCGTGCGGGCCATGACCCAGACATAATCCCGCTTGGACCGGCCAATAACGGTCTGGGAATAGTCATCGCTTAGGTAGATGATGCGGTACTCGGCTTTAATGGGCCAGATAAACTGCATGCCCCAGACCGCATTGGAGTCTGTATCTTTGATAAATCCCCGTGGTGTATACTCCTTCAGGGGGCCATCCAGACTACCTTTGTTGAAGCGGAAGGTTGTCAAGATGGTGCCATTCTTATCGAGACGGTAGGACTCGATGGCATTATAGGACTCTTTTTCAATAAAAGTGGGGATGGCGGCAATCACGTACCAATCCCCCATGAATCGCTCCAGGTCGACCTTTGGAACCGTGTAGATGGGCTTGGCAGCCTGGCAGCCCCACAGCATGGTCGCTATGGTTATGAATAAGATTATCACGATTCGTTGCATGTTTAATTCCTTTCATAATATATTTAGTTGGTCTCCAAGTACAAGACGCAAGGTGGACGGTAAGGTCTTCATGATACAGCTTTGACCTCCAGTTCATCAACTTTGTGGACATAGGCATTGATATCGCACTTGCGTTCCAGGCCTGAGGCTGCCATATATCGGACTTTGCCAAATATGGGTCTTTCGAACCAGGCGCGGTCGTGCAATCCGAATATCCAGCCCACGCCGGCATAAGAATTGGCGTCGCGACCATCCAGAAGATATTTGTTGTTCAAAAACAGAGCAGTCCGAAAAGCATATTCAGGGGTCCGGCACCATTCCAGAATTTTCTTGCCCCAATACATGCGCATATAGTTGTGCATAAAACCGGTGGCTTTCATTTCACGCATGGCAGCATTCCAATATTCATCGTGGGTTTGCGCATCATCCAGCTGTTTGCGGGTATAAACAGCCTCCCGAAAATCATTTTTATGCTGCGTAAGGGTTGTGCGCGCCCATTGCGGCAGACATGCAAATTTATGATAGCCCGGCGTATAATGGACGAAATTCATGGCCAGCTCACGGCGAACGATGAGTTCCTCCAAATAGGATTCCTGGACCTCGCGAAGGTTTTCCGGTCCGGTACTGGCCTGCAGTGCCAGATAGACAGGTGATATCTGACCAAAATGCAGGTAGGGGCTCATGTGAGAAATGTCATCGGTCTGGGGTTGGTTCCGGTTGGCAGCATAGTTATGAAAGCGATGGTGTTTAAAATCTGCAAAACGAATTTTGGCCTCGGATGTGCCGCCTTTGAAAAAACGGGAAACAGGCGTCACGCTGCGGTCGAGGGATAATTTATGGATCAGGCTGTCAAGATCACTTAGATCCAGACCTCTGATCTTGAGATCCAGTGTATCTTTTTTCACCCGGCTGGATTGAAACGGTATGAGATATTCGTCCAGATTTCGATGGATCTTCGGGCGGATGGTGCGGGCGGCGTACTCGGCTTTTTCAGATACCACGGATAGCGGGACCACCACATCGCTTTCGACCTGAACCACCAGGCAGGTTGCCGAGCGGGCCACTTGGGTGCGCCATTGTTTCTGGTGATACAGATAGCCCTGGTCACACACGATTAGGGCCGCAGCACGACCCAATGACTCGGCCACTTCGGCCGGCGCACCATATTGAACGACCATGCGGATACCCTGTTTTGACAACGCGTCCTGGGTTTCACGGAGACCTTCCAACATAAAGGTGTAATGACGCAGATTGGCTTCGGGATAGTTATCTGTCAGACAAAACCCCACCAAAACACCCAATTTCAATTTATTTGCTGCTTGAACTGCATATTCCAAGGCGTGGTTATATTCCGCCCGTTGAGATTGCTGCATCCAATAGAGAATATAGCGACCCTTTTGAATATCCTTGTTATTTAAGATTTGGATACGGGTGGGTCGGATCGGAAATGAGGCGTTCATATGCTTCCTTATTTATTTTGATTTTGCGATTTCGATGGCCCTACAAATAAGTTCACTCTGTAGAGCAGTGCTTTAGCGCTATAAAGACAACGCTATTCGCTCAAAACCAATCTGGATCCCCTTATTCAAGGGGATGACAACCGAAGACAGCTGAGATGCCGAGATACGGGATGCTGGATACCCGCAACTCGCAACCCGAAACCCTTCGAACCTACACCTCGTCAAACTTACTACCCTGACTTCTGCTTTCTGTAACACTCTTATCATTTTCGGTCGAAGGCTCACTGCTGCGGTCGCGGCAGATCGCACGCATCGGTAATTTTGGGCGTAAATCGTTCGGGTCCTGCGGTTATCAGCTTGGTGATTGACCGGGCGATACCTCGGAGCATACCGGCAAATATCCATTGGTGAAATGGATACAGCACATACCAATAGAGGATACCCAGCAATCCTTTGGGCAAAAATCGAGACAGCATGATTAATTCTGTTTGACCGTCGGTGGCGGGTTGAATTTGAATTTCCAGTAAGGCCTCACCCGGTAGTTTCATTTCCGCCACCAGCAGCAATTTGCGGGCTGGTTCAACTTCCAGAACCCGCCAGAAGTCCAGGGCATCACCGACGCCGATTTCGGTTGGATGGCGTCGGCCCCGGCGCGTTCCAACCCCACCCACCAGGCGATCGATCATGCCGCGCAGATGCCACAACCAGTCGCCGAAATACCAACCCGTCTTGCCGCCGATTCGTTTAATGGGTTGCCAAACTTCCTGGGTCGATGCCCTAAAACGGGCGCGATAACCGCATTGCAGGATCGTACCGCCGGCCCAGGTGGCATCGCCGCAATGGGCCCATTCCGGGGCCAACAATTGACCCGCATCCATCCAGCAAGTATCCACCTGCTCCTGGTGAACACGATCAAGCGCCAGCCGAATAGCCTGGCGACAGCTTAACAGTTTTTGGGGTATAATTTCTTGGATTCGGTTTTCGGAACAGATGGCATCACTGGTCAGTCCTTGGGTTAAGGGCAGGGCGATGGATTTGGGGACCGGACTGATCAAATGGATCCAGAGGGCACTTAATGTTGGCGTCAAAACTGGAACCGGAACAATTAGGCGTTTGGATAACCCAGCTTCTTCGGCATAGATGTCGAGCAAGTCTCGGTAGGTGAGGATATCCGGTCCGCCAACATCATAGGTTTTTCCAATGGTCTCCGGATGCTTCAAACACCCGATCAGGTAGCCGATGACGTTGCGGATAGCAATGGGTTGATTGTGCGAGTGCACCCAACGGGGTGTCGTCATCACAGGTAGGCGTTCAACCAAGTAGCGCAAGATTTCAAAGGAGGCGCTACCAGACCCCAAAATCATGGGCGTACGCAGATCGGTTGCGGGAACGGATCCGGATTGCAATATTTCGGCCACTTCAATTCGGGACTGCAGATGCTTGCTCAAGGGTGCATTGGCGGTATTGGCCAGGCCACCCAGGTAGATGATCCGTTCCAGTCCGGCCTGGTTCGCGGCAGTAACCATGTTTTGGGCTGCCCGGCGGTCGGCTTCGGCAAATTTTTCTTTCTGGGCAATCATGGAATGGACCAGGTAATAGGCCGCCTGGCATCCCGAGGCCGCTTGCTTGAGAGATGCCAGATCCAGCACATCCCCCTGGACCAGTTCCAGATCCGGATGACCGGCCCAAGGGCGGCAGCCCAATTTTTCCAAGCTCCGGGCCATGGCACGAACATGAAAACCTGCATCGAGTAAAGCCGGTACCAAGCGTCCGCCCACATAGCCGGTTGCCCCGGTCACCAGGATTGGATCTGATTTCATTCCCAGTCTTCCCTTTTAGATATATTTTAGATGTCTGACCGAGCAGCTTTTAAGACAGGCAAAACAATTCCTTAGCGTAGATAAGGACCACACGATCGCCTACAGGTCAAGCTAATAACCAGGGTAGAAATGAACAAGGCAGAGTCTTGTGACTCTGCCTTGTTTCATTTCCACATGTATTTAAGGAAAATGTTTAAGTGGGGATTAGCCGGCTACATCGACGCCCATATCACATCCCAGATGGGGATCCTTATCCTCACATTCAAAATTTCTCTCGCGGGTGTCAACGTGTCCTTCATCTCTTTCTTTTTCATTCTCTGTATAGTCTTGGGTAGTTGCCATGACAGCACCTCCTTATCCTTTTTTTTGTGTTGCTGTTTGATAATATACTATGTACGGATGGTCAAACGTCAACGAGGAAGAAGTGGCGGCTTTATGATAGGTTAAAACTACTATATGGAGGGTTCAAGGGGCCAAGGATCCAAGGATTCGAGGGGGAGACGATTTGCAAGCGCGAGTCAAGCTTTGAGCGATAAGCAATAAGCTGCTTATCGCTCAAAGCGTACCGCTGATTGCTGAACGACAAATCAGGCAAATTTAATCTGTTCTTCATGCTTGAATAACTGAATGATATCTCTTACATAGGCGCATTCACACTCGTTCGAACAAGGTTGTAGCGCTCCCTTTTTCAAGCAATATTTTGGACAATCGTCCGTTCCGGTCATGGGCTCGGAAAAAATGGGGCCGCTATATAGATCGGCGAACAGATCGGTGGACAATACGATTGTATTCTTACAGTTGTGATTGAAATATAGATGACCGGCCTTTAAATTCATGAGGTTCGCTTGATAGCCTATCAAGACAATATTGCCGTCACCCATGAACTCGTTACGGGATTCCCATATATGTTTGCAGGTGTTACACTGTTTGAACATATGCGATTCCTCTATCGTGTTTCTCTGTTATTTCAATATAATACTTTTTTAGCTATATACAAACGTTTGCACCTTTCGATGGAGATCGGCGTATTGCCGGCTGAAAGGGTGATCCAATCGACCAGGCGACCTGCCATGAACTGCTTTAAAAAGCGAATCGGATAGTTGCTTTAATATCCGGGTTGGATGTGATCTGGATGCGGTCGGCCCACCGTGATCCGATTAATGTGTGCCTATGATTTGGGATTAACGATGATTCTGACAGTGTCGATGGCTTCATTGCCGGCTGAATCTTTTATAATCAATTTAACGCTGTAGGCTCCCTCATAGTTGAATAGAACCCGGCCGGTTTTCGCTTGCAAACTTTTTGGCATGGTTTTTCCAAAATCCCAGCAAAAAGAATAGGGCGGCGTTCCGCCGGAAGCAAGGCCTTTGAAATATACACCGTCTCCCGTCCAAATCTCCTGGTCTCTGGCCGGCAATGTGATTTCGGATTTCAGTACCTGAATTTCATTGTGGTCCGCACAGCCGAATATAAGCGTCAGGATACAAACAACAAACACTAAGGTCAGATATTTGTTTATCAAACCGCTCTCCAATCAACCGGATTTGATCCCATCAGACTGCCAGTGACCATCGACTCGGTCGGTGGCTTATGATGTCAACACCAGCGACTTCGTCGGTGGTTTATGATTAGCGTCATCAGCAGCTTCTAGGGGATCGTATAAATAACGCCTCCCCAGGTTAATCCGGCTCCCAAGCCGATGAACAGGATCGTATCCTTTGATTTCAATCTGTTTTGTTCCATAAGTTCGTCCAGAGCGATCGGTATGGTTGCTGCTGTGGTATTGCCGTAGCGTTGAATATTATTATAGATCTTTTCCGGCGGGATGTCCATCCGTTCCCGGAAAGCCTCATTAATCCGCAGATTGGCTTGATGGGGCACCACCAAATCCACATCACTCATTTTCATGTTTGCTTTGGCTAAAAGTTCCCCGGCCACTTTGGGTAAGAGTGTTACCGCCATTTTAAAGACAGCTTTACCATCCATATAAGGGTAATGCTCCTTATTTTGAATCACTGTTGGGCTTATGGCTTTGCCGGATTTTCTTGCCGGTAAACCCGCCCGTAACGCCTTTGCATATTTACCGTTGGCATGCAGCATCGAGGCGATAATGCCAATGTCCCGGCTGGTTTCAACCGCATGAATGCAGGCAGCTCCAGCACCATCTGCAAAGATGACTGCCGTATCACGGTTTTCTGTGGTTAATTCCAGATAACGGCTTTGATATTCGGCACCCACAAGTAGTATTTTTTGGGCTTTTTCACTGCGAATGTAAGCATCGCATAGTTCCAATCCATGCAAAAAACCTGTGCATTGTTGCCGGATGTCAAGCGCGGGCACATTCTTTGCGCCCAACCGATTTTGCAGGAAGGGTCCGGAGCCGGGAATGTTTACATCGGGCGTCATGGTAGCAAATACAATTAAATCCAAATCAACGGGGTCCCAACCTGCGCCTTTTAAGGCAACATCGGCGGCTTCATAGGCCAGATCGGATGTGCCGATATCGTCGCCTTCGTTGACCCAGTGCCGGGCTTCGATGCCGGTGCGCTGTACAATCCACTCATTTGAGGTTTGCATCAATTCACTGAGTTCTTGATTTTTAACATGTCTTTGGGGGACATATCTGCCGGTGCTTTTGATAATGGACCGTATCATTTTTCCGATAACCTCCAAAAAATCGCTTCGCGATTTTTTTATACATGCGTTCGTAATTTCAGCTCCAATGGATGCGGGTTTAAGTAAGTTTGTTTTTGGAGATAGGACTGATCATATTTACGCACGTAATGATTAATTAGCGTAACGGGTACAATCAGGGGAACCAAGCCCTGGTAATATTGATCGAATACTTCCAACAGTTCGTGTTTTTCATCGCTACTGAGCTGTTTTTTAAAATACCCCAATATATGCTGAAGGACATTGATGTTTTTTTTGATGGTGGTTTTGAGGCTTAACGCTTGCATTAATAAATGTACATAATGATCGTTGCGTTCTTTGGGAGTATGTAGTTTACCTTCGGCCACCAATTTTCCCATCAGACGATAATGCTTTTGGCTATGAGACAAGAGCAACAACTTGTTGCAGGTGTGGAAATCCACTAGTTGGCCCATTTTGCGCGACTTGCCAACACTGTCCCGCCAGCGTTTCAGCGTAAAAATACGTTCAATAAAATTTTCCCGAATCCGGGGATTGTGCAGACGCCCGTCATCCTCAACCGGAATGAGCGGGAAGCGATCCATGAATGCCCGGGCAAACAGACCCACGCCCACTTTGCGGGGCATGCCCTTGTCATTATATACTTTTACCCGGATCATGCCGCTGCTGGGGGAATCGCTCTTAAAGATGAATCCGCATAAATTTTCATCCGCCAGTTCTTTGACCCGCTTTTGGGCCCAATGGATCATATCTGCAGTCCGGTCTGCTTTACTTTTAAAGGTAATCAGACGCGGTTTGTCCGGATCTCCCACCAGGCGCATGGATTCCCTGGGAATTCCGAATCCGGCCTCTACTTCGGGACACACCGGTACATAGGTCACGAATTGCCCCAAGGTATGGGTCAGATACTTGTCAAGCTTGTGTCCGGCATTCCAACGGACGGCGTTTCCCAAAAGACAACTGCTGATGCCGATTTTAAATGAGTTTAGCACAATGCTATCCCCTTGAGAATTTATTCCAATCCATGAGTCTCACTCATAATGACGGCTCGGAGCACTTTGACGATCAGTCGGATTTTACATATGCATGTTAGATATGGATCCTGGGATATTGATGGACGAAGTGAGGAATCATTAAGCTCTATCGTTTATAATAAAGAGAATTCCTTATATTTCCTCACTCAAGTCACTTCGGGCCTTAGAATTATAGCATTTTTTTAAAGAGAAACCAGTGCCGCTTTTTCTGGCGTAGGTTATCTAAATTCCGTCACCAACCAACGGAATTTCCTTGTCGATTTTAAAGAAGACCAAAAATTTGGATTCGTCAGTTTCTTTAATGTATTGTCGACGTCTAAGAGATTGTAGCAGTTCGGTATCCTGCTCTTCCTGAACTTTGGTTAGGAACAAGCGTTTGCCCTTGTAACCGGGGCCTTTCTCAATAAACATATAGCAGGCATACGGATTGGATTCAAGGTTATGATGGGTTAGGCGGTCACGCATGATCAAGGCGATGGTGCCGTCGTCCATAAAATGCGGCCGGGCATAAATGGCGGCATCTACCTTGCCGTCGCTGTCAGCTGTGGAAAGAATCCCGGTGCCTTCTGTGTTTTCAAAGTATGTGTTCAGATTCATTTTAACCTCCTAAATTAAAACCGCTTTATGACTTCTCTCAAAATATTATTTAACAAAGCTCATGAGATAACATAAGCTTGATATCTCAGGCATCAAGGTATCGAATTTATTTTGATTTGAAACCGGGGCATCCGGTCATAAGCGCATGTTTGCGACTCAGGGGATATTGGCGGCAGAATCTTGGCTTAACTTTATGGATGCTGCAAAGCCATCTGTTTTCATGCGGATTTTTATGTAAATGGGGACATCCATCAACAAACTCGCGGGTACCGGGTTTCATCCAGACCCGGTATATGGTTTCGCCGCTATTCTTCGGAAAAATACCGACCCATTCGAGGATGTCTTCTCTGCCGGACCGTTTCCAGGAATCCACATCTTCGACTGAAAGGGAATCGTGATATGTTAGGGTTTGGCAACAGTGGCCGCATTGCTTGCAAACAAAATCCTGCATTCCGGTCGATAACCGGATGGCTGGCTTGTTTGGATCCGGATCGGACTGTAATTGCGCGGTAGTTCGGAAAACACGGCTGCAAATGGCGACCAGCTTGTCACGATCTTGCTGTGCTTGCGAGACCAAGGTGCACATGAACTCGATCAATTCATCGCCTTCCATCCAGCGCATGCCGGATTTCCCGGGCTGATGAAGCCAGAGTCCCTTTTTGCCTGGTTCGCGTCGTGCGACCATACGACCATTGGACACCACAGTTATAAGTTCGCTAAATAGAAGGACCTGTGGATCGTATTGTCGAAAATCCTCACAGACAGCCTGGACAGCCTCCCGGGCTGTAAGCAAGATCTGGTCTTCAGCATTCATCCCAAAAATAGATTAGCAGGGCTCAGAGGATTGTGCAAGCGTGTTTATTATAAATTATTGACAATATTGAATTTGTTTGAGATCATAAAGGAGTTGTCAATCGGTTATTTCTTAGGTTTTCCTCAGATTTTAATTCGGCTTTAATCATAAGCCACCGACAGAGTCGGGGGTGTTGACATCATAAGCCACCGACAGAGTCGGGGGTGTTGACATCATAAGCCATCGACCAAGTGGTGGTGGAGGCGGTTGCCAACATCGGCGCAGCAAACTTGCCAATGAGCTTTATTAAAAAAAGAGGAGGATCCTATTTCATGCTACCGACAAGGTCGGTGGCCGTTGACTTAAATAGGAGTTCGGCATGCGAAAAATTATTTTTTTTATCCTAGTGGCAGCCCTTTTTGCGGCGGGGCCTGTGCAGGTGTACGCAGCAGCAACACACGTGGGCATTGTCAAATCTGTTATGGGCCAGGCGCAAATTGTAAGAGGTCCGGAATCCATTTCTGCTGAGGTTAATGTCAAGCTGGTTAACGGAGATCTCGTGAAAACCGGCCTGGATGGCAAGGTCGGCCTGGTATTTGAAGACGACACAGTTGTTTCCATGGGGCCGAACAGCCAGTTCCGGATCGAAGAATTCCAATTTCAACCAGCCGATAAAAAACTCTCTTTCGTTGCCCGCATGATCCAAGGGACGGCTTCCTTTTTGTCGGGCCAAATCGCCAAATTGGCACCGCATATGGTCAGGCTGGAAACACCGGATGCCACCATCGGCCTGCGGGGTACGCACGTTCTTGTAAAAGTTGAGTCAAAATAAAATTGTTGCACAGTTTTATAGATCGCGACTGCGTCGCTTAATAGATAAAGAACCATTTTAAACATTGGCCGGCAACACGGTCGGTTGTCGTTAGCATCTGTTAACCAGCATTACCTGAATCTTGCATGAGATTTGATAAACTTTATTCAAACCTTTATTATGGAGAATCAAACGCCAGGAAGTTCAAAACTTAAGACCTTTAACCTGATAATTCTAAAAAAGAGTATAAAACGGTCAGAATTGAGGCTTAAAATGAGAAAACCATGGTATATCATTCTGCTGATAGCACTCGGTATAGCATTCAGTGGCTGCGCAAAAAAAACAATGGTCGTATTGATTCCGGACCCAGATGGAACCGTTGGCAGCATTACCGTCACCAACCAGGCCGGGAGCGTAACCATGGACCAGGCCAACCAGTCGACAACTGTTATGAATCAAGATAAAGTACCGAGTGTTCCCGCCAAACTCGACCGATCCGAAATAGAAGGGACTTTTTCAGATGCCATATCCATCCAGCCGTTGCCGCCGGTACATTTCATCTTGTACTTTAAAAAGGGCACATCGGATTTGACGCCGGAATCGGCCGCATTGATTCCAAATATTTTAAGAGCCGTCCAGGAACGCAACTCTAATGATATCAGCGTTGTCGGACATGCTGACACACTCGGTGACAAGCAATACAATCTAAAGCTGTCCAAGCGTCGGGCCGCCATGGTCAGTGATCTATTAATAGAGCAGGGCGTTGAGCAAAATTACCTCCGGGTAACATCCCATGGCGAGGAAAATCCATTGATTGAAACCGAAGACAATGTGAGTGAGCCTAAAAATCGCAGGGTGGAAGTTGTTGTCAGATAGCCGCAGTCTAAGGACGCGAGGCCATCTGCTCATACCTAAATCCAATCCACCGCTGCTGCATATGGCTTGTGATTGGGCATAACGTGTGAGAAGCTTAGAGACAATCTGTTGCGGATGTTTATAGGGATTGTCAAAAATAACGTTCCGATGGTGAAAATAGGGATATTCCTTCATTGTAGATTTGAATTGGAACATATTTTTTGACAACTGGTATAACGACCAAATATGAATCGTGAAAAAAGCCTCACCCGCAATATTCTCCTGGCCGGACTGGTACTCAGTCTGATCATCAGTGCGGTATATTTCGTCCACCCTCCGGTAGTCAGGTTTTTCAATGACAAGGCCATGGATGCCGTCATAGCGATGGCTCTATCTACAGAGTCGAAATCGAACACGGTCGTTATCGTAGATCTGGACGAAAAGAGCCTTGAAAGCTATGGACAATGGCCCTGGCCGCGATATCGGTTGGCTCAATTGCTCAGCGAGCTAGAGGTCCTGGGTGCTAAAAGCATTGGCCTGGATTTAATATTATCCGAGCCGGATCGAACATCCCCCCATAATTGGCAAACGGAAATCGCTGAGGATCTGGGCTATCAGATCGATATTTCGAAAATTCCCCCGGAAGTTTTTGATCATGATCGTTATTTAGCCTCGGTTCTGGAAAAAGGTCCTTTTGTCATCGCTTACGAGTTTCTTTTTAATGAAAAAGGCCCCGGAAAACAGACATGCAAGCTGCATCCCTTGCCATTGGTGCGAATCGACCGTGGTAATGCCCATCCCAATCAACTGAAATGCTTTCAGGCAGATGGTGTTGTTTGCAGTTTGCCGTTGCTGGCACAGGCTGTAACCTATTCCGGTTTTCTCAATGCAACTCCGGATGCAGATGGCATTTTAAGGCGTACCCCCCTTGTGATTCAATACGGTGATCATTTTTACCCCGCGTTTACCTTGGCGACCATCATGCAGTATCGGCAGCCCAGTCAAATTACGATTAACGAAGATCAGAATGGTTTTATCCATCTCTCAGTCGATGACAAAAAGATACCCATCGATTGCCAAGGTAACATGTTGGTAAACTTCGGCAACCGGGCGGACACATTTACACGGCTTTCGGCTGCCGATGTATTGGAAGGCCGGGTGGGTGCGGATATGCTGGCCGCAAAGATCGTTTTGGTGGTATCCTCGGCTGCCGGATGGGAGCAGACCTACCAGGCTGCATATCGTCCGGTTACCAACTATGGCGAAATCCTGGCGCACATTCTGGAATCGATTCACACGGGACGTTTTATTACGCGGACATCCGCATTCGTCATGTGGGAAACCATCGCCGCGATCGTAATTACATTGCTCTTATGCATCGGAATTGCAAAATCAGGTCTGCTAATGAGTACGCTTATTGGCATTAGCGGTCTTTTGGGGACCTGGATAGGTGCTTGGGGACTTTTTAAGATTAACGGATTTATTTTTTCACCCGTATTGCCTTCGGTTCTGGTAATTTTAAATTTTGGATTTCTGACGATTTATAAAACACGTAAGCATCATCATTTTGCCAGAGAAAAGGCAGACAGCACACTGGTATTGTTGAAAGCCAGTGAAAACAATCTGGATTCAATTGTCCAGACCATTCCGGATGTCGTTTTTCGGGTCGATCCCGAGGGCCACATCACCTTTATCAGCCCGGCCATTGCAAAATATACTGCGAGTCCTGATGACCTGGTTGGCAAGCCCATCCTGGATTTCGTCCCCGAGGAAGAGGCAGAAAGAGTGCGCTATCGTTTAAAAGAGCGGCGCACAGGAGACCGGGCGACCATTGGAATGGAATTACGAATGCTGCTGCATCCGCGTCAGGAAGATCATAAAAATGAACTCGGATATTTTAGCGTATCGGCCGAAGGCATATATTCACGGGATGGCTCCGGTCAAAAGCGATTCGTGGGAACTCAGGGCATTATTCGCGATATTACATCTCAGAAAGCACTGGAAAATAAATTGGTGCAAGCCCAGAAAATGGAAGCCATCGGCAATCTAGCCTCCGGGATAGCCCATGATCTAAACAATGTACTCAGCGGTTTGGTCAGCTATCCGGATCTACTATTGTTAGAACTGCCGGAAGATAGTCCTTTGCGTGAAAAAGTTGAAAGAATTCAGCAGTCCGGAGAAAAAGCCGCCGCAATCGTGAGCGATCTTCTGAGTCTGGCGCGCCGATCCGTGAACATCAGCAAGGTGGTCGATTTGAATGCCATGATCGCCGCGCACTTGAAATCGTTTGAATTCGAAAAACTTCAAATGGCCTATCCAAACATCGCTCTGGAGCACGACCTGGCAACTGACCTTATGCATGTCAAGGGTTCTCCGGTCCACTTGTCCAAGATCCTTATGAACCTCGTCAACAATGCTTATGAAGCCATGCCCGCGGGAGGAAAGGTACGATTGTCGACATTCAATATCTACCTGGATACAAGCTGGCGGGGCTATGAGGAAATCCCGGAAGGCGAATATTGCCGCCTGCGTGTGGCTGATAATGGGGTGGGTATTGGTGCCACCGATCTCAAGCGGATATTTGAACCGTTTTACACCAAGAAGATGATGGGGCGAAGTGGCACCGGCTTGGGTATGACCGTAATCTGGGCCACCACCAAGGACCATGGGGGCTACATCGATATTCGCAGCAGCGAGGGAGAGGGAACCTGTATCGATGTTTATCTGCCGGCTACGCGCGAGGCGGCTGAACCCAAAGTAAAAAGGTTGGTTATTGACGATTACCTGGGTGATGAAAAGATCCTGGTTGTGGACGATGTGGCAGACCAATTGGAAATCGCTGTGAACATGTTGTCGAAATTGGGCTATAAAGTTTCCGCTGTTCCCAGTGGTGAGGAAGCCGTGGAATTTGTGCGAACAAAACATGTGGATTTACTTGTTCTTGATATGGTTATGCCGGGAGGAATTGACGGATTGGAAACGTTTCGCCGGATAATTAAAATCCGTCCAAACCAAAGAGCGATCATTGCCAGCGGCTATTCGGAAACAGAACGTGTCAAAAAGTTACAAGAGCTGGGAGCGGGAAATTATATTCAAAAGCCCTATACGCTTGAAAAAATCGGGGTGGCCGTACGCCAGGAACTGAATCGGGAAGAATAACTTCAGCAATCGACTTTAAGCAGACAATTAAAACCAGAATTTTCAGAACATACTGAACTTCATATGTGATTGCCAAAAAGGAAGAATAGTATAATGGAAAAAGTTCAAGTTATAGAAAAAATTATCAAAATTTTTTTTAACGTATTCATATGCTTTCTAATCTGTCCGACTTCAAGCTTTGCAACTGTTTATTCATTAAAATGGGATGATTTTTCGGTACCATATGAAAAAAAGTTTAAAATTGGCAAGGATAAGGGTAATTGGCGAAAAGTTGAACTATCCGTTAACATTCCAAATGAGTATCTTAAACGCTCAAGTAGAACCCCTGTATTGATTACAGTATATGATGCTGATTCAACTGAGGGAGCTCATATTCGCATCAACAATTCATTTTGGGCATCTTATTCCTTTAAGACTAGAAATGAGGAGACGGCAACGAAAAGAATAGAAATAAAAAATAAGTACCTGAAGCCCGGGTTAAATAAAATACTATTTAGCAGTTATGAAAATAAAAATTATTGGTATGCCGTTAAAAAGGTTGAATTCGATCTCAAGGGATATAAGCAGGTGTATAACCTGAGCCTTAAATCAAATCCACCTGGTGCGGAGGTTTATATAGATGATATGCACTATGGTCGTACACCAAATGATATAAAACTATCTCGTGGATCTTATAAATTGAAGCTGTTAATGAACGATTATAATGATTATGAGGATTCGTTTTATATCTCTTCCTACGACAAAACATTATCTTATGAGTTAAAAAAAACCCTTAAAGCGAGTGTTCCAACCATAGAAAAAACCAGGAAATTCGACAAGACAGAAGCAGATGCTTCACCTTTTCTTATGAACCCGGATTTTTCAAAATCATTAGACACAGGCAAAAATTCTGATGCCATCGCTGTAGTAATTGCGAATCAAAATTACTCCCACAAAGACATCCCCCCAGTAAAGTATGCTCAAAACGATGCAAACGCGATTAAAAAATTCCTAACCGATACATTGGGCTATAAAGACGGCAATATTTTGTTTGAAAATGATACCACTAAAGCCAAATTGGAAATGCTATTTGGAATAAAAGAAGACCATAGGGGAATGCTGTTTAATTACATCAAGCCTGAAAAGTCGGATGTTTTTATTTACTACAGTGGTCATGGATCTCCAGATCCTCACACAAAAAGGGCCTACATAGTTCCTACAGACTGTAATCCAGCAATGATGTCCCTGTCTGCTTATCCTCTGGACGTATTATTTGGAAATCTTCCAAAATTAGAGGCCAGGACTATTGTCGTTGTACTGGACTCATGTTTTTCAGGTGGAACAAATACGGGAAAATGGCTTGTGCAAAATGTAAGCCCCGCTTTAATTAAAATTGATAGCCCCGTTGTACATCAAGAGAACATTACCGTAATTACAAGTGCAAAGAATGATCAGGTAAGCAGTTGGTATCCAGAAAAAGGACATAGCATGTTTACCTATTTTTTCCTAAAAGCTGTGAGTGGTGATGCCGACCTTAACGGAGATCGACAAATCTCATATAAAGAAATTTATGATTTTGTAGGTGATCGGACAGAGGGCGTACCATACTACGCCAAGAGACTTCACAATGGGAGGATTCAAACACCAACATTACAAACATCGAATCAATATGCTGTCTTTGTGAAATATTAACTTTGGCATTATTTTCAATCTAAACCGGCTTTCAATTTTCGGTGTATTGGCGGCTTTTTCCAAGTGTCAAAAAAGGATGGATCATCAAATCGGTCTCGTTCATCTGGGTTGGTAAGCGAATCAAGGTTTTCAGTTTTCGTGTTAGCATTATCTATTTCATTGATGACAAACTTGTCCGCGGAGGTGGCTAACACTTCGGCCAGGGCGGCATTTTGCCGGGTCGAACGATCGATCAAGGCTACGGCCTGGTTGATTTGTTCGATCCCTTGGGTTTGCTCATTGGAAGCAGTCGCGATTTCAGATATTAACTGGCTGCTGCTTTTAATTTTTCCGCCAACTCAACGAAATTAGTATTGGTTTCCTGAACGCGATCGGCGCCAATTTTTATTTTTGCCTCGATTTCATCTATCATGCCGCCCTCTATTGCCAAGGCCAAGTGCTCGGCTCCTTCCTGGCTGATCGTCATCTGTCTGGTGTGCTGATTTTTGATATTAATGACGATAATGATACCGAGAACCAGAATTTGGGCAACAACATCCATTAAATTCGGATTTGTCTCAATCTACTTACATCCTATTTCAAAATAAAGAATTGGTCCACCGGCAAGGGATTGGGCAGAAAGAAAACAACAAATCAATGTAATATTTTGGGCATCTTTTGCTCAGTACTAGTACCGATTGCCAATGACACCCTGATTAATAAGCGATTCAAGCTGTTCCAGGTGTTCCGCGGCTAAAGCCATGTCCTGTGACGCCCAGTTTTCCGCCAGACGTTCGGTACTGCGTGTCCCCGGTATCGCGGCTAGAGGGACATCGCGCGACAGAACCCAAGCCAATGCGACTTGGGCTGCTGTGACTTCAATCTCCTCCGCGATTTCAGCCACAAATTTGGCCAGCCGGCTGTTCCGGGTGATGGCCTCCTCGCTAAACCGCGGATTCGAAAGGCGCCAATCTCCGGGTTCCAGATCGCTTCGCGACCGGATGGCCCCGGATAAAAATCCCCGGCCCAGAGGACTATAAGCCACAAATCCGATGTTAAGTCTTTGAATTGTTGGCAGAATATCGGTTTCAACGTCACGCGACCACAAGGAGTACTCGGTCTGGAGTGCACTGACAGGATGAACCTTATGGGCGCGGGCAATGGTTTCCGGATCGGCCTCGGACAGGCCGATATAGCGCACTTTGCCCGCCTGCACGAGTTCAGCCATGGCACCGACCGTTTCCTCGATCGGTGTTTCCGGGTCCACTCGGTGCTGATAGTAGAGATCGATGTAATCTGTCTTGAGCCGCTTCAAGGAGGCGTCGCAACACGTCTTTACATAATCGGCACTGCCTATGATACCTTGCCAGCTGCCGTCTTCACCGCGGGAAACGCCAAATTTGGTTGCCAGAGTGATTTGATCGCGGCGCCCTTTGAGTGCCTTTGACAATAGGATTTCATTCGTAAACGGACCATAGATGTCGGAGGTGTCCCAAAAGGTGCACCCTATGTCCGCTGCCCGGTGGAGAACGTCAAGATTTTGAGCTTCGGAAGACGAGCCGTAAAATTCAGACATTCCCATGCAGCCCAATCCGATTGCAGGCACACGCAGGCCTTGTGATCCCAGATCGACTTCTTTCATGATTCTGATCCCCTTATTATTATCTTTCTAGAAATGTGTTGCTGGCGTATTAAAAATCATTTGAGAGGAGGCGCGAGTTCCATGGGGTTAAGATCATTGGCCGCCCAGGCGAATGTCTGATCCTGATTTAGTTGATTCAAACGCTGCATGTCCTTAGCGGGAATTTCAAAGTCAAACAAATCAAAATTTTCACGGATGCGCTCAGGCTTGCTGCTTTTGGTTAATACACCATAGCCGTGCTGCAGTCCCCACCTCAACAACAATTTGGCGTCGGATACCTCGAGTTTGGTCGCAATTTCATTGGTAACCGATTGGCACGCTGCTTTTAACTCGGCCAGAACTTCTCCACCCTGTCCGGCTTCAACGCGCCAGGTTGAAAGGGGAGCAAGCGAGCTATATGCAATCGGTGCGATTGAATTCGCCTGCATGTAGCGGGTCAAATCAATTCGGGTACAAATTGGATGGAACTCAATCTGGTTTGCCTCGGGTTTGGCCAGGCCTGCATCCAAAATCTCCTTAATCAGCTCTTGATTGTAGTTTGACACGCCAATATGCTGGGTCAGTCCTGATTTTTTCAGCTCTGCCAAAGCGCGCCACTGTTCCAGCCTGAGTTCCGACAGGGGCGCATGTATCAGGTAAAGATCGACATAATCAAGCTGAAGCTGGGTGAGCTGATTTTTCAGGGTTTCAATGGTCTGGTCGTAGGTTTTTTCGGGCGCCCCCCAGTGTTTATTTCCGGGAAACAGTTTCGTCGTTACAAATAGATCATCCCTGGAAACGCCGGCGGTTTTTATCCCCCTGCCGGTGCCCGCTTCATTGTGGTAGCCCTCGGCTGAATCGATATGTCTGAATCCGGCTTTAAGTGCTTCCTGCACACAGAATTCGGCCTGGTCAATTGATAGCTGGTAGGTGCCGAATCCCACCAGGGGCATGCCTATTTGACTGCGTGTTGATGCTGATATTTCCACCATGGGTCTCCTTGTTATCCTGAATAACATAGCCTGTTCTTCTAAAGCCACACCAAACTATCGTATCTTTGTACAATTAACTTGCCTTATCCTTCACAAGATATGCCTGTTCCTCTATAATAGCAAAGTATATATGGATATTTATAACGCCTTGTGTAAGGTGCCGGAAATGAAAATGGAATAGGGTCATGTTTGAGAAAACGATAGAAAAATCAGAGGAACCTATGAAGAGGGTATTTCCGTACCTGAGCTGGCAAGGCTCGTGGGTATGAGTACATCTTCATTTCATCAGCATTTCACGGCTATTGCGGAAACAACGCTCCTACAGTACCAAAAGAATATGCGCCTGCTTGAAGCCCAAAGACTCATAATGTCCGAAAGGGATTCGGTGACATCTGCGGCCCTATAGGTGGGGTATGAAAGCCCAACGCGATTCAGCCGCGAATATTCAAAAAAATTCGGGATGTTTCCAAAGGATTCTAAAATCAGAGTTTCTTAAGCGGTACCAATTCGATCCTGGAAAAAAAGAGTCAAGGGCAGGCCCCATTCCAGCACTCAACTTCGATACCAATCTCAGACATATGAATTCCTTTGTGTAATAAATATAGCATAGAAAATTAGAGGCATTTGAAATCTTTTTATGTTTTAAAAATATGTATCTCTTCAGAACATGAGTCTTTACAAGTTTATCAGGTGAAATGTGTAGTTGGAATATATTGTGGTTCAAGGGCCAAGAGTGGACCACCTGTTGACTTTTACAATTTAGGTAAATATTCTGTTCGCAAATTTTCTAAACGTTTCTCATCAATCCATTCACTGATGTTAAGTGGAGGAACTCCGGGTGGGTCTTTAAGTAACACAGCTAGAGACCAAAAATCTTCATTGAGACTGTTTTCAATATCTTTTTTTTCTGATTCGAAGAGATCCGACTCGTCTTCTAAAAGCAACTCTCCCTCGTCGATAGATCTCAAAATCTCTCCAACGTACCATTTCAATTCGTCAGTAAATGAAGGCAAACCAATTGAAGGAGCCATCTCTGCGATCATTTGACGAATTGCAGCACCATGTGGCCGGTAGCGATTGGCTTTATACAACAGTTGCTCCTTCGCAAGTGCGTTACCTTCAGTCGCAGCGTCAAGTAATGTCAATGCTTCATTAATATTGTTGTATCGATCACTTCGAATTTCTTTTTTCGTGTTAAGCCAAAAAAAATGAATGGTTGTTTCTGAACGTGCTCGGCCAGTGACGTCAATATTCTGCACTGGCTCAACGGGGCACAAAGGGTCCCGATACTTCACATGAATCCATTCTTCTACAGGGTCTATAGATGGATCAAGTAGTAATCGTTTTTCTGTCTTGCTCGTGATTTGACTATTCTGAGTCATGCGTGGTGCACCAGTTACGATCGGAAATTTGTTTCTTTTCCTCTGCCGGTTACACATTGAGCAACTTATGTAATAGTTGTCAAAGTCGTATTGGAGCCAACGGTATATAGATTTTGGTCGAAAATGTTCCACATCGCCACGACCGTCTGTGGCATAACGTTGACAGTAAGCGCAAACTCTACTGCTCATGCTATAAAGAGCACCTCGTACATCAGGATTGTTCCATTTTCCTTCAGGCGGTCCTCCATGATCTTTATCTTTAGTAACGTCATATTTTTCCTGAACCCTTCTAATAGTTGGCAATGATACAGAAGGACGTTGTAGTTTTCTCATTGCGCCTTATTCCTTTTTTCATCAAGTCTACGGATAAGTTTTTCGCGTTCAGCTAAAATTTCTTGTGCTTGTTTCTCGTTTACATCCTTTGATTGGTAGAGGTATGTTGCGAGCTTTTCACTTGTTCCCTCTTTAAGGAGTTCTTCAATGACAGTGCTGGCTGGACTAGTTCCCATGAGATACTCATAGACATCATCCATTGAGAAGCCGAATATCTGACGATCAAGAGGTTGCCGTAATCCAGTTTCATTCTCAGGGTCTAGAACCTTAAGCTCTGTTCGATCAAAGCTTGCAAGGACCATGGGAGAGTGGGTTGTTATGATAAACTGAACTCGAGGAAGTGCCTTCCGCAGTCGTGGGACAATTGCACGTTCTAGCGCAGGATGTAAATGAAGTCCGATTTCATCAATCAAAACGATTCCAGTAATCTGTGTCGGGTCACTTGAAACCTTAATGTCTTGTTTTTTTGCAGTTTCGTGCCAAGCAGCACACAGGGCTGCAAGCCATGCAACTGTAGCCCGGAAGCCATCGGGAAGATCTATTGCTTCTAGTTGAGCTTCTCCCTGTTTAAACAATATCGGTACATCTTGACCGCTGAATTTAGTTTCCACTTCTTCGGGAACGAGAACCGCAGGTAGCAGTTTTCTCAAAGTATTTAGTGCAGCTTGTGAATCTTCACCACCAGAGAGCAAGGCTTCTGCAGAAGTGATTTCGGTAAGTGGATCAAATAGACTTAGCTGTTGCTGTACTTCGGAAAGAAGGGGAGAACGATATGCTTTTTCAGCTGATAGATTTCGAGTTGCACCGAATGAAACGAGAATTTGCCTACGGAGCTTTTGCCAGGTAATTTGCATACTCTTGAATTCCGGATGCTCGCGCAATCTGTCTTCGTCGATTCCCATTTCGGAAAAAGGTAGGAACAGTTGACGACGATGCCCCGCTTGCCTTACGACAGCGAAAAGTTCTGCATAGTAAACCTCCTTGGCTTTGCGCCGCGACATGCGTGAAAGACGGCCTCTTCCGAGATCGGTGGCAAGCTCATTTCCTAAGAGGCTCAGACAAATTGCCTGAAGTATGGAGCTCTTGCCAGAACCATTAATACCCGCGATACAAGCCCAATAGCCAGAAAACTCTGATTCAGATGAAAAGCTCATCTCAAGCTTTTCAAAGGCTTTGAAGTTTCTAATCTCAATCGATTCAAGGACAATGGGGCCTTTCGCTTTGAGCCAATCCTTATCATTGGAAAAACCCATCTTATCAGTAGGTTCCAACTTCAACTTACTCCGAAGAGGTCGCCTAGAAATGGCTTTTAGATATCGTTTTTGCAGAAGTGATTTAAGCCATCTGATAAGAAAGGGGAGACGGTTGGCTAGAATGATTATAGCCACAATTATGATTAATTGTGGAACACCGATATTAAGAACTGGCTTAAATAGATTCCAAAGGCTGTTCATGGGATGTCCTCTATACTATTACAAATCTTTTTTCTCTTCTTTTTCAAACATACCAGTGAACAATTCGATGATTTTATCCGTTGCTCCGTCGATAAGAGGGGACAAGTATTCGCCAGCAGCCTCCGCAAGATCTTCACCAGCATTAGAAGCAACTTTCTTTCCGACTGCTTTTAGAGCACCTGAAAGCATACCCTTAAAACTTTTATCGGGCATTCCTGCTTTGATTAGCGCTTTTTGGATATTTTTTTGGTCATTTTTGCTTAGATATGATTCAATTACTGCAATTAATGCAGATTTTGTCAACTTAATCAAGGTAGGTGAGAATGAGCCGTCAGATGTGTGATTTAACTCTTTCAGTTTTGACCTAAGATGATCTCCAACTAACGGGCTTTCGATCTCGAGTGCGAACAGGTCCCCTTGCTTTTGTATGATAGGATTCTTTAGTGATATTTTAACCTTTTCATCCAAATCGGCTTGCGAGAGTTTCCTTAGTTCATTATCGTATAGAAGGTTCCGAGCTTTGGAACGTGTGACTTTTAACTGTTGAACCAAATTATAAAGATCTGGTTCACTTTTTGTATACCCTATCTTTTCGAGCATTTCGAACACCAGCAGGTCAACTTCTCTCTTGGGAATAGATCCAAATGCTGGAGTAAGGTACGCGCCTAAAAAGGATCCGAGGATTTTTTTTGCATCACCAGGTTTTAGGTTTTTGATGGAGTCTTGAATGTCCATATGCCTCCCCCTCAACAAGTTATTAACTTAACCAGATATTAGATCGTTTCTACATACCTCCAAAAATTTTATGTCTTGACATTTAATATGACATTAGAAAATCAATATTTTAACCATATAACTACTAATACGTATATACTGCAACGAATAATATCATATGAAATCAATCCCTCCTGATATTGCTGCGCGTTTCGATTCAACTCTTATTACATTAGGATTAGTGCGTGCGTCACATTATCATTGCAAAAAAGGCTGAGATACTATTTGGATTTCTACTACAAATACAGTCATGAACCAGCCATTAGAGAAATAGTTTTATCGTCATTCAATACAATATGTACAATATGTAGGGGGACGTTGTGAACAAAGCATACAAAGACAAGACGTATTTCTTCAACGAAGCTGGCCATCGGCCGCACGTTTAACCAATTGCTTCATAATGTTACCGAGCGTAATCAATAATTTTTGTATTACTTGGTATGCTTTGTAAACAACGTCCCCTATTTCCCGGGATCTCCCCATGGGATTTTAAAAAATACTATCCCACTGAATTAAGTGCCTGGTCATGCATCGTTCTAATCTCTTGAATCCATTTCCGGGCTAATTCTTCTGACCGAAAAACTGCAACAGCAATTTGTTCATTTTCGATTGATATTTCAAGCAACCTGCTCATACCAAAAACAAAATCATAGCTTGCAACAATAGCCAATGCGCCACGTTCAAAATTTGAGAAGGTAGATTTTACCTTCTCAATTAGAAATTTTTCTTCGACTCGGGAGAAATCCAACTTAATATCGTCGTCGTTTATAACAATTTCGTAAATATGCTTTTTGCCTTTATTTATTTCTAGCAGTGCATCTAGTGCTTCTTCGGCATCATTATAGGTATGCAGACCGCCAAAGTGGGTTATAATAAGACCTGTTTCTTCAATTTGTCTTTGTTTTTTCATCTTTCCATAACGTTGAAAATAACCGGCTTATCCGGTTCATTTTTCTGGTTGAACACAGTTTTGATTCTTAAAGTGTTGTTTTTGGGGCTGAAAACGTTAACCTAAGATGACCTCAAGGACGTTTTTAGAATCTTTTTGCATTGTTTATAGTGGCTTATATCGGTTCGACCTCATTATTCATTCAGCGCATCTAAAATACCTTGGGTAATTTGTGTAATAGATTCAGACACAAACTCCTTCAATTCTATTACATTCCTCCCTTTGCTAAGAATCGTAGGCGCACGGCGGCTTCAGTGGCGAGGGAACCGATTTCAAATGAAACCTATTTTTAATAAGCTAAATAATATTTGAATTTTCCTTATAATTTTTCGTTGTTCATTGTGATTTTTCCCATCTCAATGAAGACCCTTGGTCACCTACTTTGTAGTTTTCAAAATTTCTAATTTTTTTTTCTTTACCGGTCCCTTCAAAGACTAACTTACTTCCATGATAAGTGTTGTCCCCATACAACACAGCCCTATAACCAACAGGTATCATCCACTTTGCAGAAGAGCCTTCGTTGTCAAAGTTAATAGAATGGAAATTAGGATTATCTTGGCCATAAACAAACTTTTTTGATTTTCCTCGAAAGTTATCATCCTTCCATATTTTCACCCATGCTTTCTTGAGCTCTTTCTGTTGAAAAATCCATTCTGAATGTTCAATTTTCCAGGAAGCAAGTTCTTTTTCAACTCTGGTAAGTTCTTCTTTCTGATCATTATATGCTTGTATTGTTGGTCTCGAATCAATTTCAGCAGCTTTTTCCCTCAAACTTTTAAGTTCGATTTCAGAAACAGTATCGAGATTTTGCATCTCTAAAAGACCTTTATAGGCCCCAAATCCTAATACAAAAGCTGATACTGCTAAGCTAATTATTTTCATATACCCAACTGTTCCCAAAGCCGAATTCATATAACCTCCAATAAGATAACATTATTAACAAATACTGAAGTAGGGAATTATCTAAAACGGCCGCGCTGAGTGGCGGCCGTACGCAGTCAGCACCATTAAATTATGGGATTAAGTCTGATTTAACTCAACATATGATTGTGCTAAATAGGTTTTGAAATGACCTTTACTGTCCCAAAGAATATTTTGGTAGGGTTTCCAATTTAACTGAGTTCCGACGATAGTTTCCTGAAGCAATAGGAGTCTGCCCTTGACTTTAAACAATTTCCCAAAAGCTCAAAAAACGACCCCTTTGTTAAAATAACTAAGCGGAAATCCAAAAGCCAAATCTATGGGTATGGGTATAAGATTATTAACAGGGTTCAACCTGATCGCAATCCCATGTATATTCTTCGTCATCAGCCTCCACGGTGAGAATGGCTCCGTTGCCCATGGGGGTTATCTTCGTAACCGTTCCGCAAATCCCGTGTCTTTGAACATTGTCTCCCACCTCATATTCACAAGTTGCCATGGTATTACTCCTCTGTTGATGGTATTTGTCCTAAGTAAAAATAAATAATACGCTCATATTCTTTGACTGCGTCGGCATCCTCGATTATTTTATTCTCTACTTTTTCAAGTAGCCGGCCCAACTCTGACAACATTTTTTTCCGAGCTCTGTTACGGGTTTCAATTGATATTTTCATTGAATCAGCTTCAACTTCATTAAACAAAATCTCATCTTGTCCGCCTGCCCCGGATGATGATGGTGAGGAGTCCTGGCCTTCTGGAAGAAGATTAATTGGTATTCCGGTTGTGCCTGAAGCGATTGCCCCTGCTACCTTGATCCCAAGTTTTGCCGTTGCCGTTCCGGCTCCAATTATGGGCGTGGGGTCGAAATCCAGTCCTTTTTTGTGAAATACGACCAGGCCTTCCCTTACCGCTACAAACTGGGCATTGCCAAATCTTGCCGAAAATTTGGTTGAATTAAAATTTTCCCAGTCTTTGTCATTCCGGCTGAGAGACGGAATTCTAGGATCAAAAATTGGATACCCCACCATTTTACCCTCTACATGCTCACTTGCTGCAATTCCTGGTATAGTTTTACCAAGTTTTTTCAATTCCGAACGGGCGATCAATATATCAATTTCTTCCTTAGGAATGCCTTTCAAGGCCAATGTCGAATACAGATACTCGAAAAACAATCTTGGATTGAGTAACTCCATATAGCGTCCGTATTCGGCCTTAAACTCCCGGAATTGTTTCAATGCTTCATTTTTCAGTGTGGTGCCCACAGTAGCGGAACTAAGCTGAAAAGAAGCCTTCGCCTTATCATGGACTGCTTTGGCTCCGGCATCATACTTTTTCCATTCCTCACGAATCAGGACGAATAATCCAGTGGGCTTATCTTTAACGGTATCATCAAATAAATCAGATTTTGCCCATTCTCGTGCAATGTCATCTAATTGAGCAGAAGTTTTGTTTTCCTTTTTTTCTTGGGCCTGCAATTCTGCCTGCTTTTTATAATTGGGTATTGTTAATTCAAAATATTTTTTTTCTATGTCATCCAAAATTGATTTAAAGGCACTTTTTCTATGAGTAGCCTTGTCAAACCAAGGAGCATTCATCACATCCTGAGCAAAACGGGTGCTATGCTTTGTTAAGGGTGGAAGATCCCCGTTGTATACATCCACATTAATTTTCAGACTGGCACAAGAAATTGTGAGAAGTGCCATCAATCCCATAATCAGATATTTCATCACTAATCCTCCATGCCGTTTGCAAATTCAGAGATTTGAGAGCTATTTGAAAAAAGGGTGCCTTTTTTCCGTGCCGCAGAATTGGCTGTCTCAAGAATTGCGGTTTTGATTTTATCTTGGTTCAGATTGGTATCATTTTGCAAAGCAGTGTTGATGGTTATAAGCCTTTCCTGAAGGGAATCTTCATATTGTTTCAGCAGGGCAAGTTTGTTTCGAATAATGCTAACCTGCTTAATCTTTTCACCAAACACGATTTTCATGACATCCTGGGTTGTCTGTTCAGCCTCGGCCAATTGCCGAATAGCTTCTGAAAACCGACTGATATCTGTAGCAACAAAGATTACCATGGTTTTGCCCGACACATCTATGGGATTTCCCGCACCGTCAAAAAACCTGACCAGCACCTTCGAGTCCATTACCAGGCGAATAACTTCCATAGCAGCATATGCATCCTTGAGTCCGGCCTCGGCTTTGGCTGCATATACTTCTTGATCAGCCTGATTTGTTGCTTTCATTGCCAACTCTAACTCGGCCTCTGCATTAGCTCGTGTGGCCTCGGCTTTATCAATACTAATTTTGTAAGCAGCGCTCATGTCCTTACGTGTTTCCACCCGGGTCCTGTACTGGCCGATAAGCCTAGCGGTAGAGGCGTTTGCCTGCCTCAGGCGGTCAATTCGAATCTCAAGTTCTTTGTTTCGAGCCGCGTTCAGCAGATTTGAAATTTCCTTGAGACGCTTTCCAGTGGCGTGATCAAAAACATCCACCTCAGTCGATAAATATGCATACTTTAAGCTTGATTCACTGAACAATTGCTCAATGGCATCCTTGTCATAAAATCCCACACTGAACTTAGCTTTAGAAAAATACCCAATCCCATTAAACTTTATTCTGAAATAATTATTGTGATCGGTGGCGGGATCATAGGCTTTCAAATAATAGGTTTCCTTCATTTTTGCCCCGCACCCTACCAGTCCTGTAAAGACCAAAAATAAAACGCAAACAGTATAAATCGATTTCACGTGGCCTCCTTATTTTAAGATTAAAAATTTTGTTCGCTCTTTAAAATTCCACTAAAGTTGTCCACATTTGACGCTATTTTATTTCATACTTGATGGTTAACAGTTCAACATTATGCGACAACTTGATATTTGATGGTTTCCACATAGCTACAGAAATTTTATGCCCTGACGATCAATATGAAATTAGAACATCGATATTCTATCTATATGTTTCCGAAATTGAATTTATTGTGACACTATATATCACATGAATTCAATCCCTCCTGATATTGCTGCACGTTTCGATTCCGCTCTTATTAAAGTTGAATTACTGCGTGCGTAACAGCATCATTACCAAAACTGGCTTAGATGGAATTGGAACTTTTATTACGAGTAGAGTCATGATTGAAAGCAATAGAAGCGCGTTTTACCATTCATTCAAAACTGAAGGATTAAAATCAGTCCCGACAAAAGTTGGCAATAACCTCTAAAATGATTGAATCATTTTTAATTTATGAAGAAATGGTAGAAAGGATAACCAGCCGCTATTAAATACTAAAGTATTTAAAGTTTCAATAAAAAAACAGGTACCATAGAAAAAATTCTTAGTGACGCTAATATGGGATGTGAGAAACCTTATGAATAATCTGGGAATCAGTAATCTTTATGGCGAAATTACCGGATTCCGGGTCAAACCCGGAACGACAATTTCAGTGAATTGATTGACCAATTAAGAAAAGGCATATGGCGCCGGAATCATCAAAAATTGATCATGGGGACCACTTGTGGTATTGTTGCGCAGCCAGCTTGGGAGACAGCCATATGCTGACCGGTTTCCATTTCTCCTTGAAATATTGGTAAAAGTTTAAATGCCATGATCAAACTTGAAAACATCCACAAATCCTACACCACCGGCGCCAACCAACTGCATGTCCTCAAGGGGATCGATATGCAGATCGGCAAAGGCGAGATGGTAGCGGTCATGGGCTCGTCCGGGTCGGGTAAATCCACCTTGCTGAACGTTATGGGGCTATTGGATTCATATGACTCCGGCGAGTACCGGTTTGACGATGAAATACTGGCCAACATGAATGAAACCAAGGCCGCCCGTTTTCGCAATCATAACATCGGTTTCGTATTTCAGTCCTTTCATCTGATTCCTTTTAAAACCGCACTGGAAAACGTGGCGCTGCCCCTATATTATCGCAAGGTTAACCGTAAAAAACGTAATCGGCAGGCCCTGGAAATGCTGGAGCGATTCGACCTGGCTGATTGGGCCGAACATTTACCGTCGGAGCTATCCGGCGGGCAGAAACAACGCACGGCCATTGCGCGCGCCATGATTGCCGGGCCTTCGTTGCTTTTGGCAGACGAACCCACCGGGGCTTTGGACAGCGCTACGTCCTTGGACGTGATGAATGTATTCAAACAGGTAAACGAACTGGGTACGACCATTGTGGTTATAACGCATGAAAAGGATATTGCTGCCGTGGCGGATCGTGTGCTGGTTATCAAGGACGGCATTATACAGCAGTGACAGTTTTCCAAAAAGCCCAACTTCTGTGTTGTGCAAATTTTGTAACCATTCAACGTACAATAAGTACGCCTCATAATTACAAAATTTGCACGCCTTGAATTTGAACTTTTTAATAAACCGTCTGATCCTGGAATTTAGTAAAAAATAAGCTATTAGACTGTTAGGCTATTAGACTGTTAGGCTATTAGACTGTAGGCTGTAGACTTTTAGGGGTGAATGGCAAATAAGCAGATGGCCGATTACTGCCTACAGCCTACAGGCTAAAAGTCTACAGCCTGAAATCATGTCGGTTGGTGCATGATTTATAAAGATTTCAAACGCGATAATCCATCCAATCGTGTAGTATTAACAAAATAGTGTATGACATGATTGCCATAGAAACCTTCAAAGATAAACTTCAGGAGATCTTCCATAATCTCGGCAAGAACAAGCTGCGCACTTTGCTGACCGGTTTTTCGGTTTCCTGGGGAATATTCATGCTGATCATACTATTGGGATCCGGCTACGGCATTGAAAAAGGGGTTCGCAATGCTTTTTCCGAGGATGCCGTCAACAGTATTTGGATTCGAAGCGGACAGACATCCAGGCCCCATGACGGACTTAAAGAGGGCAGACGGATAAAATTCAGAAATGACGATTACAATGACCTCAGTCAATCCATCAAAGGCCGCGAGCATATCGCCGGTCGCTATTATCTGGGGCGCGATACCACGGTCCGTTTTCAATCCAAGGCCGGCACTTTTTCAATTGTCGGTGTGCACCCGCAATATGCGGCCATTGAAAAGCTCACGGCCATGCAGGGGCGTCTGCTCAACGAGCATGACGCCGGTCAAAAACGAAAAGTCGCCATTATCGGCCCCAAAACCAAGCGCGAATTGTTTGCCGACAGTACAGCCGTGGGGCAGTATATCTTGATCAAGAACATTTCTTTCCAAATTGTCGGGGTGTTCGATGACGAGGGCGACGAATGGAATTTGGATCGGATATTTATTCCCATCAGTACCATGCAGAACCTGTTCAGTCGCAGCAATCGCGTCCATAACCTGGCCTTGACCATCGATAGTGAAGCCTGGGAACAACCAGAGGCCGTGGAAGCTGCGGTTCGGGAGCGGCTGGCCCAACGCCATCGTTTTCACCTGGATGACAGCCGGGCCGTATTCACCTATAATACTTTGGTAACATTTCAAAAGTATATGCGTCTATTTGCCAACATTCGTATATTTGTTTGGATTATCGGTATCGGTTCGATTGTGGCCGGGATTGTGGGCGTGAGCAATATCATGCTGATAACGGTCAAGGAGCGTACCCGCGAGATCGGTATCCGCAAAGCCATTGGTGCTTCTCCGGCCTCGATTATCGACCTGGTTGTAACTGAGGCCATCATCATTACGCTTGTTTTCGGATATCTCGGCCTGGTCGGGGGCGTGCTTGTATTGGAAATTATGGCCTACCTCATAAAGGGGGTGGCCTACTTCAAGGATCCCGAAGTAAATTTAGTGACAGCCTTTGGGGCTGTTTTTCTGCTGGTTATCTCGGGGGCCCTGGCGGGGATATTTCCGGCCCGGCGGGCAGCGCAGATTAGGCCGGTGGAGGCACTACATGACGAGTGATTGAGAGGAGACAGGAGACAGAATACAGCATACAGAAGTCGGAAGTCAGGAGACAGGAGTCAGAAGACAGTGGTGAAGGGGCGGAGGTTTGAAGCGGTATAGGGGGGAGCGAGCATCGAGTATCCAGTATCCAGCATCCTGAGTCCTGAAATCTCATTTCATTAGATTTGATGCTTCCAATTCAAGAGGCTGTCAGGCTGAGGAATTTAGACTGTTTGGCGCTTAACTGTTATCCGCCTAATAGTCTAATAGCCTAAATACCTAAAAGGCTAAAATGATATTGTTTGAGCCCGACATCTGGCAGGAAATACTGCACACGGTAAAGCAGAACCGGCTGCGATCCCTATTGACGGCCTTTGGCGTTTTCTGGGGCCTGTTCATGCTGGTCGTTATGATCGGTACCGGCCAAGGTTTAAGAAAAGGAGCCTATTCCGAGTTCAGCAGCTACGCCACCAACAGTGTTTTTGTGTGGGCCCGCGTTACCACCAAGCCGTACAAGGGTTTTCCCATTGGCCGACGCTTTCGGTTTACCAATGAAGATACCGAAGTTATCCGGCGGACAGTACCCGGTATCGACTGGCTGGCGCCGCGGGGCCGCCGGCGTGGGGGGGAAGGCGACAATATCGTCACCCATGGCGATAAAACGGCTGCCCTGACCATCTACGGCGATCATCCGGAAGTATTGAATATTCGCCTGCTGCAAATCTTATCGGGCCGGTTCCTAAATCACCTGGACCTGGCCGATCGCAGAAAAGTGGTCATTATCGGGGAGGAAACCGTCAAACTCCTCTATGACAAATATGAAAAGCCCATCGGCACCCATATCAATATTAACGGTATCAATTTCAAAGTCGTGGGGATATATCGCTTACCCAATAAAAATGAGGATAACTACGAAGAAAATGCCAAAGCGGTTTATTTGCCTTTATCCACCTTTCAACAGGTTTTCAACTGGGGTGAAATCGTGGGCTGGTATTCCATCACATCCAAGCCCCATCTTAGGGCTTCCCAGGTTCGTGATAGGGTTATTCAGGTATTGGCGGCCCGGCATCATGTTGCCCCGGATGATGAACGGGCTTTCGGTTCCTGGAACATGGAAGACGAGTTTCGAAAAATTGCCGATCTTTTCGTGGGCATCCGCTTTATCGTCTGGTTTGTGGGGTTGTTTACACTGATTGCCGGCATCATCGGTGTCTCCAATATCATGTTGATCGCCGTCAAGGAGCGTACACGCGAAATTGGTATAAAACGTACGGTGGGGGCCACGCCGTTGTCGATTGTCAACCAGGTCATATTGGAAGCGCTGCTGCTGACATCCATACCCGGATATCTATCGCTGGTATGTGGTGTGGCCGTGTTGGAAGGTACCCGGCATTTGCTGAATGTGCTCAAGGTGGATGCTCAAATGTTTCAGGACCCCGGCATCAACCTGTCCGCGGCGTTGTTGTCTTTAACCGTGTTGACCGTTGCCGGTGCCATGGCAGGTTTGATGCCGGCTTATCGGGCTGTGAAGGGGAGGCCGGTCAAAGCCTTAAGGTATGAGAATTGAACATTGAACATCGAACGTCCAACTTCGAAGCGATAAGATTAAGGGTGAAGGTTTGAAGGGGTTGAGGGGTGAAGGGAGTTGCACGTAACGAGTTACGAGTTACGAGGTGCGGGTCGCGGGTTCGGGTTGCCCTTGTCTAGTGACGGGTTACGAGATGCGGGTTGCTAAGAGTCAACAGCTAACGGCTATGAGTTGAGATTCAGCCAGACAGTCTAATAGCTTAAACGAGGAAAGCTGTATGAAAAAAATATTACGGGTATTATTAATCTTCATATTCGTCCTGCTGTTTATCGGTACCATGGCCTTTTTGTATGTTAAATCCAAACCCAAAGCTGCTCCGATTCGGACGGTTGCGCCTGTCATGCGGAATATTGTGGTTAAAACCGTCGTGACCGGCAGTATCGTTGCCCGACGCGAAGTGGAGATTAAGGCCCAGCTATCCGGAATAATTGAGGAAGTGTTTATTGAAGCCGGCGACACGGTTCGGAAAGGGCAGGTTCTGGCAAAGCTGGATCTGATTCCCAGTTTAATTCGCGTTAACGAGGCCGAGGCCCGGGTAAAGAAAGCCAGGATTACCCTGGAGGATGCCCGCAAAACCTTTGAGCGTGTTGAGCGACGATACGAAGCTTCTATTAAAGGCGGCAGTCTGTTAATTGAAAATCAATCACCCAATCTAATCAAGCTGCATCTGGCAGAAACAGACCTCGAACAGGCGCGCCTCAACCTGGAGGATGCCCGGGATAACTATGATCGTGAAAAAGTACTCAATGAAAAGCAAGTTATATCGGAATCGATATTTCAGGATACAATATTAAAACTTTCAAAGGCCCAGGAAGCGCATCAAAAAGCGGACACCTATTATCAGATGGTGCGCGCAGAGACCCTGGATGTTATTGAAGAGGATTTTCAAAGGGCTGAAAATGCCCGGCGGCAGGCCCTGGAAGAACTCACCGCTGCAGAAAGCAACCTGCAATTGATCCAGGAAGGTATCACACCCAACACCCGTGATAGAAGCAACACCTTGATTCGGGCCACCATCGACGGAACTGTACTGGAAGTACCCATTAAGGAGGGCAGCCGTGTGGTGGAAACCAGTACCCAGTCATCCGGAACGACCATCGCGGTGCTGGCTGATATGAGCGATATGATTTTTGAGGGCAATGTCGATGAAACCGAGGTGGGCAAGCTGCATCTGGGGATGCCCATTATTCTGACCATTGGCGCCATTGAAAAAAAGACCTTTGCCGCCGAAATTGAGCATATTGCCCCCAAGGGTAAACTTGTTAGCGGAACGATTCAATTCGGCCTGCGCGCCAAGGTTGTACTTGAAAAAGATTTTTTTATCCGTTCGGGATACTCCGCCAATGCCGATATTGTGCTGCAGGAGAGCCAAAATGCCTTGTCGCTGGAAGAAGGGAACTTAATTTTTAAGAATAACGAAGTTTTTGTGGATGTCCTCGTCGGACCGCAGCAATTTGACAGGCGGAAGCTTGAGACCGGGTTGTCAGACGGTATTTATATTGAGGTGCTTTCGGGACTTGCCCCAACCGATCGGGTGAAGGTCCTGCGTTAGCAATAAGCTGTCAGCCGCTAACACCCTAATAGTCTTCAGACTAACAGTCTAAACCGAGATAAAAGATCAAGGAAAGACAATAGGAACGGAATGAAATTAAGTTGTGCAAATCGCAAAAGGGGGAAATATGAGTAGCTGTGAACAATGCAAATTCAGGGCAATTTATGACCGGAGCCCACGTTCGTTATTGGGTCGCATCTGGAAGTGGCATATCGGCTGGTGTCCGGGGTGGAAATCGTATCTAAAGTCGCTGTCAGAGGACCAGCGTGAAGCAATACAAAAGAAATATCGTTGAAATTTACCCAGACACTGCAATAGCCTGAAGGGTTCAGAGTTAAGACGCGTGAGGGATGCCTTCGACAAAGCGACACGACAAACTTTAATCACAGAATCAATATGAGGTTGAGAGTGTGCCTATATATGATGCGGATAAATGTCTATATGAAACATGGCTATCTGTATAGCTCAAGTTAAGTAAAGGCGCCTCTCTGGGGTACCGCTTGAGCTTTCCAGATAATTTCAATATGAAATATTCAGCATTGAAAGGGTAGCGTCATGGATCAAGAAGTTAAAGCAATGACCAGACGTCTTGAAAAAATAGAATCCCAACTGAAACAGGAGCGTGAGAAGCGGCAGGCTGCTGAAACGGCATTAAAAAAAAACCGGGACATCCTGAAACGGGTGATGAAAGAAATGCCGGTCATCATTTTAGCAACCGATAAAGACGGGAGCATTGTTTTTTTCAATCGCGAGTTTGAACAGATTAGCGGCTATACAGTTCAGGACATGAGTGATCACCCGCAGTTCATGGAATTGTTGCTACCCGACAATGTGGAGCCGCGCCAGAAAGAGCCAGGGCCGACACGAGAATGGCGGTTCATCAACAAGAATGGAATAGAAAAAGTCGTTGTCTGGTCTGCCATCTCCACACACCCGCCCATCTCAGGATGGCAAACCTGGAAGGTCGGTGTAGATGTCACCGAACTGCAGGCCACCCGAGCAAAGGTTAAAACTCTCAGCGGGCTGCTTCCCATTTGTTCGTCCTGCAAGAAAATTCGCGACGACAAGGGCTATTGGAATCAAATTGAATCCTATATTCGTAATTTTTCCGAAGCGGATTTCAGCCACAGTATCTGCCCGGATTGTGCCAAGACCTTGTATCCGGATCTGGACATTGAATAGAAGTCAGCTCAAAATAGTCGTTTAGCTAATCCGGCTGAGACGGATACATTTCATATGTTGGCCTTTCATTCGAAATCCTCGATAATACCTGAAGTGGCTTTAACTCCACTCCTAATGTATTCCTCCGGATTCAAATGAGCGGCCGCCTTGAACTAAAATGCAGATTTTGGGATAACTTCAAAATAATTTTATACTGAGTCTTTTGACCTTTCGATTTTTGGAGCAATTAAAGATTTGCGAATATTAAATGTTTTCAGACTATTTGAAAATACGGGAACACTGGATACTCCTAATCTTGCTTTGCATATCGCCAACTGCTCTGAATAATGTTGTATTCGGCGAGGAGCCCGTGATGCTGGACAAGCAGGTGATCAAACAAAATTTGCAGGGCCACTTGACGATGTTGACCCAAACCATTGGCGAACGCAGTGTCGTTAAAAAAGAGAATCTTCAAAAAACCGTGGTCTATCTACATAAGCAGTTTGAAACCTATGGATTGGCGGTGGAACGCCAAGCATATCCTTATCAACAGATGGAGGCCACAAATGTTGTGGCCCTATTTAAGCCGGCTGGCAAGCCGTTTAAACATTATATATTAGGGGCCCACTATGATTCGGTTGTTGGTACTGTTGGGGCAGACGACAATGCCAGTGCGGTTGCAGTGCTGCTGGAAACCGCCCGAATTATGCAGGCCAGCAGCCATGATCAGGATGTGGATTATCAGATTACGTTTGTTGCTTTTGCCCTGGAAGAACCACCGGTTTTCAATACGCCGGATATGGGCAGTCGGGTTTTCGCGGAAAAGGCGCATCAAGCATCCGAAACAATCGATGGCATGATCTGCTTGGAAATGGTGGGCTATACCTGCCGTGAACCCGGTTGTCAGCAGTTCCCGTTTCCGCTGCAGTTTTTCGGGTATCCTGAAACAGGAGACTTTATCGGCCTTGTAGGCAACATCAAATCATTGGGTCTCACGCGTCGATTGAAAAAATCTTTCCGCCAGAATCCTTTGCTGCCGGTGGTGAGCTTGACCGTTCCTTTCAATGGCTGGATCCTGCCGGCGGTTCGTCTCAGCGATCACGCCTCTTTCTGGGACAAGGGATATCGAGCCGTAATGGTAACGGATTCTGCGTTTTTTCGTAATCCCCATTACCACCGCCCATCCGATATCATGCAAACCCTGGACTTCGGTTACATGGCGGAACTGGTTAAAAGCTTGGTCGGCTTTTTTAAATATGGACCGTAATAATGAGCTCAGCCGAGATGCTGTGAGCGTACCATCGATTCCAGGGTTACAATCCGGATAAGGGTATTCCCCTGGCCGGTACATTAAGCCGATTGATTAGTTCTGAAGTGGAATTTCAAATAGCAGCAGGGGCCCCTTTACAAGCTGGGATGGACCACCATTGTGGGACTTGGATAGATATCCAAGGGGCGGCTAGCGGGAATAACGCCTTTATGAAGGCAATGAAGACGGGTGTGATCTAAGATATGCAGATAAGATGCCGGGTCTATCGTTCAGACTCTTCTGGTTCGGTTTCGATCTTGTTCATGGTTTGACCACAATGGGGGCAAAAGGGAGTGGCGATGTTGTGTTCATCCACACAAGCTTCCTGGGGTATGTTCAACACATAGGGCCCGTTACCATCATAATTACACTCTTTTTCCGGACATGAGAATTCCATTTTTTTATCTCCTTATTTGGGTTGTATTCTCATCATAATATAAATACGCTTCATTGGTTAAGCGCATGTCAATATCATGTTAGGCTTTGATTTGGAAGCCTATAATTATCCAAACCAGCCAATATTTCAGTTATAGATAATAGTCACCATATCAACAATGGCAAGTGCTGTATACTAAAAAGAATAACCATCAGAATTTAATGCTAAAATTTTGATAATCCGCCAGGATGAGTTTAATTTGCCAGGAGAGTCATAATGGCACAATGTGGGGTCTTTCTGTGGTGAATTCTTTATTATGGGCTTAAAGTGGCCAGAGCACATGATTAAAACCGAACTTGAATAGCGTTGATTTCTTATGTTAACATACTGTTATTCAAACTGATTAACCAATCTGGACATCAATAGTAGCCAGGGCCGCTGCACGCTTGGCTTATTAAACCAATCTGTGCGGCGGGGCATTGATATGATCGAACTGATATTATTTGACTTGGGTGGTGTGCTGGTTGAGCTCACCGGTTTACCAACCATGCTTCAATGGACCAATCATAAGTATGACGTTGAGGCCCTATGGGAAAAGTGGTTGCGCTCTCCAGCAGTGCGTGCATTTGAAACCGGTAGATCGACCGCAGACCAATTTGCCGAAGACATCATCGAGGAGATGGCGCTTCCGGTGGCAAAACCTGAGTTCATCGAGCGATTCACACATTGGCCCCGGGGCTTGTTCCCAGGCGTACCCCCATTGCTGGACAAGCTGAAAATTGATTATACACTGGCCTGTTTTAGCAATTCGAATAGTTTGCATTGGCCCATTCTTATGAATGAAATGGCACTTGAGACTAAATTCAGTTACCATTTTGGTTCGCATCTGATTGGCAAAGTTAAACCGGATAAAGAAGCTTTTGAACACGTTGTCAATCATTTGAACTGCAAACCGGGATCGGTCATTTTTTTGGATGACAATATTATCAATGTCGAGAGCGCTTTAGAAATGGGAATGCGGGCCTTCCGGGCGAAGGGACCTAAGGAGGTCGAAGTCATATTGGGTGAATTGGGGGTTTATGAAACCAGGATCGCTTAAACAAGATTCAGGAAAGTAGATTTTATGGCTACTCTATTCGATCCAGTTCAATTGGGGGAACTGATGCTGCCCAACCGGATAATTATGGCCCCATTGACGCGCTGTCGTGCAAGTCAGGGTCGCGTGCCCAATGAATTGATGCAAGAATATTATACCCAGCGTGCTACAGCCGGCATGATTATCACCGAGGCCACGGCAGTTTCACCCCTGGGTGTCGGCTACCCGGATACGCCCGGGATCTGGTCGGTGGATCAGACCACCGGTTGGAGACGCGTGACCCAGGCAGTTCATCAAGCCGGTGGCCGGATATTGCTGCAATTATGGCATGTGGGGCGCATATCCGATCCGTTATATCTCGATGGCAAGCAGCCCATTGCACCGAGTGCAATCGCAGCTAAAGGGCACGTTAGCCTGGTGCGTCCCAAAAAGGCCTTTGTCGAACCCCGTGCCCTTTCGACAGGTGAGATTCCAAAAATAATTGCCGCCTACCGCCGTGGTGCGGAAAATGCGCAAAAGGCGGGATTCGATGGTGTGGAAATCCATGGCGCCAACGGGTATTTACTGGATCAATTTCTGCAAAGCTCCACCAATAAACGCATTGATGAATATGGTGGCAGTATCGAGAACCGGGCGCGACTGATGTTAGCTGTCACGGATGCGGTTATCTCCGTGTGGGGCGCAGGTCGTGTGGGTATGCATTTAGCTCCCCGGTGTGATGCCCATGACATGGGTGATGACGATCCGGCCGCTACATTTGGCCATGTGGCCAAAGAACTTGGACTCCGTCGGACCGCCTTTATCTGTACCCGCGAACACTTTCAGACCCCCGCTTTAACGCCCATGCTGAAGAAACGTTTTGGGGGTGCCTTAATCGCCAATGAGCAGTTTAGTAAAGAGAGCGCAACTATAGCCTTAAAGGAGGGCGTTGCCGATGCGGTTGCTTTTGGCCGGGCTTTTATTGCCAATCCAGATCTGGTGGATCGTTTTCGTAGGAATGCGGCCTTAAACGAACCTGATACCAATACCTTTTATGGCGGCGCGGCCCGGGGGTATATAGACTATCCGGCCCTAACACCAGGGTAGCCTAAACAACATGGTAAATTATAGATATTGCGTTGCGATTTTATTTTTTTAGTAAATATTAGGCTTGACAGGTAGGTCCGCTTTTGAGAGATAAGAAATTGCCCGGTTAAAGCAGCGTTTAGATAGAATCTACCGATCGGTACTTTTATGGAAAAACAAAAAGAAAAGGTGGTCGTCCTATTTGCAAATATTTCAGACAGCGCCCGCATATATGAACTTATGGGGGATGATCTCGCCACCAATGTAATAAAGACATGTCTTTCTCTGATGAACCAGGTGACGCAGGATCACATGGGAGACGTCATCAACACCATTCGTGACAAGATAAACTGTATATTCTGGGACGCTTCATCCGCCGTGTCGGCGGCAAAAAGTATGAATGAAGCCATCGACACCCACATTTTGGAAGAAACCGATGGTCACGTACCGGTCAATCTGCATATCGGAATTCATGCGGGTTCGGTACAAATGGAAGGCAATAAAATATTTGGCGATACCGTCAATCTCGTGACCAAAGTCACCCAAACAGCCAAACCCAGAGAAATTCTAATCACCGAAGTGGTTTTTAATGATCTGGATGAAACCCTAAAGGCCTCGGCCCAGCAATCAAGCGTCATACACGTAAAAGGGGGTCATAAGCCACTCAGACTTTATGAATACGTTTGGGAGGACTTTGATACAACCCTGGCAATAGATCGTGATAAGCTCAGTCATCTAAAACAGTCCCGGCACATCATCCTGGAACTCAGAATTCAAAACCAAATATTTGAACTTTCAAACCAGATCCCAAGACTTTATTTGGGGCGACAATCCCAGAATGAGATCGTTATCCCTACAAAATCAGCCTCGCGGTTTCATGCGTTTATTGAATTGCGTGACAGTCAGATCATTTTATCAGACAACAGTTCAAATGGTACGTTCATCTACCCCAAAGATGCCAGGCCTTACCATGTAAGGCAACAAGAAGCCTACCTTGAAGGATCGGGCGCCCTCTGTTTGGGTGAAGACGGCGGTGTCAGTGCACCACTGGCAGTACACTACTCTGTCAAGCATGCGAATGAATTACCGTCGTGATCTGAAATTTTAAGCGTAATTCCTGACCCAGCGATTCGATTTCCTTTCATCCCGTCCTACACCCCTTGTCAGAAAAGCACTAGTTTCGCGCAAGACTCGGTACAGAATGTATTTCGGAAAATATTCCCGTTTACGGATGTAAATCCATGGCGGTAACATTGTAAAACTAGCTAGGTGAGGCTTCGAGGAGTTTCTTTTACAATGTCAAACGGGGATTTGAAGTAAAAACACCCCGAGCCCTGATCTAGGTAGAAATACTTACAAAAAAATCTAAAGTATTTCTTTGGATATGCCGATAGGTATGACCACAACGTGATATGGCAGGCAATGATTGCCGAAGTTAAGAATTTAAGATGTTTTACAGCGATGATGGGGGTAACTGATTATGTTTAAACAGCTAAAAATGAGCACAAAGTTATGGACACTGACCGGATTCTTGCTCCTAATGGTCCTGCTTACGGCCGGGAATTCTTTTTGGTCCATCAACAGCATCCTGCATTCAAATGAGGAATATGTGGAGGCTGCGCATAATTCAAACTTTATGGTAGAGAAAGAGGTCGACCATTTAAAATGGATTAACAAGGTCAAGGATCTTTTTTTGCACAACGAGGCTAAGCTCGATGTTCAACTGGATCACACCCAATGCGGGCTTGGCAAGTTTATCTACGGCGAGGCCGGCCAGCATGTGGCCAGTCTGGACCCGGAGTTAGCCCGCCTGCTGGAGTCCATCAAAGAGCCGCATGAACGCTTACATGCCTCTGCGCGTGAGATTGATACGAATTGGCGTCAGAAAGATACAAAAACAAAGGCCGAAGACATATTTGAGAACAAAACACTCGTTGCTCTGACGGACACACAGGCAGTCATGCATGATCTGACCAGCAGGCTCAATGATATGGGTGCCGCAACCAAAGACTTGATGGTATCGACCGGATCGCAATCAAAACTGGCCGCGACCATTGTGGCTATGGTTGCCATGCTGCTCGGGATTGGCTTAAGCCTGTTTCTGATCCGATCTATCACAGGTCCTATTCTCCAGATCATCGAAGGCCTGAATGCGGGGGCCGACCAGGTGGCGTCCGCATCCGGGCAGGTTTCCAGTGCCGGTCAATCTTTGGCCGAAGGTTCTTCCGAGCAGGCCGCCTCCATCGAAGAAACCTCATCTTCCCTGGAAGAAATGTCTGCCATGACCAAACAGAATGCCGATAACGCCGGCCAGGCCGATAGCCTGATGAAAGAAGCCAACACGATTGTGACCCAGGCAAATAAATCCATGAACGATCTAACGCTGTCTATGCAGGATATTTCAAAATCCAGTGATGAGACTTCAAAAATTATCAAAACCATCGATGAAATTGCCTTTCAAACCAATCTGCTGGCCCTGAACGCGGCCGTGGAAGCCGCACGTGCCGGAGAGGCCGGCGCCGGATTCGCAGTAGTAGCCGATGAGGTTCGTAACCTGGCCATGCGCGCAGCCGAGTCTGCCAAAAATACCGCCGTCCTGATCGAGGATACCGTGGGAAAAATCAGTCATGGTTCGGAGATTGTGGTTCAGACAAACAGCGATTTTGAAAGCGTAAGTGAAAGTTCGGCTAAGGTGGGTGAGTTGGTGGCTGAAATCGCGGCCGCATCCAATGAACAATCACAGGGTATCGGACAGCTCAATCAAGCCATAACGGAAATGGATACGGTGGTCCAACAAAATGCCGCAAATGCCGAGGAGTCCGCTTCTGCAGCGGAAGAGATGAGTGCTCAGGCCGAGGAGATGAAGGTGGTCGTGAGGTCGCTGACGGGACTCGTCAAAGGACAGAAGGCTGTGAACCCGGCCGATCATAATACGTCCGTCAGGCCGCAGGGAAAATCGTCAGAACCAGGATCGGCCAACAAACATGTGAAAATGATGCCCCTCCAAAGCGATACCAGTGCGAAAAAAACAGAGCAGACCCAAAATCGTCATGCAATTCCGTTTGATGAGGATGATTTTTCTGATTTTTAAGTGCTGTTCACCATGTTAGAGGATCATGCCCGTGGGGATCCATTAAACCGCTTGCTTATTTATAAAACGAGAATATGCCGCCGCCATTTGTCGGGCACGTATTTTCCAATCAAAATGTTCCACGGCTGCCAGTCTCAGTTTTGCGCTGATTTTTGTCCTATCTTTGCGAGACAGAAAGCGAGAAAGGCTGGTAATCAAACCCGGGATTCGGGTGTGGTCCTCAACAGGTATCTTCATCATGTCAACCAGTTCCTGACCTAAAATCGGTACCAGGCTGTCCAACCCACAAGCCAGTCCACTAAAGTAGGAAGCCATGGGAAAAACACCATTTGAAAGGGATTCAAATAACACATTGGCATAGGCCTCCGGAATGATGGAGGGGAAGAATCCGATATCCGCGCAAGGAAAGACGTGCCGTAATAGCTCATGATCCAGGCGCCCTAGAAAATGGACATGTTTGATCAACGTCTCTCCATTTCTGAGTAACTCATTTTTTGTGTTTTGGTCGCTTAAAAAAGTTTTAACATCGCTCCAAGGGCCCGATAATTCCACCGGGTCAAAGTCATAGCCATGGTCAATCAGAGTATCCAGCAACATCTCGTTTTTGGTAGTAATTGCATGGACGAGTGCTTCAAACAATTCACGTGATACACCCGAACCGATTATGACAAAGTGGGTGTTTGGAAATTGCTTAAGTATGAATGGTAGCGCCACGATGATGGCTTGCAATCCCTTACCGACAATGGTCGCCCCCACGAATACCAGAATATTATCTTGCCAGGGTATATTTTGAAGTTTGTCAACCAGGTTGCTGTCGGGTTGTTTGATTTGATAAGTTTCACGATAATCAGCTATGGCTTGGGTATCTCCGGCATCCAGACGTGAGTACAATTCCTGTGTCAATTCAGGCGATTTGCCCTTAAAAGGAGCGAAGTCATAAACATTTTCAATGGATTGGATCCTTTGTTCTGGCTTTACGGGTGTAAACAGAGATGTATCAACCCCCAATCCCACGATTTCGGTTTTGGCCAGTATGAGGTCGCGATGGCTTGGGTAGAGATTCAGAATCCGATCTCGGACTTCCGTATTGCCGACCATCAGGCCGTCTGCCTTTAAAAGTGGTTCACGGGCTATGTCCTTAAAGCGCGCATCGTGGCGAATCGTATATTCAATGGCGCTTCCCCTTGGATAAACAATATAGGGGATGCCCAAATCGATGCATACCTCTGCAGCGGCAACCGGCTGATAGACGAGATGATTATTGTGGAGAATATCAACCGGATAGGCTTTTAAAACGGATCGTAGACTAGATACCACGAAACGATGATATGCTTCAATTTCTGCTGTGGTCATTTCGTTGAAAGCTTTGACATTGCCGGGGCGCTGGGTGTCTGTTATGTAAACCGCGTTAACAGGTGGCAATGGTAATTGATGCAGAATGCAGGTTCCGGTCGTGCTAACCCGGTTCTCATACAGAACCTCAGCCTGACCGGAACTGTCCCATCGAATGGTTTTATCTAAAAAATTGAAGGCCAATGGATCCGGTTCGCGGCAGAGAATATGGACTTCATGACCTTCATGAGTGAGAGCGCGTGCAAGGTATTGAGTGGCTTGGTTGCTCCCTGAACCAGATAATTCGTAGCCGTGAAATATACCAATTTTCATTTTCTGTTCCTTTTTATCTTTTCGGCCCCTCGGTGTTCAAGACAGTCTTCCATATAAACGATGTATCGGCAAGTTATATAACTATTCCAAAACAATATATTTTCCACTTAGAGATCCCCCTTGACATTACAACAGATCTGAATTTGATGCCAGGGTTGGTGTTGACAGAAACCCACCGGCCGCCATATAGTTTTATCCGACTTTACAGAGCACCACGGGTTTACCTGTGGGGGCCAATTTTATTCAACACGAACTAGCGGAAAAGAAGCTGAACATGACGAGCGACGCCAATAGCTATTTTTCAAGTACGCTTGAAAAAGGTTTAATCATCTTAAATTTATTCGACAGAGATCACCCCAGTCGCAGCCTATCTGAAATTTCAAGGATAACCGGTATTAACAAAACTTCCGTATACCGATTTGTAAACACTTTGGTTCAAATGGGATATTTGCGCAAAAGTGAAAACAATCGACTTATACGCTTGGGACCCAAAGCCTTTGTCATGGGCCATCATTTTTTTCACGGTTTCGACATACTGCAGAGTGTCAAGCCTATTATCGACAAAACATTCCTGGATCATAAAGTATCGATCGATTCGGCGTTATTACATGGGCATATGCTAATATCCCTTTATCGCCGTGAGATGCCGAATTTGATCTACTTTCGTCTTCCTCTGCTTATGGAGGATCTTTACGCGCGTGCCATGGGGAAGGCAGTTTTAGCAAATTTAGAGCCAAAAGAGGTCGAGTCGCTATTGGCAAATATCAAGATAAAGAAATTGACGCCCAATACCTTAACGGGCAAACAAAAGATAATTAAAGAAGTTAAAATTACGCGCAATCGTGGCTATTCCATTAATAATGAAGAGTATGTTGAAGGATTGATCTGTATCGGCGCGCCCATAGTGAATTATCGAGATAATGCGATTGTGGGGGCGGTCAGCCTTGATTTTCCTACCTCTGAATATTCACTGGATACGATTCAAAAAGAGTATCCAGGGGTCCTTACCAAGCTTGCCAGCGAAGTCTCGGAAGCAGTAACCGCATCAGAAGGTTAGCCCGCGTAAAGATATTTAAAATTACTTGACAAACACTAAATTTCGGTGCAAGTATTTTAATTATAATATCATTGTTACTATATTAGTAACGATTAGCAGCGCAGCTTTAACCATTCTCACCCCAGTCACAATAGCCTGCAAACGTAACAAGCTGTAAATTTATGAAATTGAGGCCATTGGGCTGCTTTAAATTTGGAGAAATATAGCATGTATGTAAGCCAACTATCATGTCCAAAATGTAGTGCAAGCTATGAAAGTGAAAAGCTGATCCAGCTTTGTGAATGCGGCGCACCGCTGCTGGTGGATTACGATTTACCAAGAGTTAAATCGGTCTTTACCAAAGCAATGCTCAAGGATCGGGAGCCGACCCTATGGCGTTATCGTGAACTTTTACCCGTTAAGAACGACAAGAACATCGTTTGTCTGGGAGAGGGGATGACGCCCTTGCTTTACTTGAAAAACCTGGGCCCGCAGGTAGGAATGCCCAATCTGTACATGAAGGATGAGGGCATTATCCCCACCGGGACCTTTAAAGCCCGCGGGGCCGCCGTGGGTGTGTCTCGGGCTAAAGAACTAGGGGTCAAGGTTCTGGCCATGCCCACCAACGGGAATGCCGGTGCGGCCTGGGCGGTCTATAGCGCTGCCGCCGGTATAAAAGCCGTTATCGTCATGCCCGAAGACGCCCCGCCCATTCCGCGGGGTGAGTGTGTCATCAGCGGCGCTGAATTATACCTGGTAAAGGGTTTGATCAGTGATGCCGGTAAGATTGTCGCTCAGGCTGTGGCCGAGCATGGATGGTTTGACGCTTCGACACTAAAAGAGCCGTATCGCATTGAAGGTAAGAAAACCATGGGGCTGGAACTGGCTGAGCAGTTCAACTGGGAGGTCCCTGATGTGATTCTCTATCCTACCGGTGGCGGCGTCGGTATCATCGGCATATACAAGGCCCTGAAAGAACTTCAGCAGATGGGATGGATCGAGGCGAAAATGCCGCGTTTGGTAGCAGTTCAGTCAACCGGCTGTGCCCCCATAATTCGAGCCTGGGAAGCTGGTTTAAAAGAATCGACTTTTTGGGAGGATGCGCACACGCTCGCTTTTGGCATTACGGTCCCCAAAGCGCTGGGGGATTTTCTCGTTTTAGACGCGATTTATAATACCGATGGCTGCGCTGTGGCCGTGGAAGATGAAGAGATCCTGGCGGCCGAGGAGATGTTGGCCGCACGGGAAGGGGCATTTGTATGTCCGGAAGGTGCTGCAAACCTGAGCGCGGCATTGAAGCTACGCGAGCAAGGCTGGATTCAGCCGGACGAAAAGGTCGTATTGCTCAACACCGGCAGTGGGCTCAAGTATCCCGAAACCGTTGTGGCTAAACCGCCGGTACTTGAGAAAGACAGCGTTCTGCCGGCTTGAATAATGTGGGCGCTATTCAAGTGATGCAATAGTTGGAGGACTTTTGAACAACGACACCTTTCTATTAAGAGTCGTAAACAAGCAGAATCTGCAATCCATTCACGAACAGAGCATTCATCTATTGGCAAATGCGGGGGTTGAGTTCGACGATCAGGCGTTTGTTAAGCTGTTTAATGAAAATGGCCAGCGAACCGATGGTAAGCACGTCTACTTGTCGGAAGCATTTATCCTTAAGGCTTTGGAGACAGTCCCTAAAAGATTTACCATGACCGGCAGGCAAACAGCCGAAAAAGTAGTCATCGGTGAAGGCCAGGAATCAGTGGTGGTAGCACCTGGCAACGGCACCCTGTTTATTCAAAATATAGAGGGTCAGCGCAAACGGGCAACCATCGCTGATTTTGATGATATTACCAGGCTTTGCGAGTTCAGTCAAAATGTCAGGCTGGTGGGTGCGATGCCTGTGGACCCCGTAGATGTACCAGCGCGAACCAAGCCGGCGATCCTGGTCCATCATTTGATGCGTTACAGTAGCAAACCCCTCATCGGTCAAGCGGCAACCCAAGAACAGGCCAATCAAGTGTTTGCACTAATAGAATTGGCTATGGGGCAAGAGGGTTTTCTTGAAGATCATGTGGCAATTGCTTATGGCGTCAATCCTACCAGTCCGCTTTGTTTTGACAAATTGACTTGCGAAACCATGCAGGCCTATGCCTGCAAAAATCAGGCTCTATTTATACTGCCCGGTCTGATGCCGGGTCTGACCGGCCCTTTGGATTTCAAAGGATTGGCAGTGCTTGCCAATGCCGAGAATCTGGCCGCCATCACCTGCGTCCAGATGCTTAATCCGGGTACACCCGTGGTCTATTCCACCGGCTGTATGATGGTAAACATGAAGAATTTATATGCTGTCACCGGATCGCCCCAGAGCACGTTAATTAATATCGTCGGCATTCAGATGGCCCGGGAAATCTATCAGATCCCGTCGCGTACAATGGCCGGTCTCTCGGATGCAAAGCAGGTGGATTTTCAGGCTGGTGCGGAGACCATGCAAAACCTTACACTGTATAAAATGGCCGGAGTACATGTCATCAACGAATGCTTGGGGGTTATGGATTCTATTTCCACCACCAGCTATGAAAAATGGGTTTTAGATGACGAATTATTGGACCGCTTGCGTGTTTTTTCGGCTGGTATCAATCCGGTCACGACAGAAAATATCCTGGCAGAAATAATATCTCAAGGGCCGGGCGGCGACTACTTAAATTGTCCCAGCACATTACAGAACTATAAATCGATATATATGCCGGATTTGTCGGATTGGAATACTGTCGAGGATTGGGAACGAGCTAAGCACCCAGATATTCTGCAACGGGCGCGTGATAAATATGAACGCATTTTGCGAGAAAGAGAAAGCATGCTACTTCCGGCCGATATAGACCGGGAAATACAAGCATTCCTAGATAAAAATTAAATATCCGGGAGACCGGTCAGTCCGGGCAATAAAATTATGACGACCTATTTAAAACAATCGATAAAGAAGCCAGATTCCAGTGAGTCCGCCACTAGTGTACGAGTTGCGGAAATATTGGAACGCATCCGGAAACAAGGCGCACCCGCGGTTGTCGATTTGGCTGAACAGTTGGATGGCTGGACACGCGGCTTTATCCTGAGTTCGGATGAGATCAGTGAATTGGTTTCTCAAGTCGACCAGCAGGTAAAAGACGATATTCGTTTCGCGTATGATCAGGTGTATGGGTTTGCGGTCAAACAACGCGAAAGCCTGCAGGCATTTGAAACAGAATTGTTTCCGGGTGTAATTCTGGGGCAGCGACTGGTCCCGTGCCAGTGCGCAGGGTGTTACGTTCCCGGCGGAAGGTATGCCCATGCTGCCTCGGCCCTGATGAGTGTCGCCACCGCCAAGGCGGCCGGCGTCCCGTTTATAGTAGCCTGTACCCCACCACGCGGTGCTAGTATCAATCCGACCGTGGCATATGCATTGTCCCACAGCGGTGCCGACGTTGTCATGGCTCTCGGCGGCGTCCAGGCAATTGCCACCATGGCCTTTGGTCTTTTTACCGGCAAGTCAGCCGATATCATTGTGGGGCCCGGCAATGCCTATGTGGCCGAGGCCAAGCGCCTGCTCTATGGCGAAATTGGTATCGACGTTTTTGCCGGACCGACCGAATCATTGGTGATTGCCGATCACAGCGCGGATCCTTTGATTGTCGCGGTAGATTTGGTCAGCCAATGCGAACACGGTCCTGATTCGCCGGTCTGGTTATTGACCGATTCCAAAGCGTTGGGCGAAACCGTAATTAAAATCATGCCCAAGGTTATCGCCGATTTACCCAACCCTGAAGTGGCGGCATCCTCCTGGGAGAATTACGGTGAAGTTGTTCTGTGTGAGAATCGGGAAGAGTTGGCCATCGAATCGGATCAATATGCTGCCGAGCATGTTCAAGTAATGGCCACGGATTTGGAATGGTATCTGCAAAAGTTGAAAAATTACGGATCACTTTTTCTGGGCGAGGGCAGTACGGTTGCCCATGGTGACAAAACATCCGGTACCAATCACATTCTGCCAACCAAAAAAGCGGCCCGCTATTCCGGTGGACTAAGTGTTACCAAATTCATTAAGATTCTGACCTATCAAAGGCTCAGCAAGGAAGCAAACCGTGCTATTGGTGCGGTTGCATCACGAATATCCCGCTATGAGGGAATGGAAGGTCATGCCCGGGCGGCTGATATTCGTCTACGCAAATATTTTCCGGACCAAGAATTCGATTTTGAAGTGTATGATCAAAAACTTAAGGCGTAAGCCATTGCTCAACGAGATGTTTGGGTTATGAAACCGAATGCCGAGCAAAAAGCAGTGTTCACAAAAGAATTCACGCGCCAGGAATCCATTCCTGAATCCGGCATCCAGCGCGCGGTGGAATTGATGCGGTCAGGTCGGTTGCACCGCTATAATACAGAGCCCGGTGAAATTTCCGAGGTGTCGCTGCTGGAACAGGAATATGCCGGGTATGTGGGCGCGAGATACTGCCTGGGCCTCTCATCCTGTGGAAGTGCCATCTATGTGGCCTTGAAAAGTGTGGGCATCTGTCCGGGCGATCAGGTGCTGTGTAATGCCTTTACCCTGGCACCTGTGCCCGGTGCCATTGAGAATGCCGGTGCTACACCGGTATTCGTAGAAATTACATCGGACTACCTGACCGATTTAGACGATTTGGAAAAAAAAGCATCCCAGTCCGGAGCACGCTTTCTGCTTTTGTCACATATGCGCGGACACATTGTCGACATGGATAAGGTGACTGAAATCTGTGACCGCGAGGGTATCGTACTGGTCGAGGATTGTGCCCATACTGTCGGCGGCCGGTGGAACGGCCGTTTTACAGGCACTTTTGGGAAAGTCGGCTGCTATTCCAGTCAAACCTACAAACATATGAACTCGGGAGAAGGGGGATTATTGGTTTCTGAAGATGACGACGTAATGGCTCAGGCCATTCTCTATTCCGGGGCTTATATGCTCTATGAGCGTCATTCTTCGCGTCCGCCTCTAGCGGTTTTTGAGCGCCATAAAAATCTGATCCCCAACTTCAGTTTGCGCATGTCCAATCTGGCGGCAGCCCTGATACGGCCGCAATTGGCCGATTTGGATCGGCAATGCCAACGTTGGAATCGTCGCTACGAACTGCTTGATACGGAACTGCGTAAGGTGCCTTATATTTATATTCCAACCAGACCACCGAAAGAGGAGTTTGTGGGGTCTTCACTCCAATTCACCCTGCTAGACGCCAATTATGACCTCATGGAAGTCTTTTTAAGAACTTGTGCCGATCGTGGGGTGGAAATTAAGTGGTTCGGCACCCTTGAACCGGTTGGTTTTACGAGTTCATGGGAGCATTGGCAGTACATCAAAAATTCGCAGGAATTGCCTCAAACACGCAACGCACTTGATTTCATGTGTGATTTCAGAATTCCATTAACTTTCAGCATGGAAGATTGCAAAGTTGTCGCAACGGTTATCAAGCAAGTCGTTTATGAAATATTCGAGTCCGCACCTTAAGATAAATCAGCGTAGAATGATTTATAACTCAGTATAAAAGGAGGTGATACAATGGTCAAACGAAGTCTATATGCCGAACTCGTCACAGCCGCAGGCTTTGGATTCAATGTGTTTACGGATGACGAAATTGACAAAATCCACCTGGCCACCCTGGAAGTCTTGGAAAAAACGGGATTGTACGTAGGTACCGACGAGGCTATGGATGTTCTCGAAGGCGGCGGCGTCAAAGTAGATCGTGACCAACATATCGCTAAATTCCCACCTTATCTGGTGGAGGATTGTATCCGATCGGCGCCGCCCAAAATTGTCCTGCATGGCCGCGATCCTGCGCATGATGTCGTCCTCGAGGGCAAGCGTGTCAATTTTTGCACCTTTGGTCAGGGTGTTTCCATTATGGATGTGGATGGCAGTGTGCGGGCCTCCATGACCGAGGATGTGGGTAAGGCAGCTCTGCTCACCGATGCCATGGAAGAGGTGGATGTGTGTGAGCGTTCGCTAACAGCCGGTGATGCGCCCGAAGATCTGGCGCCCATCCATGAGGCCGAGGTGGTTTTTGCCAATACAGCCAAACACACGGTTTACGGTCCCGGTAACGGCTGGCGCGCGGGCAAGATCATCAAAATGGCCCAGAGCCTTGCGGGAGGCGAAGAAGCACTGCGGGAGCGTCCCATCTGCACCATCAATTGTTCCCCCACCAGCCCGCTCACATTGGATGAGAACTGCTGTACCGGGGTTATGACCAGCGCCAGGGCTGGTGTGCCCTGCAACCTGATTTCCATGGTCATGGCCGGTGCTTCCGGTCCGATCACCCTTTCCGGCTCGCTGGTGGTGCATAACTGCGAAATTCTGGGTGCGATTGTACTGCACCAATTGACTCGCAAAGGAGCGCCGGTGCTTTACGGCTGCTCGTCTCTGAGTTTTGATTTGCGATTGACGACCACACCGGTGGGAGCACCCGAATGCGGTATGCTCAATGCGGGGGCGCCGCGTCTGGCGCAGAAATACATGTTGCCCAGTTTTGCCGCCGGTGGTTAGGCTGACAGCAAGGTACCCGATGCCCAGGCCGGTCATGAAAAAACCTTAACCGGCATGTGCGCAGCCATGGCGGGAACAAATCTGATATACGGTGCAGGGATGCTGGATTCAGGTTTGATCTTCAGTTACGCGCAACTGGTCATTGACAACGACATCTTCAAAATGATTCGCAAAGTCATGCAGGGCATGCGCGTGGATGACGAAAATCTAGCCGTGGAAATCATAAAATCAGTTGGGCCCGGTGGAGATTTCCTGCTGCAGGATCACACCATGAAATATATGCGTACGCTACCGTCGGCTCCTAATCTGATCGAACGCAACAACCGCGAAAACTGGTTGGCCGCCGGCGGTAAAGGTCTGGCCGAAAGAGCGGCTGAAAAAGCCGCCGATCTATTGGCACACCACCAACCATTGGCTTTGAATGCGGCGGAGAAATCGGCATTGCGGGCTATCGTTGAGGAATCCGAGGAAGAAATGCAGGCCATGAAGAAAAAGTAATATAAACCGGTTGATACACGTGAGTAAAGTCAATTATCGCTGAACGCACGTGGTAAGGAGGAAGAAATGAAAACGTTGGAGATGTTGCAAGGGATGTTCAAGGACGGCAAGATTACAAGGCGTGAATTCATACAGAGAGCATCGGCACTGGGAATCGCTGTTACCGTTTCCCCGGCGCTAATACCGCGTAGAGCCGGCGCAGCGGCACCTAAAAAGGGTGGCCGCTTTCGGATGGGCATCGGCGGGGGCTCCACCACCGACTCACTGGAACCGTCCACGATTACCGATGCCATGTGCCAAAACCTGACCTGGCAGCTCAGAAATTGCCTGGTGGAAGTCGATTACAAGGGCAATATTCAACCGGAGCTGGCCGAAAGCTTCGACTCCACGCCGGATGCGGCCCAGTGGACGTTTAAACTGCGAAAAGGTGTTGAATTCCACAATGGGAAAACACTGGAAGCCGAGGATGTGATCGATTCCATCAACCTGCATCGGGGCGCCGATTCAAAGTCGGCCGCTAAATCCCTGCTGGAACCGGTTGTAGACATCAAGGCTGATGGCAAACATTCGGTCGTCTTTAAGCTGAATAGCGGTAATGCCGACTTTCCCTACGTACTGGCCGCTTATCATCTGACCATCCAGCCGGCCGGGACCCGGGGTGAGGAATTTGCCAAAGGTATCGGCACCGGCGCCTATTCGCTGGTGACCTATGAACCGGGTGTCAGGGCCTTGGTCAAACGAAATCCGAATTACTGGAAAGCGGGCCGCGGCCATTTTGACGAGGTGGAAACCCTGGGGATTGCCGATTATGCCGCCCGTACCAATGCATTGAAAACCGGCCAACTGGATATTATCAACCGCTGCGACCTGAAGACCGTGCACCTGCTAAAGCGATCAAAAAACCTTCAAATTATTCAGACCACGGGTACGCGTCATTATACCATCCCCATGATCTGCACCATGAAACCGTTCGACAACAACGATGTCCGCCTGGCCCTGAAATATGCCGTGGATCGTGAGCAGATGGTGAAAATGATTTTGCGTGGATACGGTAGTGTGGCCAATGACCACCCCATTGGACCCTCGCAGCGGTTTTATGCGTCTGAACTGCCCCAACGCAAATATGATCCGGATAAGGCCAAGTACCATATGAAAAAGTCCGGTGTCGGTGATTACACTTTCAAGCTGCATACAGCCGATGCAGCTTTTGGCGGTGCGGTGGACGCGGCTGTGCTCCTAAAGGAAAGTGCCGCCAGGGCCGGTATCAAAATCGAGGTGGTTCAGGAACCCAATGACGGCTACTGGAGCAATGTCTGGATGAAGAAAGCCTGGTCAACCTGCTTCTGGTCCGGAAGGCCTACCTCCGACTGGATGTTTTCCACGGCCTATGCCGCCGATGCAGCCTGGAACGACTCCTTCTGGAAGCATGACAAGTTTAACAAGCTGCTCAAGGAAGCCCGAGCCATGCTGGATGTCAAAAAACGGCGTGAAATGTATGTGGAGATGCAACGAATCGTCCGCGATGAGGGCGGCGTGATTGTCCCCATGTATGCGGATTACCTGGCGGCAGCCACCAAAAAGGTAAAATTTGAAAATCCGGCCGGCAACTGGCCCCTGGATGGTCATAAAAATGCTGAAAGATGGTGGTTTGCCTAAATCTTTATATGCGATAATATCGTAACGTAATAATACTTGTTAGATAGCCAGGGCCGGATGCCACCCATCCGGCCCTGATTTTTTAAGATCTATACCAACTGGCATAAATATGTTCCGTAAAAACAGCTTGAGCTTAAGCGGTACAAGTATTTTTTCATTAGGACATATCATGTTGAATCTGTCTCACTAGCGTAGTGCCCTGACGGATTGGTGATGTTTCGACTACCTAATTTTACTTAGATTCGGCAGAATTTCACCACCAATCCGTGGGGCACAGGTGATGCCTCGGATTGATATGTCCTGATGAAAAAATACTTGTACCGCTTTACGCCCGAATCGGACATTATTTTGACAACAGCTATAAGAAAGTGCTTATAGCATCTGTCAAAGGAAGGTCCCGCTTTGAAAAAAGATCCGAACCGCTTACAAGCCGGCTTTTATTTCAGAATATGATTATGACCACCGACATAAGCTTAAATTGCTCTACTGATAAAGTTATGCTATTTACAAGCTATCTCCACAATAAGATTTTTGGTTCCCCTCGACATGCTCGGGGTCGAAGGCAGATCAAGGCATGCGAAAAAAATTACCACAGGCATATGCCTGATATTTCGAGGATTATTTTTTGAGCATAACACATGATATGTATCCGCCCGAGGCGGAGTAGCAAAAAGATATTTTTGAGATAGGTTGTAGATAAAAATCACCTCAAACACTGCCGGAAAATGAAACCAACAGCATTACAGGATGAACTCAGGGAACTGAAACGGGAAAAAACCGCCTTTCAAGCACAGAATCGCCTGTTTGAAAACCTGATTGAGATGGCGCGCTCCTCTTCCCAAAAAGAGATGCTCAAAACCACCATGAATAAGACCCTGGAGGTTTCCTGCGAATTGTCAGGTGCGGAAAAGGGCAGCCTGTTTCTGTTGAACGAGCATGGCGTGGTCACCGACAGCATTTTAACCCGCGGTGAGGTCAGCAGCGAGAAACGCTCAAATCTAATCGGAACTGTCTTGGATCGGGGATTGGCCGGATGGGTACGCGAAAACCTTGAAATCGGCTTGGTGGAAGATGCCAAGGAGGACAATCGCTGGCTGTCACTCCCCAATGAGCCCTACACGGTGCGATCGGCCTTGGCGGTACCGATTCTAAGACACGAACGGCTGTTTGGCATTTTGACGCTTATTCATTCCCATCCCAGGCATTTTAGCCCGGATTCCATTGAAATGATGCAAATGACAGCCGATCAAATTGCCTTGGCCATTGAAAACGCTCAACTTTACGGCAAGCTGGATGCATCTTATCGGTCTCTGGAAAAAGCAAAGCAGTCCATTGAGACTTATTCCAAGGCCCTGGATCGCGAACTGGAAAAGGGTCGCAAAATTCAAAAGGATTTTTTGCCGCACCGATTGCCGTCGGTGGCAAACTGTGAAGCGGTTCACTTTTTTCAGCCGGCCATGCAGTTATCCGGCGATTTTTACGATGTATTCAGATTGTCCGGGGAACAATTAGGGGTCGTCATCGGCGATGTAAGCGACAAAGGCGTGGGCGCGGCCCTATTCATGGCTCTACTGCGGAGTCTTCTGCGTGTGTATTCCGGTCAGGCCCAACTATACGGCCTTGACCAGGCGGATGCGCAATTCAGAGAGGCAGCGCCTGATTCTTCCGGTGAAATGTCACCCAATGATACCACTCATCCATTAAATGCTGTCGCCCTGGTAAATGACTATATTGCCTTTCAACATGGTGAGGAAGGCATGTTCGCCACGTTATTTTTCGGGGTGATAGACTCAGCAAACGGTAGCATGGCCTTTATCAACGCCGGTCACGAACCTTTGGTTGTCATAAACAGGGAGGGCATCGCGAATCGAATGCACCCAACCGGACCCGCCGTAGGCTTGATGCCGGGGGCAGCCTACACAATCAAAACCATACAGTTCCAGCAGGATGATATTTTGTTTGGCTTCACCGACGGCGTAACCGAGGCGCGTTCGCCGGATGGCGACCTCTATACCCGCCGTCGTTTTGAATCGCAAATTGCCAAAAGTCGTGTGAAAACAGCCAAGGACCTGATGGAAAACGTGCAATCCGATCTGTTTAAGTTTATTCGCAATGCACCCCAGAGTGATGATATTACGATGTTGGCGATTCGCTGGGGCAAAAAGGAGTCATCTTAAAAAGGCCTTTTAGCTCAATCTCTAGGTTGGCTTTGCGATCCAATTCCTCAATAATACTTGAAATGGGTTAAAAAACAATTTCTAATGTATTCTTGCGGATTGAAACACTCAGCCGCCTTGACCTGAAAGACTATTTTTAAGATAACTCCTATCGAGAAATATCTGATATTAAATTGTATTAATTGTCTGTAAAAGACATTAAATTTTCCAATCTCCATAATCCTTGATTCTTTTAGGAGTGTCGGGCATGGGCCAAAAAAACAAACGGAATGCCGGTCGACGTAAAGAGGACTTGGCCATACGGCAACTGGGCCAACGGTATCAGAAGCTTTATCGCATCGGTCAGACCATCACGTCGCAATTGAATATGGAATCCATATTTGATTTGGTTATTGAGCAGACCAACCAGATCATGGAAACGGAACGTAGCACGCTGTTTGTACACGATGAATATACAGGAGAGTTGTGGTCCCTGGTTGCAACGGGTGTGGGAAAAAATGAGATTCGCATAAAAAGTGATACCGGGTTGGCCGGCTGGGTTTTCAATAACCGGAAGGAACTCATCATTAACGATACTTATAAAGATTCACGCTTTAACCTGGATGTGGATCGGCGCACCGGATTTCAAACCAAAAATATTCTTTGTGTACCGGTATTTAATCGCGAGAAAACGTGCATCGGGGCCCTGGAAGTGTTGAATCGCCGGGGGGAAGATTTTACGCCTGAAGATGCTCAATTTCTGCGCTACATTTCAGACTATGTGGCCATTGCCATTGAAAACGCCCGCCTTTACGAAGATGTGCAGGCCTATACTGCCAGCCTGGAAGCTGCTATTATTCTCAATGAAAAACTCGAGAAAGTCAAAGATCAGCTCACCAAGTTTGTTCCGGATTCAGTTGTAAAGATGGTGGAAAATGAACCAGATCTGGTGGTCGGAGAAAAAATGCCTATGGATGTCTCAATTCTATTCATTGATATTCAGGAGTTTGGCAGCCTGCTGGAAAATCATGACGCGCGTCTAGTAAACGATATGGTTGAAAATCATTTCTCCAAATATCTATTGTGTGTGGGCAACTACGGTGGTGAATTGAATGAGACTTCCGGCGATGGTCTGATGATCATATTCAAGGGAAACAGCAGGCAAGAGCACGCCTGCAATGCCGTTGCCGCCGGATTGGATATCGTAAACCAAAACCGTGATCTGAATCGTACGCTGGGCTATCCCTGGGGCGACATTCAGCTGCATATGGGGATAAATACCGGTGAGGCTTATGTGGGCACAACCAGAATGCAAAGCATTACCGGCGACCGTCTGACCTATACAGCCACTGGCTTTGTTACCGTACTGGCGGCCAGAATCGGCTCCATTTCAGAAAACTCAGAACTCCTGATCGGCTCCGATACCCATGCCTTGGTTCAGGATGGGTATACTTGTGAGTTTGTCGGGGATCGCCAATTAAAAAACATTTCCGAATTGATACCGGTTTACCGCGTTAAATCGAAATTGCAGTGATGGTATGAACACAAGCAGATCCAATTTTCAGGGCAGTGATGGGGCCTATGTAGAATTGCGGCAACATCTAAATCGACAAGCAATTGGTTTTCCGGCGACCAAATCCGGCGCTGAGATTAAGCTGCTGAAACATATTTTCACGCCCTTGGAAGCCCGCATAAGTTGCTTTCTAAGACAGAAACCTGAACCGCTTGAAGTCATTCACAAAAGATCGGCCCACTTGGTGGATTCGCCGCTGATATTAAAAAAGATCCTCGATAATATCCAAAAAAAGGGTGGCATTGAATTCCACCAGAGAAATGGAAACCGGTTTTATTGTAATGCACCTTTGGTCGTTGGTATGTATGAATTTCAGCTTGAACGATTAACACCCCGGTTTTTAGACGATTTCAAAGCTTATACGTCCGATCCCAGATTTGGAATCGAGTTCCTGAGTACTGAACTGCCTCAAATGCGAACCATCCCGGTACAGCAAAGTGTCCGCTTACAGCACCATGTGAGTTCATATGATGATGTGGTAAAGCTTCTGGACCAGGCGGAAGCGCCTTTTGTGATATTGGAATGCATCTGCCGCAAAAAACATGCATTACAGGGAGAAAGTTGTCGGGTTACGGATCGAAAGGAGACCTGTATGGCCATCGGCGATATGGCCCGGATGGCTTTGGCCAGCGAGCTGGGACGGGAGATACCACGTGATGAGGCCATGGCCATAATAGCGCATAATCAGAAAGACGGTTTGGTGCTCCAGCCCTCCAATACCCGTAAGGCCGAGTTTATTTGTTCCTGTTGTGGCTGCTGCTGCGGCATGTTAGGCGTACAGAAACGGTTGCCACGTCCTTTGGAATTCTGGTCTTCGAATTTTCAAGCCGTGATGAATAACGATTTGTGCAGCGGTTGCGGTATCTGCCGGCAACGCTGTCAGGTCGATGCCGTGACAATTTCTGATAGAATGAAAGTCGCCACGGTCGCCTTGGACCGCTGCATTGGTTGCGGAATTTGCGTTGCGGCATGTCCTAGCGAAGCGATTACCTTAAAAAATAAAAAGCGTTTAACCGTGCCGCCGGAGACACGTGAAGAGCTATTGGCGATCATCAAACAGGAGAAAAAGGGAACATTGGGTAAACTGGCCTTAACCGGAAAACTCGTTCTGGACGCTGTCCGTACCGGACGAACTGACCTGATACGATCATAAAGGACGATAAAAATGAATCATCAAGAAGGATACTTCAAAGGCATCCGTGAGCATAAGATTTACCATCAAAACTGGTCCCCGGAAGATGAACCCAAGGCCGTGGTTTTAATCGCACATGGGTTGGGAGAACATGGCGGCCGCTATATGAATGTGGTCAATCATTTGGTGCCTGCCGGTTATGCAGTCTATGTTCTTGACCACTTGGGACATGGCCAATCAGATGGTCACCGCGTTTACGTAAATCGATTTCAAGATTTCACCATCACGCTCAAAACCTATTTCGATACAATCCGGGATCAACGGCCGGATAAACCGATATTTCTGGTGGGACACAGTATGGGCGGGTTGATCGGTACGGCTTATTTGCTGGAGCACCAGCACGAATTGGCCGGCGCAGTTCTTTCCGGGCCCGGTATCAAAGTCCCGGATGATATCAGCCCGGCGGTTATTTTCATGGGCAAACTGCTATCCGGTATTCTGCCCAAGGTGGGGATAGTACAATTGGAGGCAGCCGGAGTTAGCAGAGATCCGGCAGTTGTAGATGCCTACATCAACGATCCCTTGGTACATACCGGTAAAATCACTGCCAGACTGGGAGCCGAAATGCTTAAAACCATGCAAACCGTTACCCAGGCAGCCACTCGGATCACACTGCCGCTCATGATCTTGCAGGGCGGTGCTGATCGAATGATCGATCCGACCGGCACCCAACTGCTGCATGATCGGGTTAGTTCCCCAGATAAAACCTTAAAAATCTATGACGATTTGTATCACGAGGTTTTCAACGAACCCGAGCACGAACAGGTACTGCAGGATGTGGCCCAATGGCTGGGCGCGCATTTATCCTGAGATCATATCGTGAAACCAATGGAGGCTAAAAAATATAAACAGGCCCTCTTATATATGATGAGCGGAACAGGCAATACCTATCGGGTCTGTCGCTGGACACAGCAAATATTGCAGCAGAATGGTGTTGAAACCCGGCTTGTGGTTTTGGAGAATGCTGATGTGCGCAACGATATCAGGCGAGCCTCCGGCCAACTCGTCGGGCTTTTTTTTCCCACCCATGGATTCATGCCGCCCTGGTCCATGATCAAGTTTATCCTCAGAATGCCGCGGCGGGGAAAAGTTCCGGTTGTTTGCGTGGCTACCCGGGGTGCATGGAAACTAGGACCAATAAAAATCCCAGGTGCTGCCGGGATGGCCACATTTTTCGCAGCCCTGGTGATGTTGATTAAAGGTTATCGCATCCCGGCTGTTTTCAGCCTGGATATGCCTGCCAATTTTATCAATCTGCACTGGGGCCTGAGCCCCAAGAACATAAACAGCATATCACAGCAAGCATCATCCCGGCTCAAAGGCACAATGGCCAGATTGCTAGCGGGAAAAAGAATCCTATTTACGCCTAATAATCTGTGGGAAGCCTTGTGGAGCGGGCTGATCCTATGGCTGGTGCCCATATTTCCGATTCTCTATCTCATTATCGGTCGCCTTTTTATGGCCAAGGTAATGTTTTCCAGCAATAAATGCGTGGGGTGCGGCCGCTGTGCCCGGTATTGTGCCAACGAGGCCATTGTAATGAAATCAATTCGAGGCAAGCCGCGGCCCTATTGGTCCTATCACTGTGAAAACTGCATGCGTTGCATGGGTTATTGCAGCAAAGGCGCCGTAGAAGCAGGTCATTCATGGGCCATCCTTTTGTATTTTATTACCTCAGTACCGGTGATGACATATGTGATGAGATATTTACACCGTTCCGTTGATTTGATGCCCATTATGGGCAGCTACTGGGGAGAGGCACTCCTGTCGATGTTTTATGTGGTGCCGGCACTGGTTCTGACGTATGCAGTTTTCTGGTATCTTCTAAGTTTTCCGATATTCAACAATCTGTTTGCATACACAACCCTAACCCATTACTTTCGGCGTTACCATCAACCCGAAACCCGCTTGAAAGACATGGCACCAAACCGGCGCAAATCTAGTTCGGTTCAAATAAAACCAGAATAAGCAAACTTTAGGAGATGAGCGTGACTGAATTGAAACAGATAATTGAGCAGGCCAAACCAGACTTTGATTTGACGAATACTGGTGACCAGAAGAGTTTATACATCTTAACCGATAAATTGCTGGGCCTGGCTGAAAGCGATACGGACGCATGCCTAAAAGCCGCCCGCGACCCGGAAGCACCTTTGGCGTTTCGGCTGGCGGTGATGCTGACCCGGTCACGTCGGAATATCCTGCGAATCAAAAAACCCCTTAATGTGGCGGTAGTGTTTGCCATGTGGGGTGAGCAGAATCGCCTGCGGCCTAATAGTAATGTCAACCCCAATGGTGAAGACTGTTTACGTGTCAAGCTAGCCCAGCTTTCCTGGGCCACGGCCGGCACCCCGGTCAATTGGGTGATTTACGCTGTGGATGATGGCTGTCCCTACGGTAGTGGAAACATCGCTCAGGAAATTGTTGATGCCGATCAGTTGAGCGAGAAGGTCAAAATCCATTTCCTGGAAAAGGCCGTACCCACAAATACCGGTCCCCTGAGGGCTTTGAAGACAGCGGATGATTCCCGCAAGGCCGGTGCCGTCATCCTGGGGTGTCAACGGGCCATTACCGACGGCATGGATGCGGTCATTTATACGGATGCCGACAGTTCGGTACACCTGGGTCAGATTGGTCTGCTTTTAAAACCGTTCGCTGAGCAAGGATATCGCGTGGTTCTGGGCAATCGTAAACATCCGGATGCCGTGCTGGTCAAGCAGGAAGGTCGCTGGGGAATCGGCATCAAGGTGCTGCGGCACATGCAGCGCATGGTGGGTCAAGCTATTTTTTCACGCAACATCCTCGATACCCAGGCAGCATTCAAACTATATGAAAGTAATCTTCTGCAGAAAATCATCTCGAATCCAACCGTGTTTGATTTCTCATTCGACACCGACTGGCTGCTGGCGGCCATCAGCATGAAAGAGGCCCTGACAACCGTGCCCTTTGCTTTCATTGATTCATTTGCCGAGTCAGCTTCCATTACCCAGGGGCCCATGACCACCTGGGAATCACTGTTGAAGGGATTGGTGAAAGCGGTACGGCGGCACGGTGTTGCGCATAGCGAAGCCATGGCCCGTGTCCTGGATGAAGAAATTGAAAGTTCGGCTGATCTGGATACCATCATCCATCATCTGCCGCCTGAATTGGATGACGCCAATCCGCAATCATTGGGCGACCCCGCAGTCATGTCGCCGGAAGCCTTGCAGGCGTGGATTCAGGAACGTAAGGCCGCGGCTGAATAAAATCGTGTTCCACGATTTTATGCAAAGACCAGGAAATACTTTACAAAGGAATACGCTTCGGATAAATCATTCGAAGCATTTGCGTCAGAAATTTCATTCTATTGATATTATAATTTATTTCAATTGGTTAATCTGAATAAGTATTGCCTAATTTGAAACGATCAACTTAGGTAAGAGAAAGGAGACCCAACATGCCCGGCCTATTATCCGATATAGATCCAGACGGACTCTTGGAATACTCGGTGGTATTTACGGATCGATCACTTAACCATATGTCGCAGTCATTTCAAAGTGTGATGAGAGATATTTCGACAACGCTAAAAAAAGTATATCATGCTGAGAGCGTTGTGGTGGTCCCGGGTGGCGGCACCTATAGCATGGAAGCCGTTGCACGCCAGTTTGCCACGGACAAGAAATGCCTCGTTATCCGCAATGGTTGGTTTAGTTTCCGCTGGTCCCAGATTTTTGATACGGGTCAAATCCCTTCGACCCACACAGTTTTAAAAGCCCGGCGGGTTGATGACAGCCCACATGCGCCTTTTGCGCCCGCACCGATTAGGGAAGTGGTTGCAACCATAGAAACCGAGAAGCCGGATCTGGTGTTTGCGCCCCATGTGGAAACTGCTTCGGGAATGATATTGCCGGATAACTATATTCGTTCGGTGGCCGATGCGATCCATGCGGTCGGCGGGATGTTGGTGCTCGATTGCATTGCGTCCGGGACGATTTGGGTGGATATGCAAGCTTGCGGGGTGGATGTTCTCATCAGTGCGCCCCAAAAAGGCTGGAGCAGCTCGCCCTGCAGCGGCCTGGTGATGTTGAGTTCCCTGGCACGCGCACGCATTGAATCAACCACCAGTACCAGTTTTGCCTGTGATTTAAATAAATGGCTTCAAATCATGGAAGCTTATGAAAGCGGTGCACACGCCTACCACGCAACCATGCCAACCGACAGCCTCAAGCGTTTCCGAGATAATATGAAGGAGACCGAGGCCTACGGCTTTGATAAGGTAAAAGCCGAGCAACAATCGCTGGGGGATAAGGTCCGAGAACTCCTGGTCAGTAAAGGCTTCAGCAGTGTGGCCGCCCAAGGATTTCAGGCGCCGGGCGTGGTTGTGAGCTATACGGACGATCCCGAAATCCAAAACGGGAAAAAATTCCTGGATATCGGATTTCAGATAGCAGCCGGGGTACCCCTGCAATGTGATGAGCCTGAAGGTTTTCAAACATTTCGTTTGGGACTCTTTGGTTTGGAAAAGCTTCACAACATCGACCGCACGGTTGATAAGCTGAAGGAAGCATTCGATAAAATACTCTAGCGGCACGTATCCTTCTATGAAAAGGGGTTATGGCCGCTTGTGACTCACTTTGCATACCACCAAATTGAATCACGGCTATGACTTATTTTATACCGATTGGATGGCATAATCTACTAGACTGTCGCAAAATAATCAGATAGAGGAGCTGCCATGATCAAATACAAACCCGCTGATTCGCAGGCGTCGCCGCGGTTTTGCGGTGTACGCACATTTATGCGCTTGCCCCACGTGCAGACAGTGGAGGATATCGATTTTGCCGTGGTCGGTGTGCCTTTTGATACGGGGGCTTCATTGAAAGTGGGTGCGCGCTTCGGTCCGGAGGCCATCCGCAGCAGTTCCATCATTCTGAAGCCCTACAACATGTTTTTGGATGTCAACATTTTCGAACATTGCTCCGGTGTCGATTACGGTGACCTGCCGGTGGTACCCGGCTATATAGAGGACTCCAACGAATTGATTGCGGCGTCTTTATCCCCCCTGGTCGAAAAGGGCGTCATCCCGGTATTGCTGGGTGGTGACCACTCCATAACCCTGCCGGAGCTCCGGGCCATTGCCAAAACACACGGGCAAGTGGCGTTGATTCATTTTGACTCACACACGGACACCCTGGATAAATATTTCGGTCGTTCCTACAACCACGGCACCCCTTTTCGCCGGGCCGTGGAAGAGGACCTGCTGGACGTGGAACACTCCATTCAGATCGGCTTGCGGGGCCAGCAGTACCAGCCTGGCGATCTGGAAGAATCCAAACGACTGGGTTTTGAAACCATGACGTCCGAAGAGGTTCACGCGGCCGGTCCTGAAAAAGTCATTGAACAAATTCACAGCAGAGTGAAGGATAAAAAGGCATTTGTTACCTTTGACATCGACTTTGTGGATCCGGCGTATGCACCCGGCACGGGTACGCCTGAAGTCGGCGGTTTTACCAGCGCGGAAACATTACGATTGATAAGGGGATTAAAGGGGTTGAATCTGGTCGGTTACGATGTGGTCGAGGTTTTACCGGCCCATGATCCTGCTCAAATCACCGCACTTCTGGCCGCCAATATTGCCTATGAATTTGTATCATTGATTGCCCTCAGTAAAAAATGAAGTAGCCATTAGGCCAGGAGGAGCTGAACTGTGAGGCCAGAAAAGTAGCAATTTTTCCATGTTTTCATGCTGAATTGCATTTATAACGTTTTGATTTTATATGCGAAATGATGTTCGTGGATAATTTTAAAGAGAAATCAAACATTTAGCTTGCATTTCACCGATAAGGTGTTATTATTTCATCATTCAACAAGGCCTCGCCATTATTGGGCGGGGCGATTCTTTTCTGAAGGAAGATTTTGATTTATTTCTGATGTATCCTCCAGTTTAAGATTTTGAAAATTTTTGAAAGGAGGAACGCATCATGACTAATGGAATTGTTAAGTGGTTTAACGACCGTAAAGGCTTCGGTTTCATTGAGCAAGAAGACGGAGCAGACGTATTTGTGCATCACTCAGCTATTAACGCTGTTGGCTTTAGATCTCTCAATGAAGGTGACCGGGTTTCCTTTGACATCGAGCAAGGCCCCAAGGGTCCTGCAGCCGTCAATGTCACAGTAAACTAAATACCTCTCTGTTTTAAAAAAAGGGCATCCCGTCATTTAACGACGGATGCCCTTTATCTTTTCTATGATTTCAGGCTCGGCAGACCTCACGTAAGCAATCGTTATTGATTTTTAGAGCTGTTTTTCGCACTCCCTCCAAGTGTGCCACGCAAATTTGTATTTTATTTTTCCCGGTTATCCGAGCCGCCGCCTCTGCTGAGGAATTGAAACTTAATGTGAACCCCCGGTAGAATCGAAGCCCAAAAGGAGTTTAAAGGATGGCCCGATCACATTATCAGTTTAAAAAACGACAAAAAGAAATTGCAAAAAAGAAAAAAAAAGAACTAAAGCGACAGCGCAAGATGAATAAGAACAATCCGGAATCGCAAGCTGAGCCGGATTTGCCTGAGAAGACTGAAGATTCTCAGTGAGAAACAAGAACGGATGGAAAGGAGAAAGTGTATGCGTCAAAAGTTTGTGATTTCTCGAAATGATATCAAGAACAAACTACGAATCAGCGAATATGCAATAATCGACAAAATACCCAAGTATGCTGTCGTGCCGATCCGGCCCGACGAGCGTTACACACTCCTCGGTGAAGAGACTTATAACAGTGAGATCGTTGTAAGCCACATTTCCAAAGGCAGGGGAGATCTGCTGGCCATGCTTCGAACCAAGAACTTATATCCCATCGGCCCCTATGCCAACAAGATTGTCGATTCCGTGATCGCATTGTATCAATCAACCCAAGACCAATCTACGGAACTATTTTTTGATGATGTCGATTTACTGCCCGAGCTCACTTAGCATCAATGGGTAATCGGAATATTGGTTCGGGATTAACTGCAAATCTTAAGTCGGGTAACAATACCTCTCTACAGGTTGGCGCTATCAGTTGCTGGCGCTAGATAGAGAACCACAATTTGGTTTCATCGTTTCGATTCGAGTGAGACCATTGCTTCATATCGGAACATTTTAAAAATTGGGGTAACATAAATACTCATCTGACAGGTGAATTGGAATGCAAACCATGCAAGGCTACGTCAAATCATACGATGAAAAAAAAGGTTATGGCTTCATAGAAACAGAAGAACACGGGATTGTCTTCATCCATAGATCGGGAATAAAGGATTTTGGATATTTTGGGCTACGCCGCGGCGATATTGTTTCGTTTGAAATTAGAGAGACCGCCCAGGGCAAGCAGGCAATTCAGCTGAAACATGCAAGCTAATTGAGCCCTCGGGGAGTTTTTTTATGTCTGGCTTGGAAATGCTACCAGCGACTTCAGCGCCCAAACTCATGCATAAGGCATCCTAAAGCAAGAACAGATTTTATTGTATAAAAACGAAAAGTTACATTTAAAATCTTTTGATAGAGATTAAGAACCGGTCTTGGTTATAAGCTGTTCTTTCTTAACGATGCCTAATACATTCAGACAGTGTCCGCTTCCGTTGCCGATAGCATTTCCAAGCCAGACAAGAATTTGATTGAAAAACACCCCGACCCCTGAGCTAATTAAAAGAATAAACCAATCTACTCTATGCAAGATTTCGGGGCAATGATACGGTGAATCTTGCGCCTTTACCCAGCTCGGTATCAACGCTGATGCTGCCGTCATGTTTGTGAATGACTTTACGCGTGATAAACAATCCGATGCCGGTTCCGCGGCTGCCTTTGGAAGAATAGAAAAGCTTGAAGATATTGTCGACCTGGTCAGCCGCAATGCCGGGTCCGTTATCGGTGATTTCAAAAATTACCCGGGCATCATCTGCACGCACATCAAAGCAGATAAGTTGTCCGGTATCACTGGGATCTTCGATGCAGGCCTCCATGGCATTTTCAAGTATATTGATCAGGGCTGGCCTTAGGATCCCCGGGTCGATACGAAAAGAACCCAGATCCGCCGGGAAGTCGCACTCAAAGGAAATATTGGCCGCCCGGATGCGGGTTTCAATGCTGGTGGCGACATCCTCGGCAAATTGCCAAACGTCGACACTGGTCAACTGCAGGTCGCGTTCTTTGGCGTAATAGAGAATATCAAATACGAGCTTACGAATCCGGTCGACCATCAATTTGGTCACATCCAAACCTTCTTCGATGCGCGCCTGTTTGTTGCGATAAAACCCGGTTTCAATCAGATAAAGGCTGGCGTCCAAACCGGTGAGACAGCCTTTCAAACTGTGCGAAATCGTACCGATCATCAAGCCCAGCGAAGAAAGGTTCAGCTGCATCTTATGCAATCGGGTAATGTCCATGAAGTAGCCCAGGGTTGCGCGCCTGCCGTTGTGATGGACGGATGTGACCGCCTCGGTAATCCAGCGAATCTGACCTGATTTGTCATACACGCAAAACTCATAAGGTGTGATGGTTTCCCCTTTGAGCATGGCCACGGCTTGCAGCCTGACATAATCGCGATAGTCTTCGTGAATATAGTCAAATGGATTGGATTCTAAGAGTTCCGCCTCAGTATAGCCGACAATGCGAATAAATTCCGTATTGACGTACTTAAATTTGTTGTCCTGGACGATGAAAGTGCCGATGGGTGCATTTTGCTTGCTGTCCAGAAACTGTTCCACCGCCAGCTTTTCTTCGGTAATATCTCGGATGAACCCTTCGATTACCGGATGGCCATCCTGCTCAAATGTGATCCAGCGGTCATGCAGCCACTTTAGAGAACCGTCGGCTTTAACGAGGCGATATTCCAGTTCTCCTTGATTTGAATCAGGTGCCAAGGCACCCGTATAGGTATCTTGAAGTTTTTGGCGGTCGTGGGGATGGATTTTGCTAAGCAAGGCGTCGGCTTTAATTTCCCGGTGTTTGGTTTGCTGCAACCCATAAAGTCGGGTGAATTGCCGGTTAAAAAACAGGTAGCAAGCCTGGTTGACGTCGTAATGGTAAATGGCGTCCAAAGATCGATCGGCCAAGCGTTGTATATTTGAGATGGCATCCCGACTGACGTGATTTGATTTTGGTGCTGCTTCCGGACTTTTCTTTTCTCTATGCGGGTTCAAAACAGTCCTCAATCAAATAGAGATCATTACTTTCCAAGGTAATGGCAGTTGGTCGCTGCCCAAGTGCTAAGTAAAACGCCTCGCTTTTTGCACGATTGAATCTCGCTGCTGCAAGCCGCGGGGAATACGCCCGCTCTTACGGTTCAAGCGATTTCCCTAAGCCCTGTTATCCTGAATGAAAATTAATTTCAACGAGAAAACAACCAATGCCAAATCAGTCCTATATTTTGTTGAACGGCTATATTTCGATGGTTTGATTCAGTTCCATAACGCGAATACTGGTATCTGGATGTGTTTGGCGGACAAGGTTCTCTAGTTTATCTGTAGAGATCTGCATGGAGACCGGTGGATAAAAGTCGTCCTGGTGATGGGGTATCACCATCTTGGGCCGTAAGAATTCAACATACTGATGGGCTATACGGGTGATGAACGTATGCCCCTGCATGGGAACCAAAAGAATGTCTGTGGGGCTTTGGCTTACTCGCTCCAATTCCTCACAGGTGGAACCGCCGCTGCCGAAATGATGAATGATCTTGTCTTCAGCACTGAACCGCCAGCTCAAAACCTGGCCTTCCGGGTATTCATTCATCAAAGGCAAATAGCGTCGGATCCGAAAATTGATGCGTAACAACGTTCTGATCAGCAGCCACTTATCAAAAATCACATGTTTGCTGAAAAATGCGCGGGCATTAATGCCATTAAAGTCAAAGTTTTGGCCGTCGGATTCCACGACCTGTATCTGGTCCGGGTTTAGCCCCTTGCCAATCAAGGTATTTTCAATTTGCCTGCCGCAATAAACCTGTGCGTTGGTGTTAGCCGCGATTTCGGGTACGTCATAGATGTGATCGAAATGACCATGCGATATAAAAATCAGATCGGCCTTTTTAATATCGGCGGCCGATACAGACTGTCGCGGCGTGGCTTGCGGATTGCGCGTGAAGTAAGGATCGATCAAAATAATGTGATTACCTGTTTCCAGACGAAAACCGGCGGTACCGAACCAAGTTAGTTTCATAGTATTACCTGGTTAGTATAGTAGGAAAAACCTACCGTTGATGGTTTTATAAAAAGCCCACTATTGGAGTTGCGCGGCATACCGTTTTTAGGCGACAAACGGTAAGTGCCTCTCATGATTGCGAAAATAACATGCCAGAGGTCTAAGCTTTTTCCGATGCCTTTTAATAAAATTTAAGTTAATATTATTATGGTCGCTAAACGCTGAAAAAAACAATGGCTGTATTTCAGCGGGCAAGCCAGATTGACATAAGTGACGAGAGACTTAACTTAGACCATTATTCAAGCGTTAAACAAGAAAGAAATAGGCGCCGTTGAATTTCTTTTGCAGTTCTTCGAATCATGTCGTGGAGATGACCAAACAATTTTTCATCATACCCAAGCGATTCAGTTCAATTAAATTACCATAAGTATCGTGGTATATACCCCCCGTGTGTCCTGGCAAGCTTGGGATTGTGCCTTTACCCGTCCATTAATTCATTGCTTACATCACAAGACCAGCAAACTGTTTCCATGAGATCAGGAGGAATGGAATCATGAAAATGTATGCACGTATATCAATTGCATTATTCGGCCTGATAGTCGTTGTGGGAGCCTTGGGTGCAGTCAAAGGCCTGCAGATCAAGCGTATGATCGCCCACGGTGAAGCTTTTATACCACCGCCCCAAACTGTTAGCGTTGCCCCGGTAATACGCTCTGCATGGGAAGAGACCATCCAGGCGGTGGGAACTATAGCGGCGGTAAAGGGTGTTGTGACCACTGCGGAGCTACCCGGAAAGGTGGCGCATATTGCTTTTGAATCCGGATCGCATGTCATCGCCGGCCAGCTTTTACTGCAACAAGATATTTCCATTGAAACAGCTCAGTTGAAAGTCGCAACCAGCGAACGGGATCTGGCCCGCAAAGAATTGAAACGCGTTCAATCACTGTATGCTAGGAAAGTCGTACCAGTTGCTCAGTTGGATGAACTGGCGTCACGACTGGAGCAGGCTGGCGCCCAGGTGGAACTTATCCAAGCCAATATTGCCAAGAAAACGATTCGGGCGCCATTTATCGGCCGCCTGGGTATTCGGCAAGTTAATCTTGGAGAGGTCATGGCAAGCGGACAAGCGATTGTTACTTTACAGGCTTTGGATCCCATATATGTCGATTTTCAGGTTCCCCAGCACTATCTTCCCAGCCTAAAGGAAGATTTAACCGTACGGGTGCGTTCAGACGCACTTCAAGACCGGGTAGTGGAAGGGAAAATATCGGCACTCAACCCGGAAGTGGATAGCGCCACACGCAATATCAAGGTTCAGGCCACACTACCCAATCGTGATGAAAGGCTACGCCCGGGCATGTATGCAACCGTTTTGGTAGTGCTTCCTGTGAAAAAACGTGTGCTGACCATTCCCACAACGGCGGTCAGTTTTGCGCCTTATGCGGATTCGGTGTTTCTGGTTGAGAAATCCGAGGCCGACAATGCCGACGGTCAATTGGTTCTGCGACAGCAATTTGTGCAGCTGGGTGAAAGGCGCGGTGACTATGTGGCGGTCCAAAAGGGCGTCAACTTCGGACAGCAAGTGGTGAGTACCGGCGTATTTAAACTGCGCAATGGCCAGACCGTTGTGGTGGACAACAGCAACTCACCAACCTTCGAAACCACACCCAGGCCTAAAGACGCCTAGCCCGAGCATTATATGAAACATTATAAATATGGGAATTAATAACATGTTGCTTCGGTTAATCAAGGAGAGTTTCTGTATCCTGATACGATGTTACCAACTTAAAAAAGTATTCACCCTGCAGGTGCTCCTCGGGGCGTGCAGCATCCGGGTTAGATAGGAAGGCGATCATGAACATAACCGACATTTTCATACGTCGACCGGTGCTGGCTGTTGTAATCAGCCTGATTATCATCATTGCCGGCGGCCAGGCCTATATGAATTTAAATGTGCGGCAGTACCCGCGTAGTGAAAACGCCGCCGTGACGGTGACCACGGCCTATACCGGTGCCAATGCCGAGTTGGTGCGCGGTTTCATCACGACACCGCTTGAGCGCGCCATCGCTGCTGCCGATGGTATCGATTATATCCAATCCAGCAGCGCGCAAGGGCTTTCGACCATCACCGCCCGGTTGGAGCTTAATACAGATACCATTAAGGCCCTATCTGAGATCAGTTCCAAGGTCGATCAGGTTCGGGGTGACCTGCCGCCCGAGGCCGAAGTACCTGTCATCAATGTTGAATCGGCAGACAGCCGCTTCGCATCCGCTTATCTGAGTTTTACATCCGACATTTTGCAACAGAATCAGATAACCGATTACCTGGTTCGGGTGGTGCAACCGCGACTATCGGCCATCGCCGGCGTACAGCGGGCCGATATCCTGGGAGGTCGCACGTTTGCCATGCGCATTTGGCTAAAACCCGAACAGATGGCGGCCTACAACATTAGTCCGGCTCAGGTTCGCCAAGCGTTGGCCGACAACAATTTTCTGGCCGCCATTGGACAAACCAAAGGTTCGCTGGTCCAGGTTAATCTGACCGCCAACACGGACCTTCAATCCGTGCCGGAATTTAAGCGTTTGGTGATTCGTGAAAGCGGCGGCGCCATCATCCGACTCGAAGACGTGGCGGACGTGGTACTGGGGGCTGAAGACTATGATACCGAAGTCAGGTTTTCGGGTCAGACTGCTGTTTTTATGGGCATCTGGCCTCTGCCCAATGCCAATAGTTTGGACGTCATCCGGGCCGTTCGCACAGAAATGGCGGCGGTCACGGCCGAGTTGCCCGGTGGATTAACCGGGCGGGTTGCCTATGATGCCACCGCATACATTGAAAACGCTATTTCAGAAGTCGCTCAAACACTGGTGGTGACGCTTTTAATTGTTGTGGCCATCATCTTTCTGTTTATGGGTTCGTTGCGCTCGGCCCTGGTGCCGTTGGTGGCTATTCCGCTCTCGCTCATCGGCGGCTTATTTCTCATGCAGGTGTTCGGATTCACCATTAATCTTTTGACCCTGTTGGCCATCGTACTGGCGGTAGGATTGGTTGTGGATGATGCCATTGTGATGGTGGAAAATATCGAACGCCACCTGCGTATGGGTAAATCACCCCGGGCCGCCGCCATTGCCGGCGCCCGCGAGTTGGTAGGTCCGGTTATTGCTACAACGATTGTGCTGGTGGCGGTCTACGCGCCCATTGGATTACAGGGGGGTCTGACAGGCTCATTGTTCCGGGAGTTTGCCTTTGCTCTGGCCGGTGCCGTGGTTATTTCTACCGTCGTAGCCCTAACGTTGTCGCCCATGATGTCTTCAAAGCTACTAAAGACTGGCATGGCTGATCGTGGTTTCGCCGGTCGCGTTTCACGCGGTTTCAAACGGCTGAGCACTTTTTACGGCCGACTTTTGGACGGTACTTTAAAATCGCGACCGGCCGTGTATGCCGTCTGGATCATTATAAGCCTGGCCGCCATCCCGCTTTACATGATGTCGGCCAAAGAGCTGGCGCCCACTGAGGATCAGGGAGTTATCTTTGGTATTGTCGATGCTGCCGCCAATGCCACCCTGGATCAAACCAGTCAGGATGCGGCCCAGGCCAATCGAGTTTTTATGAATGTACCCGAAACGGATTTTACCTTCCAGATCACATCGCCATCCGGCGGATTCGGCGGGATGGTGGTGAAACCATGGGAGCAAAGGGAGCGATCCATATTCGAAATCCTTCCCGAAGTACAGATGGGGCTTATGCAAATCCCGGGTATTCAAATGTTTGCGGTCACACCCCCGGCCCTGCCGGGTGGCGGACAGTTTCCGGTGGAGTTTATATTGGCGTCTACGGATGAACCGGAGAAAATACTGGATATAGCCCGTCAGTTGCAGCTGAAAGCCATCCAAAGCGGCATGTTTGCCTTTCCCCCGATCATCGATGTCAAAATCGATCAACCTGAAGCTGAAATTCGCATCGACCGGGATAAGGTGGCCGATCTGGGCCTCAGTCTACAGCAGGTGGGCAGGGATCTTTCCGCTTTGGTGGGTGGCAACTACGTCAACCGTTTTAATATCGCCGGACGCAGCTATAAAGTTATCCCGCAGATAAAGCGCATGGATCGCTTGACGGCCGAACAACTGAAAAATGTCTATGTCAGCGGCCCCGCCAACCAGTTGGTGCCCTTAAGCACCATTGCAACCGTGGAGAATCGCACGGTACCACGGGGGATCAACCGCTTTCAACAATTCAACGCCGTGACCCTCAGCGGCGTACCCGTGCGTCCCCTGGATGATGCTTTGCGCTTTCTGGAGGATGAGGCCGCCAAGATGCTGCCGCCCGGTTACGTGATCGATTATACCGGTGAGTCCAGGCAGCTGCGTACCGAAGGCAACAAGTTTTTGCCCGCTTTCAGCCTGGCCCTCATCATGATATTTCTGACGCTGTCAGCGCAGTACAACAGCTTTCGCGACCCCTTTGTCATTATGGCCGGTTCAGTACCGCTGGCCCTTTTTGGCGCTCTTATTTTTACATTTCTACGGATACCCAACCCCAATATCGCTTTCTGGACCGATAACTGGTCCACAACCCTCAATATATACTCACAAGTGGGCTTGGTAACGCTGGTGGGTGTCGTTTCCAAAAACGGTATCTTGATCGTTGAGTTTGCCAATAAACTCCAACTACAAGGCCGCAGCAAGCAGGAGGCCATTCGCGAAGCCGCTCAGACCCGTTTGCGACCGGTACTCATGACCAGCTTTGCCACCATAGCCGGTTATTTCCCTCTAATCGTGGTTAGTGGTGCCGGGGCGGCGGCTCGCAACTCCATCGGTCTGGTTTTGGTGGGAGGGATGGCTGTGGGAACCACATTTACATTATTGGTGATCCCTTCTATTTATATGCTCATGGCCCGAACACGTAAACGTGCAGCTGTCGCATCAACGGACACAGACGATGTGGTGGCAGCATGCATTTTGCCGCAGTCCAGTGAATTAAAACTGCCGGTCGGCTGCAGTATTACCGCCGAAGAGAACTGTCAATGGACCATCGACTGTAATTCGCCAAAGGTGGTAGCGTTGAAGGAGCGTGCGAGTTGAGATGTGCCCACGAGCTCAATGAACCTGCACTAGTAGACCGGAACACGCAATCCGAACACTGAAAATTACAGCCAGGTCCCTGGAGCCCTTTAAAAATTCCATCTAAAGACAAAAACAACACAAAGCTTTCAGATCTAGGTTTATTCTCGATTCCCGTCCCCGCTTTCGAGGGGACAAGCTTTTATGGGGATGACAACCGAAGGCCGGGATGCCGGCATTTGTTCTCTGTCCAAGGATAGATAGGTTCGCTTCAATAATCTAATGCTTGTTCTGTAAGTATTTCTGTTATATAGAGAGGATTCATGTCTTTGCGAGCCTACAACCAAATGATTGTTGTCTTATCTAATATGACAGAGATATGGGATCTAAACCGCCGCTAGCGCGTAAACTTTGGAAAAATACGAGTAAGTTTTCATCGGTCCAGGCAATTCCAAAGCGTTTCATACTTGGCTTATGCCTCACCATCATCATTTTCAGTTTGTCCTTTTCTACCTCCGCCGCCAGGATCGACTATAGTGATGAACGGGATTACGCTGATACTTTTTCCACGATCGCCTTAAGCGATTATCCGAATTACTTTGATACCTTCACGGTTTATTGGGAAAATGATGTTTTCGCCAATACGGACCGCAATTATACCAATGGTTTCAAATTTACGTGGAGCACCCCCTATCTCTCCGCGGATAATTCTAAAACGCGCCTTCCGCAGTGGTCTTATCCGGTTATCAATAGCTTGCCCTTGGTTAACGACCCCACCGATAAGCGGGCTGTTTCCATTTCTTTGGGGCAAAATATCTATACGCCGGTAGACACCCAGGAAAGAGACTTGATCGATGATGATCGGCCTTATGCCGGTTACAGCTATGTAGCGTTTGGATTTCACAGCAAAGACAGGCGCCGCCAGGATACTTGGGAATTTGATATTGGTGTGGTGGGGCCTTATTCCGGAGCAGGCCCGTACCAGAATTTTGTGCATGAGGTCATCGATTCGCCCAGCGTCAAAGGCTGGGACAACCAGATCGGAAATGAGCTGACCGGAGAGATCATATGTGAAAGCAAGTGGAAGCTACTCCGGTTTCGACCCGTTGAAGGGCTCGGTTTCGACTCACATTTACATCTGGGCGGTCGGGTTGGCAATGTTTTTACTTATGCCAATACAGGGCTCGAGTTTCGTTTAGGCTGGAATTTGCCCAATAATTTCGGCAGCTGTCCCATCCGTGCCGGCTGCGAAACCAACCACGCTTTTCATGATGACCAGGTTGATTTGGGTCCATCCGAAGACTATACTTTGCACCTATTTGTCGGTTTTGATGGCCGTGCTGTGGCCGGAGATATCTTCCTGGACGGCAACACATTTCAAGACAGCCACAGCGTGGATAAAGAACCTTTCGTAGCCGACATTATCGGCGGAATTGGTTGGAATAAAGGCCGCTTTAGTTTCAGTTACGCCTATGTCTACCGTACCAGGGAATTCGAAGATCAGGAGAAGCCGCAAGTTTTTG
>CAYVMI010000015.1:0-13035 GCA_964452555.1 uncultured Desulfobacterales bacterium
AACCAAGGATGAGATCGTTTCCTTTAGTGCCGGCATTGTTAAAACCGAAATTATGGATGAATACTGGAATGGCAAGACCTATCGTCTGAAAGCACGCATCGAGGCTGACCCCGAGGCCGTAGCCCGTCTGATCGAGGATATGAAGAAAAGCGGTAAGCTGGCTGAGGACATTGATGCCGTCAATCAAAAGTATCTAAACAAGATCGATGAACTCAAAGACGAGCTTACCAAAACCCAGAGTGACTTTGTTCAAATAACCCGGAGTTATCAAGAATCCGAAAAAATTGTTTCGGCCTGGGATGCGTTCGAAACAGGGCAGCAGCAATTCCGTTCCGGCGATATGGCGGGAGCAATTCAATCATTTACAACCGCCATCGAGGCCAATCCCAAATGGTTCTATTTTTTTCATCGCGGTCGCGCCTATCGTAAAAGTGGTGATTACGGCAGGTCATTAAAGGATTTCAATACCGTCATTCGGATGGATGACAATATTTCTAGAGTTTACTTTGAGCGTGGGGCTACCCTGATAAAGATGGGCAAGAAAAGAAAAGGCGTCCAGAATATTCGCAAGGCGGCAAAAATGGGAAATGGGGATGCCAAGCGTTGGCTGAAGCTCAAGAAGAAATAAATAAAGCGCTGCCAGGATCGGCAGAGCTTTATTTATTTCATGCTATGATATTGTAAAACAATTCTATTTCAAGTGCAGATCCACCATGTTGGCGGTTAGTGTAGCGCTGGCATCTTCGAACTTCCCGCGGGCCCAGATCTTGTGGACGGCCCAGCCTTCCTCCATGACGCTGGCCAAATCTGCACTAAAATCTTCAAAACTTAAAAACAGCTCGAACACACCGCCATAGTGCATGATAAAGAGGCCGCTGCCATCTTCCGGGGGGCGGATTTTCGTGGGTTGTTCCAACCCGGTTAAATCCGTGGCAACCCAACTGCGGTATACGTGGTGGGGAAATCCAACACCTTCCAGGTTTAACGTGAGGCCGTCAGATGTAATTGCCGTGAATGCTTCCGCGCTGGCGGGCTGCCACCTAACTTTAAGAAATGCACGTACATCCGCGATACTGATAATGGTTTGAGCATTGAAATCGGGTGGGGCCGCTCCGAAAGGTTGCACAAAACCCCGCACCTTAATGGGATCGCCCAGTTCCAGATTGCCAAGATCCAAAGCGTCGGTATAGACTTCATAATCGCTGGGATCGGCATCGTAATCAGGATCGATACCGGTACCGCTGAAATCGAATATGGCCACGCGATGGTGGTTAATGGATTGCAGGTCCAGGTTAATTTGACCTTCAGGATGTTCATCATCCCTGGCAATGATGGTACCGCGCACGGTGGTGAGCTTCATATGCACACGTCCTTCAGTGGCATCCAAGGCTAAACTTAACGGCTGATCCTGGGTGAGGATACCAAAAATGGTGACCCGCTGACCTACGGATATATCCGCAATAGAGAAACTCTGGTTAGAGAGCTGGCGGGTAACCCGGGTCTCGTCGCCGACCGTTACCGCCACGGTATCATGGAAAATAATGCTGCCGTCATCTTGAACCAGGGTGCAACCCTTGACGGTAAGCTCGTTATTTTGACGCGCAATGACCGTTCCGGAAACAATATCCTGATCACCCCAGGGCACACTGGTGCCGGCAAATACCTGCTTGGCGTCAAAGCGCAAGGGATTAAATTTGAGGTCACCTAAAACAACGATGGCTGTCAGGGTGTCGAGGTCCAGCATGGCCTCCAGGCCTTCATCTCCCTGATAGGTATCACCGTTCAAATCATAGAGTGTCTCTTCGTCCGTCACCACGGTCATGTGTCCAAAACGGTGATGGTTACCTGCCAGGGCAGTATAAAAGGGCCGAATGAAAACTGAAAAGGTTTGTTCATCCAGGCTGACTTCATCCAGAAGTCCCCGCAGACGGTGTATTTTGGAACTAACCCGATTGACATCGGCGATCAGATAGGGATCAACGATAAGTTTGGGGCCATCGGGTACATCAAATTCAACTCTGTTTGTAGCTTGTAGGTCAAAATCCAACTGCAGGTGCATGGGTATACCCGGTGCAATGGTCAGTTTGTTGCGATCTTCCAGTTGTACGGTCATTTCGACCTGGGTAAGCGGATTGTCATCCTCATCAACAATATTTTGAATTTGTACCAGTTCTCCGTTTTCAGCTTCCACCCATATATCGGAATTGCTATAATCCAGGGTAAGGGTGGCGGCCACATAGACTCCTGCCGGAACCGTGGCTACGGTTAGAAATTCGGTCATGTCGGTGTACTGCGTAAAATCGATCCGGGTAGAGATCGGCAGGGATGAGATTTCGGCTCCATTGGCCTTGGTTAAGGTTAGCGAGACCACATCGACGCTGTAAGTGGCAAAATCACCGGCAGCATCCGTAAGACTTATGGTGATATCGCCGCTCTGGTCGCTATCATCGCCGTTTGGGTCATTTCCTTCACCACAGGCCAATAAAATCAATGCAGCAGCCAGTACCGCGACAATCAATCTGGTCCAATGTAAGGGTTTTATACGAAATTTATACATAATATCCTCCCTGTTTCGATTTCGATATCACAGCCCAATAAGCTGAATAATTGGACCGATTCACAACATCCATCCGGCTGGCGAAGGCAAATGCCTTGCGGTGTATTAGATTAAACACGTCAAGCTGGAAAAAGTTACAGTTTGCTGCTAAAAAAGAGTCCATTCATGCATATTTCAGGCAAACCATATGAATTTATTGTTTTTGTGCTGCTGGGAATGGCTATGCTGGTCTTGTGGCTTGAGGGGGCCCTGGCCATGGAATCGCAATTTAAACTTGAATTGCGAAATTCCTATGCCGACCGGCATAATTATTTAGATGGCACATCGGGCGAATTCGACCGGGATATAGATGAATACCTTTTCAGCGTAACGCCGTCGCTTATGATGTTTTTTGAAAAAGACGTCTGGGCCTACATACGCGGGGATTTTGAATGGGAGTTCGATTCCGATGGTGAGCAAACCTACAGTAATCTTGAAGATGATCAGAAAGATATTATCACCAACGCCTATTTCAGTGTGGGCGGCAAACCCCTGCAGGCTATTGTGGGCCGGCAACCTGTCGTGTTCGGTAATGGATTGATCAGCATTGATGACGCGCCGGCAATCTCATTGAGCGTGGAACAATCCCCCTGGAAATGGCATCTGCAAGCGGGACAGATAATGGATCACTCTCCGTTGGCCGGCATGACGCTGGCTTATGAACCCGGGCTTTTCGAGCAAATTAATCTATTCGGTGCCTGGTTTCAAGATAGGGATGATGCTTTTGCACATACCCTACCAAACCGATTTCAATTGTTGGAGCCCACCAGTGACGGCGAGTTATGGTGGATGGGTGCATCGGCTGAAGTTTTCCTGGGCGATATGCAGTTACGGCTGAATGCTATTTACGAAGGCGGCCAGGTGGATTTTGAGCATCTGGCAGGCGAAACCAGCCGGGATATCGCAGCTTATTTGGTCGATGCTACTCTGGAAACCAATTTGAATGATCGTCTCAGTTTGGCTATTTTTTTCTTTGCAGCTTCAGGTGACGACTCATTTCGCGGGGACACCCTATCGACCTTTATCTCGCCCCTGCCACATAATTCGCACTTGCTTATTTTTTTTGATCCAGAATGGCAAGACCGGAATAGTGAAGACATCTTGACCTATGGTGGAAGCACTTTTTACGGTGTAAAGGCTCCCGGTGTCCAGCTTACGCTGGCCCCTGTGAACGACCTGCTGGTTGAATCGAAAGTCGCGATACTTTATCCATTTGAGGCTCCCGATGATGATCGTGATCAATACGGCTGGGAATTTGACATACTGTTTCAATATACTTTTATGCAAAGATATGAATTCAATCTGGCGGCCGCCCATTTTGAATTCGGCAATTTTTTCGAGAATCAGGACGACCAGACACCTGAGGCCGCTTCTCTATTTTCATTGGGGTTGACGTGTAACTTTTTTTAATTAGCCGGGTTTAAACATTATATGCAGACAGATCCGGATGTGGCTTTGATGCTTCGGTTTAAGGACGGTGATCCAGATGCCTTCCGACAACTGTTCGACCGTCATAAAAACGGTGTCATTCTCTTTTGTTATCGTTTCTGCGGAGACGAACGCGTGGCCGAAGAACTGGCCCAGGAAACATTCATAAGGGTTTATCGCGCCGCAACCCGCTATTACGCGGGGGCCCGCTTCCGAACTTGGCTTTTTAAGATCGCAACCAATGTATGCCTGAATGAGACTAGACGACCAGGTTATCGAATACGAGCCGAGTCACTGGATGGGCCCGAACAAATAAAAAATGAAGCCAGAATCAGCTGCCAGCTGGATCGTCGCTTAAACCAGCCTGACGAGTTGCTCGAACATGAAGAGCAACGACAAATGGTTCTGGCCGCCATTGCCCAACTATCGGCTGATCAGCGAGCAGCGTTACTCCTGCGGATAGAAGGGGAGTTTAGTTATCATGAAATAGCTCATCAAATGGATCGATCTGAAAATCATGTAAAAACCTTAATTTACCGAGGCAGACGTAAGCTGAGAAAGGCCTTGGATAACTATTTTGGAGATAGCGCGTGAAGAAAGAATGTCCGAGTGGGAAGAGCTTGAGTGCGTTTTTGGATGGGGCTTTAAGCACAGAGCGCCGGCATCAAATTGTTGGACACCTGGATAATTGTACTGCCTGTCGTACGGCACTGGAACGGCTTGAATTGGGCGATGAGATGATCCGAAGCCTTCCGGGCATGACCGCTACACCGGAATTCAACCGGGAATTATGGCAAAAAATCGATGGGATGGAAATGGCGCGGTCCCAATCCTTTTGGGGAATGCGGTGGCTAACCGGCTGGAAGCCGCTTTTGGCAGCGGGCTTGACCGTCGGCATCGTAGCCGGCGTGGTTATATGGCACCATACGCCATCGGTCCCGAGTGTTCAGGAAGTTGTCATTGCCGAGAGTATTGAAATGCTGGGAGATTTCGAATTGATTCAGAATTTGGATTTATTTGAAAACTGGGAAGCTTTTCAGACCATAAAGACTCGGGGATAAGAAATGCGACTGACGGTATTTATCCTGCTAATTCTTCTGTGGACCGGATCTGCCCTGGCTGGTGAGGGTAAAAGGCCGCCGAAGCCAACCGAGCAGCCCGGTAAAGAAGATCTGAAAATCATTGCTGTGATGGATATCCTTCAGATGATGGATCTCATTCAAAATATTGATATAATCAAAGATATGGACGTATTAGTTGAGGAAAACCGAAATGAAAGCCAAGACTAGTTTCCTGATAACGGCACTGTTGGTTTTTAGTCTTTTGGATCTTAGCGTGGTGCAGGCTGAATCAGTTACACCCCAAGCTATTCAAAAATGGCAGCAGCTTTCACCCCAGGAGAAAGAGAACTTACGGCAAAAGTATCAACAGTGGGACAGATTGTCGGATGATCAAAAGGATCGACTGCAAAAAAAAATCAAGGCTTACCGGGCATTGCCGCGAGAAGAGCAAAAAAGGCTGCAAATGAATTTTGAACGTTTTGCCCAGCTAACACCGGCCCAGAAAAAAACCTTATTAAAAAATTATCAACGTTGGAAAAAGCTGCCTATCCATAAGAAAGAACAAATGCGGAAATTTTATCGCAACTATGAGAATTTAACACCCGAGCAGCGCACGAAAATCTTCAAACGATTTCAACGCTGGCAGAATCTGACGCCACGTCAAAAGCAGGAAATTATAAATCGGCTACGTGATCGGCGCAATAACAGGCCCGATGATGCGGGGACTTAGGTATATGCGTATCGACCGCATGCTTGCCATTGTCGTAATTCTATTAAACCGCCGCAAGATTACGGCCAAGGAACTGGCAGAACGTTTTGAGGTCAGCTTGCGGACGGTCTACCGTGATATCAATGCCCTCAATCTGGCCGGGATTCCCGTAATTTCCAACCAGGGAACCGGCGGTGGATATGAATTGCCCGAAAATTACAAATTCAATAAACAATTCATGAGCATCGCGGATTTGCGCTCCATTCTTTCGGCATTAAAAGGGGTCAATGCTGTTCTGGAAGATGATGATCTGGCGTTAATCTTTGAAAAGGTGCAAAGCCTTTTGCCCGAAGGTGAACGTGGAGGGCTTGCTTCCGATTCCGAAATCATTGTTTTCGATACCCAAGGATGGGGCAGCCAGGATAAAACCGGGGTGAAAATCCAACAGCTGTATGAAGCCATTAAAAGCAGACGTATTGTCCGGATTGACTATATGGACAGTTATGGACAGGCTTCCCAGAGAGAGATCGAACCGCTCACTTTAGTCATGAAAGGATATGCCTGGTATCTATATGCATATTGTCGCAAACGGCAGGATGCCAGACTGTTCAAGTTAACCCGCCTTAAAAGCATCAGCGTGCTTGATGTCGTGTTCGAGAGAAAAGAACAGGCTTACCGGAAAACAGAGACGCGCTGGGAGTCCAAGGAAAATCAAATCAAAGTGGCGCTGAGATTTTCGCGCCAGGTCAAGCATTTGGTTGAAGACTACCTTGATGATGCCCTTGTCCTGGCAGAAGACGACCGCTTTCTGACCATAGAGATTCAAATACCCGATGGGGAATGGCTCATGGGCATGATTCTAAGCTACGGACCCATGGTGGAGGTGCTGGAACCGCCCAGCCTGGTCAAACGAATTCACGCACGAATCGCCGCAATGGCTGAGATCTATTCCCATACTTAGGCTATCAGGCTGTAGGCTATAGCCTTTTAGACGCCTACGGCCTACAGCCTAATCACCTATATTCAACGATTGCACATTTGAATAATAATAAAGGTTCTTCTCCAATCAAGTTTGAGATAAGGGCTCTAAAATTAGGGTCAAGGGAAATACAGCTCGGGCTATATCTCATCGAAATCGCTATCGGGATCGGGATCGAATTTAGTATATCCGTAATTCCCAAACTCTTCATTTACGCTATAACCCCTACCGGTCAATCGATCAAACATGGCAGCAATACGGACCAATTCATCTTTGCACTGCCAGCTTTTGGCTTTATCCAAAACCCATGGGACATAGCCGATTGAAGGCTGTAAACGTCTAAATATTCATGGCCTAATACCATCTCGATCCCGATCCCGATAGCGATCCCGATTTCGACATGGCTTCCACCAACAGCATCACTACAACAAATCGGGAGATGATCCCCAAAAAATAGCTCCGTAGAAATGACATTCAATTTTGAGCTGAATTAAAATCAAACCTGCCATAACGGTGTCAAAGCGATCTGTTACAATGGGTTTTCCAGGTAGGAAAAGCCCAATACATTCATTAAAGGAGGATTATTATGAAACAGATCATAGTTGATACCAATCTGATTGCCAAATGCGGGTTATATTGCGGTGCTTGCGGTAAGTATCAAAAAGGCAAGTGCCCGGGTTGCCTGCAAAACGAAAAGGCATCCTGGTGCAAGGTGCGCAGCTGCTGCCTCGAGAATGGTTATGCGTCCTGCGCCGATTGCAGCCAATTTCCCGATGTAATGGACTGCAAGAAATACGATAATTTTATGGCCAAATTATTCGGCTTGATATTCAACAGCAACCGGGCCGCCTGCATCGATGCCATACGCCAAAACGGTTATGAGCAGTTTGCCGCCACCATGGCGCGGGAAAAGCGAATGTCCTTTAAACGAGGTATTCACAAAAGATAAGTAGCTTGTCCAAGGAAAAGCGACCAGGGAATTAGAGGCCGATGCTTTACAAATTCCCTATTATTATCGGATTGAGCTGCTGAATGCTGAAATTTTGCTATCTAAAGGAATAAAACATCAAATTTCATGCAAAGTTGTTGTTAGATAGACCTGAATTTTGCACGAGTTGGAGGTTTTCATAGGCAAGGCGTCTAAGGGTGATGCCGTAGTGTACTACTGCGAACCCTTAGCAACGCAGCATATGAGGACCTCCAGCTCGCCTCTCGGTGAAATTTGATGGTTGAAAGGTTAGGCATCCAGAATTCAGTAGGTGAAAAAATATTCTATCGGAAAAAAGTAACTGTAAGCTGAAATTTTGCTATCTAAAGGAATAAAACATCAAATTTCATGCAAAGTTCAGGTCTCAGCGGACCCGGAACCCATGTTCCTTTTGCCAGTCCGGGCCAAATTTGCGTTCGCAGTAATCGGCCAGGCGGTCGAACCAGCGCCACCAAAGGCTTTTTCCCTTTTCCCGCGCCTCAAATATATCGATCAGGAATACTTCGATATCGGCCATCTTCTCTTTGGGGACAAAGGAGGCCGCACCTTCCTGATACGATTTTTTGATATCTTCGGGCGTCATGGCATAGGCGGTCAACATCACGGCAATTACCCTTTTGCGGCCGCAGATGTCCAGCAGTTCATAACCGTTGACACCCATGATATCCAAAATAGCCAAATCAAAATATTGATTTTCAAGGAGGTCACGCGCTTCTTCAAAATTGGCGGCCGAGGTAATCCGGCACATGCTTAGCAGGTCTTCCAGGACCTCGAGTACATCGGGTTCATCGTCTACAATCAGAATTCGTTTTTCATCTAAAAGACTCGTTTTTTGCATAGTTTTACTCTTTTTTCAGTTTTAAACTGTGAGTGTTAGGTTTTAAGTTTTAGGTTTTAGGTAAGCGAAAAGCCTTCAGCCATTAGCATGGAGCCGACTTAAAACTTAACACCTAAAACCTAAAACGGATATTGAAATCTACGATTTCAGTTCAATCAATTTCTGGCTGAGAAGTTTAAGATGTTCTTTCTCCTCATTAATAATCTGATCGATACGTTCTTTACCAAAAGTTTCGGACACCATGTCCTGGAGGCCTAAATAAAAGACAATCGAATCCTTCTCGGCCATAATGGCGGCCTTGCAGATATCCTCCATGGAGTGGGGATCCATTTCCTTTTCAAAGAACACACGCGTATCGGCCAAGGCCTGCAAATAAACACCCGCATCACCCTCAGGTGCGAATGCGGTGCCCGCTTTCTCATTTTCAGATAATTCTGCGCGCATGGCCCCGAAGGTCGCTTCGTGGTCAGCTTCCATGTCGGCCAATTCAGATAAAAAGGCCTTATTGGACGCATCGCTGACCGTTTCAGCTGCCTGACGGTAAAATATCGCGCCATTGCGCTCAAGTTGTTGGGCGACTTCCAGAATGTTGTCGGCGTTGAAATCGAAAGGCATTATTTATCCTCTTTAGCGTTTTAAGTTTTAAGTGTTAAGTTTTAGGTTAGCCGACAGCATGACAGCATAAAGCGGTAAGCAGATATCGATACTTAACACTTAAAACCTAAAACTTAAAACCTACAGTAGTAATCCTTTAAGTCTAATGCAATGCGCCAGGCAAACATTATCGGCACAGGCGGGCAAAAGCCCGGCATCAATACGCTGATGACACAGGTTGCATTTGTAGGCCATATCCAGCGATTCATCAAAGAAAATGGCATCATAGGGACAGGCCTCCGGGCATAGTCGGCACCCGGTGCATAGCTCGGTATCCAAAATAACGATCCCGTCTTTGCGTTTGGTGATGGCTTCCACCGGGCATACTTCCAGACAGTCGGGTTCCTCGCAGTGCTGACAGACCGTGATGGCAAATGAAAAATCAAGTTGGCCTTTTTGCATGTGAGGTCCGTTTTCAGAAACCCGGATCATGCTGATATTTTCAGTGACGCTGGCTTCCTGGATGCAGGCCACCTGGCAGGTCAGACAGCCCCAGCAGGAGGCTTGATCGATATCTAAACAAAGAGATTTCATATACTGCTTCCTTTAACCCATATATTGCTCGCCCCTGAGACGTTCAATCCATAGAATAATTTTCAGGCAATGTCCGGGTTAACCTGTTCCGGTCGGATACGGCACAGAAGCGTCCGCACACTCGTAGCCCCCATGGCCGGGTCACAACTTTCAAAAGAATTGTCGGTTAAAATGTTGACATTGGATTCATTCCATCCGTGGCCGGGGTCATTTTTTTCCGGAAACCACCAACCATGCTGCGCGTGAATGACTTGGGGGTGAATACCGGCGAAGATTTTGGCCCGCTGGCGAATACGGCCGCGGGGAGATTCCAGCATCACCCAATCGCCGTCGCTGATGCCTTCTTTCCGGGCTGTATCCGGGTGGATTTCCACCAGCGGATCCGGATGCAGCGACCGCAGCCAGGGGACCTGTCTGTTTTCAGTATGGAAAAAGCCGGGTGAACGTGCGCCGGTGATCAATATATAGGGAAAGTCCTTTTGAATGCCGGGAGTGCTGACAGGGCTTTCAGGCGGTTCCTGATAATGTGGCAGCGGATCATACCCCCAGTTTTCCAGAAGCGTCGAATACAGTTCAAACTTGCGGGTGGGTGTCGAAAATCCCCGGTCCTTATATTTGTAGTAAGTGACATCGCCTCTGATATAATCCATCTGCTTGAAATCCTGCCAGGTGATACCCAGGGGTTCCAAAATGTAATCCAGACCTTCTTCAAAATCATTCCACCAGTGTTCCCCCTGTCCCACACGATGAGCCAGATCGTTCAACATGGCATGGTCTGAGCGGCATTCACCTATTTGGATAACTTTACGTCTGGGTAGCAGATAACCATGCCGCTTCCAGAAATCACCCACATAATCCATCTCCAGCCAGGTAGCTGCCGGCAGCACCACATCGGCCAGTTCGGCCGTAGGCGTTAAAAAAAAGTCGGATACCGCCATGAAATCGATAGCTTTGAGGGCCTGATAAACTTCACGGGCATTGGCGCGGGTAATGACCGGGTTGGAACTGATAAAGAAAAGCATTTTTACGGCGTAAGGATCCTTTTTTAAAACAGCATCCCAAACATATTTCGGATTGATGATGGCAAAGTTGCCGGCCAGGCGAAAGTGCTCGCCGCCTAAACGTTTGAGTGACTGGTCATACGGCAGCAGGCGATGGGCGCCGAAACGGCCCACATTGCGGATCTTGGGGGTACTGAAAAGGACCTGGCCGCCGGGTCGGTCGATATTGCCGGTGATACCCATTAGCGCCATCAAAGTGCGGTTGTTATCGGCACAATTGATTTGCTGCTCAATGGCCACGCCCCACTGGATGGCAGCCGGCTTGGTGGTGGCAAACAGCCGGGCGGCGGCAATGATTTTTTCTTTGGGTACCCAGGTGATCTCCGCCACTTTTTCAGGCGGGTAGGCGGCCACCCGTTTGACAAAAGGCTCCCAACCATAAACATGGTTTTTGACAAAATCCGCATCGTAAAGTTTTTCGTTTACAATCACATGCAGCATACCCAGAGCCAGGGCGGTATCGGTCCCGGGACGCAGTTGGAGCCAAATATCGGATCGCGCCGCGATACGCGTCAAGCGCGGATCTACACAGATGAGTTTAGCCCCTTGGGCTAAACTTGAGGAAAAAGGTTCGCCTTTGTAACAGTCGGGATTGGAAATAACCAGATTGTTGCCCCAAACCATGATGCAAGCGGGATTATTTTCGTAATCCACGATGGGATTTGAGCCGCAGGTGATGATGCTGGTGGCGATTCTGGGGCCGTAGCAAAAATGTCCGGCGGTAAGCACATTGGGACTGCCGAGCAGGTTGGCGAATCGATAGATAACCGCCTCGTTTTCGCGCCCGGTACCATAACCCATGACGATCGACTCGGCACCATGGGAATCTTTGTAATCCAGGATACGCTCGGCTATGAGATCCAGGGCCGTATCCCACGTGATCCGTTCCCAGCGGCCGCTGCCTTTGGGACCAATGCGCCGGATGGGATGGGTCAAGCGATCCGGATGATAGGCCAACTGGGGGGAGGCGATGCCTTTGGTGCACAAGCTGCCGTGGTTGATGGGGCACTCCGGATCGCCCGCGATCTTCATGACACGGCCTTTTTTAAGATAAACCAGGACACCACAGCCCCCGTGACACATGCGACAATGGCTTTTAACGACCCGATCATAGCCGTGTAATCGCATTTCGCCGACGATACGTTCGTCACGGGCTTCAAGCATGGCTAAAAACCTCCGGTATAATTTTCTTGACAGGCATAAATGAATGAAGTATTACAAATTCGATATCATACTGAAATATAAATTACAACATTCCTTGCCAAAATACCTGTTCAACCTAATCAAATATAGCTATAGCGTTCTATTTGTTTAATTTCAGCCAAAGGGGGGGGATATGGACGTAAAGGAGATTCAGGAACAAATTAAGGCAGCCAATATTGATTCGTTGCGGATTGATTTCCCGGACCTACATGGGATCTGCCGCAGCAAGCTTGTGCCAGCCAGTCGTCTTGAAGCGGTTCTGGAGGAAGGCTGCAATCATGTGACCGCCACTTATTCCGTCGATTTGGCCAATGATGTTGCCATGGGCAGCGGTCTGTGTGACGAAATTCAATGGCGTGATATGACCATCAAACCGGATCCGGATACGTTTGCAGTACTTCCGTATCTGGATGGCACTGCCAGATTCATCGGCAATGCCTTTGGGCATGACGGCCAACCCCTGGGTGTGGATCCGCGCTATGTGCTGCAACGCATAATCAAGCAGTATCAAGATCTCAGTTTGGATCCCATTGTGGCATCCGAACTGGAATTTTTCCTGTTTAACCAGGGTGGTGAGGCCGATGGCGAGGTTTATAATGCCAGTCCTTCGTGTGTCTATCAGGTTAATCCGGTTGTCGATCCCAAAGGCATCCTGCGGCGATTTCAGAATCTCTTTATACAGCTTGGATTAGATATCATTTATATCAATCATGAATTCTTTCCGGGACAATTTGAGGTCAATTGGAAACACGATCGGGCGCTTAAAATGGCGGACCAGTCTTTTACCTTCAAGTATGTCTGCAAGGAAGTAGCCGCCCAGAACGACTTGCTATTAACTTTTATGGGACGTCCCAAAACCGACAATGGTGGTAGCGGCTATCATCTGCATGCGTCTCTGAACGATCCCGAGTCCAATAAGAACTTATTTGACGACCCGGCCGCTGCCGATGGCACGCATCTCCGTCACCGGCGCGGTCGTCTTCG
>CAYVMI010000015.1:13045-106905 GCA_964452555.1 uncultured Desulfobacterales bacterium
CATGCGTCTCTGAAAGCTCCCCAGTCAAAGAAGCCCCTATGTGACGAACCGGCCGCTCCCGATGGAGTCGCGGACCCGCTGCGTTATTTTCTGGGTGGGCAAATGGCGCATGCCCGGGGCATGGCTGCCATCATGTCGCCGACCATTAATTCCTATCGCCGTTTTGTGCTGGGCAACTTTTGCCCGTTTTACCTGGCTTGGGGCTGGGATAATCGGACCGTATACTGCCGCGTTCCGGCCGAACGCGGTCCGGCCACACGGGTGGAAAACCGGGCGCCGTGCGCATCGGCCAATCCCTATCTGGCCATCGCGACCATGTTGGCCGCCGGCCTGGACGGGATTAAAAATAAGATCGATCCGGGTGAACCGGCACCTGATGATGTCTACGGGGCCGAACCGGGCAGCTTGGAAACGGTAACCTTCTGGCTGCAAAACGCCCTGGAAGATTTCAAAGCCGACACGGTGTTATGTGAGGCCCTGGGGCCGGAGCTGGTCCAGGCCTATGTGGCGCTCAAAGAACATGAAGTCGAACGTTTCCGAACCAGTGTTACGGACTGGGAATTCAACGAGTATGCCTATCACCTCTAAAATTGAAATCCACGCTGCAGGCAGCGTGGATTTCAATTTATGGATATAGATTCTTTTATGTAAAGGTGAGGCGTAGATATTCGAATGATTTCATCAAAAAACCATCCAATTAGCTATAGTTTGCTGCGGGATGGCGATCTTGGATTTTTATATTGGAGCGACAATACCATTCGCCCGGAGGGTGAATGGGTCGCGTTTCATAAAATCGTTCTACGATTTTATTAGGAGGAAAGCTATGTGCGGTATCGCAGGCTTTATCGCCGGTGAATCGGCAACCCAGGGCAACGGTTTAATTGACATGTTAAAACAACTCATCCACCGGGGTCGGGATGCCACCGGCGTTGCGGTCTATGAAAAGCGGGATGCCATTGATGTGCGCGTATCCTTGACGGCAGCCGAATACCAAAGTGACCTGGAACAGATTGTCCAGAAATTCGGCCGCATGGCAACGCCGCGCAGCTATTCCGGGCAGGGTGTATTCCACTTTTTCGAAGCCAGCGTTGATATGGACGCAGCTGAGATGACAAAGCTCCATTGGGAAATCGACAGCCATCCGCAATTGTGCGTGCATTCCATTGGCAAGACCATCAAGGTCTATAAGGATGAGGGCTCGGCCGAAGATCTCCAAAAAACGCATCAAATCCCTGCCGTGGATGCGTCTCACGGTATCGGACATGTTCGCCTGGCCACAGAAAGTGTCGAGAATATTAATTTTGCGCACCCGTTTGTTTCCTATCTCATGCCTGAACTGGCCATTGTGCACAACGGCCAGTTCACCAATTATTTTAACATGCGTCGCAGAATGGAGAGTTGGGGCATTCGATTCAAAACCAACAATGATTCGGAAATGGCCGTACACTTTCTGGCCTATCAGATGAAAACCAAGGGAATGGATCTGGAAGCGGCGCTCTATTCAGGACTGGAAACGTTTGACGGCGTATTTACCCTGCTGGTCAGCACCCAAGACCAGGTCGGGGCTTTGAGAGACCGACTGGGGATCAAACCCATGCTGTTTTATGAGCAGGAGGGCGCAACAGTACTTTTGGGATCCGAACAGATTTGTTTAACCCCAATTGTCTCCGACGTGTACGCGACGGAGATGGATCCAGGAGGCGTAAAGGTATGGCCCGTTTAGATATTAAAGAGCTGAGTTCCCGTGAGGTAAACGTCCAGCTCAAGGCAATGATAAAGACGGATGACCAGATCGAGATCGACAATCCGCATTCCATTCACAACTTTGCCACGGCCTTGATCGGGGAGGCAAACATCACCATCAACGGCAGTACCGGGTTCTACACCGGCGGTTTTCTGGAAGGCCCCTGCCTGAACATCAAGGGCAATACCGGTTGGTATACGGGTGATAACATGATGGCCGGTGAAATCGTGGTGGAAATGAATACCGGCAGCAACGTGGCCCCATCCATGGTCGGAGGCAACATTGTGGTCAAAGGCAACAGCGGCAGCCGCGCCGGTTGGGGCATGAAGGGCGGCAATTTGATTGTTTGCGGCGATGTGGGGCGCTGGACCGGAAAGATGACCTTGGGCGGCCGCATCGTCGTATTGGGCGAAGTGGGCGACGGCATCGGGGAATCCATGTATGGCGGCATCATCCATGTGCTGGATCCGGCGGTAGGCGATAAACTGGGCGGCAACGTCAGGCTGATTCCCATAGCATCCGATGAGAAAGAGGAGCTGGACACCCTGTTTGCTAAATACGGAATCAAACAGGAAGTCAGCGGTTTTCAAAGCATTATTCCCAAGGTCGTCGGGCGGCACGAGTACGTGTTATTCAAACCAACCCATAAGCAGGGGAGGTAGGACATAATGGCAAAAGACGAGAAACAGAAGCAAAAGAAAATTCGGGTCAAAGATGTCCAAAGAGGCGTGTGGATGCCGGAGGCTGTTTCCGAGATCAAGCATAAAGCTGAAACCGGAAAGCATCGCATTCGCGGCTGCGGGACACCCCAACGGTTTCCCAATTTTGATGACCTGTTGATGCTGCCTTCCCAGCTAACCCGTATGTCCATCGACACCTATCGCGAAGATTGCCAGACCCAAACTGTTCTGGGTGCCCGTACAGCTAAAAAGCCATTGGTTATTGAAACCCCGGTCATGATTTCCGGCATGTCCTACGGCGCCCTGAGTAAAGAAGCCAAAATCGCCTTGGCCAAGGCCACCGATATCGTGGGCACTTCCATCAATAACGGCGAAGGCGGCCTGCTGCCCGAAGAAAGAGCCAATTCACACAAACAGGTGGTTCAAATTTTACCCAGCCGCATGGGCTTCACCCTGCGCAACATCGAGGCGGCAGATGCCCTTGAAATCATCGTGGGCATCGGCGCCAAGCCAGGACTCTCGGGGCATTTGATGGCCAGCAAGATCACCAAGGAGATTGCCGAGTTCCGGCAGCTGCCCGAGGGCATCGATCTGCACAGCCATCCGCGGCACGGTGACATATTCGGAGCCGACGACCTGTGTCTTAAAATGGATGAGCTGCGGGATATTACCAACAATGAGATCCCGATATTTTTAAAGTTAGCCGCGGGACGCGTGTGGGAGGATGTCAAGATTGCCGTAAAGGCCGGTGTCGATGGCATCGTCATCGATGGTTCCGAGGCCGGTACCGGGGCCGCCCCGGTGGTGGCTTCCAACAATCTGGGGGTGCCCACATTGCCGGCATTGGTCCAGGCGGTGCGTTCGCTGGAGGACATGGGCGTCAAAGAGGAAATCAGTCTGATCGTTTCCGGGGGCATCAAGGATGGGGCTGACGTGGCCAAAGCGCTGGCATTGGGCGCCGATGCCGTGGCCATCGGAACGGGGGCCATGATTGCCATGGGGTGCGTGGTGTGCCTGCGCTGTCATGAAGGCAAATGCGCTTTCGGCATCGGCACCCAGGATCCGGAATTGCGCAAACGCCTGGATATCGATGCCGCCGCCCAACGGGTGGCCAATTATATTCAGGCCATGACCATCGAGGCCACCATATTGGCCAAAGCCGCCGGCAAGACAAAATTGAGCAGCCTGGAGCGGGAGGATTTGCGATCGCTGACCCTGGAATCCTGTGCCATGACGGGTATTCCCCTTGTGGGTAGTAATTATACGTTTGGGGAGATGTTCGGCTTCTGTTAGAAGCTATCTCAAAAATATCTTTTGGCCTAATCCATCGAAGATGGATAAATCTTATGTTGGGTGAACGTTTCAAATCCTCAATAATACCTGAAGTGGCAATAGCACCACTTCTAATGTATTCCTGCGGGTTGAAACGCCCACCCGCCTCGATCAAGAACCAAAATCTTATTTTTGAGATAACTTCTAAAGATATACGGAAACGGCTATGATCCCGAAAATACCATTATGAAATGATATTGTATTTATGGTTAGGAAAGCAAATTGACCATGCGAATTGAAGAGCATCCGATCTTGGGGCAATTTGAACTGGGCCCAAAGATACAGTTCACGTTTGACGGTAAAACCATGGAAGGATTTGAAGGCGAACCCATCGCCATGGCTTTGCGCAGCAACGGCGTCCTGATTCATCGTTACACCACCCACCGCAATGAACCCCGCGGTATGTTCTGCGCCATCGGCCGCTGCACCGACTGCATCATGGTCGTCAACGGACAGCCAAACATCCGCACTTGCGTGGAGCCGCTCAAGTCCGGCATGGTGGTTGAAACTCAGAAAGGCAAGGGTCTGCACAACCCAACGGAGTAAGATATGCGTAGATACGAAATGATTTGTGTGGGCGCCGGGCCGGCGGGATTGGCTGCAGCCGTGGAAGCCGCTAAAAATGGTGTCCAGGTGGTCGTGTATGATGAAAACGAACGACCCGGCGGCCAGCTTTTTAAGCAGATTCATAAGTTTTTCGGATCACGCGAACATCATGCCAAGGAGCGCGGATTTAATATCGGCCGCAATTTTCTGGAAGAAGCCCGCAATCACGGCGTGGAGGTCTCTTTAAATTCAGTGGTATTGGGTATTTATGAGAATGGCGGTATCAACGTCATGATTGACGGCCGCATCGAACATGTTCAAGCCCAGAAAATACTGGTTGCCACCGGTGCATCCGAGAACATGATTCCATTCCCCGGCTGGACCTTGCCCGGTGTCATCGGCGCCGGTGCCGCTCAAACCATGGCCAATATTCACGGTGTCCGCCCCGGTGAAACGATTCTCATGGTCGGATCCGGCAATGTAGGGGTCATCGTCAGCTATCAAATGATGCAGGCCGGCTGTAAGGTTGCGGCCGTAATCGATGCCGCTCCTAAAATCGGCGGGTATGCAGTGCACGCCGCCAAAATTGCCCGGATGGGGGTCCCCTTCATGATGGCGCATACCATCAAAAAGGCGCATGGCAGTGATTGTGTCGAAGGCGCCACAGTTGTTCAGGTGGACGAGAAATGGCAGCCGATTGCGGGAACCGAGAAACGCCTGGAGGTGGACACAATCTGCATTGCCGTGGGCTTGAGTCCCATGACCCAACTGTTGCGCATGGCCGGCTGCCAAACCAGTTTTGAGCCGGTCCTGGGGGGACAAATCCCGGCGCATGATAAGAATATGCAGACCTCCATCAAAGGGGTATATGTTGCCGGTGATCTGGCCGGCATTGAAGAGGCCAGTACCGCCATTATTGAAGGCAGAATTGCCGGATTGGCCATCGCCCATAGCTTGGGTTACATCGAGAAGGTGTCCTTTTTGGAGCAACGCGGGCACCAATACCAAAGCATGCTCGGATTACGCAGCGGCAGTCACGGAGCCTTACGCGGCAAAGCCAAAGAACATTTGAATGCGGTCATGAAAGGAAAGACGAATGCCGCCTGAGTCCGTATTAACCGGATATTTATCGGATCAGGAACTGCAAGGCAGCCCTGGTCTTCCCAGCGAAAAAAGACGCCGTCAAGGGCCGGTGGCGGCCATTGAGTGTTTGCAGGACATCCCTTGCAATCCGTGCGAATCGAGCTGCAGCGTTGACGCGATTGTGGTGGGGGATGACATTACCAATATCCCTAAACTGCTGGAAGACAAATGTGTCGCCTGCCAAACATGTGTCCATATCTGTCCGGGCCAGGCCATATTTATGATTGATGAATCGCTTCCCAATGACCGGGCCAGTGTCATGATGCCGTATGAATACCGGCCGCTACCGGCCAAAGGCGATGTGGTGACTGCCCTGGATCGTGCCGGTCGGGAGTTGGGCGATGCCACTGTCCTCAAGGTTCGGCAGACCAAGAGAATGGATCAGACCGCCACGGTTACCATTGAAGTGCCGCGACAGTGGTCCATGCAGGCTAGAGCGCTTAAGCTGAAACCGACATCCTAACACGTATTTGGGGTGTTGAGTTGGAGGGAAGCAAATACCTTGGAGGTTCCATAAAATAGCAATTTAGGGGTTTAGGCAGTTAGGCTATTAGGCGGCTACCGGTTGACAACCTAACAGTCTAATAGTCTTCAGCCTAAAAGCCTGACGTTGAATTCAAAGATTTCAGATTTAGTTCCATGTGTTGGTTTGGATTAAAATGTAAATAAATAAGTAAATTGTAATCATTAAACGTCAAATAGGAGGAAAAAACATGGCAGAGCACGCATTGGGTATGGTTGAAACTAGAGGAATCGTTGGCGCCATCGAGGCCGCCGATGCAATGGTAAAGGCAGCCAAAGTTCGATTCGTCGGACGCGAATTCGTGGGCGGCGGGTTGGTGGCCGTTTTCGTGCGCGGTGATGTGGGCGCTGTAAAGGCAGCCACTGACGCGGGCGGCGCTGCGGCAGAACGCGTGGGTGAACTCGTGTCCGTGCACGTGATCCCCAGACCGCACACCGATATTGAGTTTACGATTCCGCAAGCCGAGTAAGGGGTCATCATGGCACTGAATGCGCGGATAATTTCTCACCCTTCACCGGGTGTCTTTGAATTCTTGCGACAGCGGGTAGGTGTAACCGGTAAAAAAGTTTTTGCCGAGGCCGAGGTTCCTTTCACAGCCGTGGGGCTGGTGCAAGGGAAATTGGTCGATATGATTGCAGCCGCCGACGTTGCCGAGAAAGCCGGCGATGTACGTGTTTTCGACCTGCGGGGACTGTGTCCGCAACACATTACCATGATCGGGATTTTTGGTGATATCGCTGACGTGGAAGCCAGTATTGCAGCCATTGAAAACGCGGAAGAATTTAAATAATCCAAGCCGGGTTTTGGATTGTATCCTAAATTCGTTGCACGAATTTTAGCTGAAGGAGAATCGGCATGTTAATAGCCAAAGTTATCGGAAATGTTTGGTCCACCAAGAAAAAGGACTCAATTTCTGCTTTGCGATTATTGTTAGTACAGCCGCTGGCAAAGACCCTTAAACCGGAAGGCAATGTGCTGGTGGCTGCTGATGAAGTCGGGGCCGGATTCGGCGAGCTGGTGATAGTCACCCAGGGCGCGCCGGCCATGCAGGCTTTTGACAAAGGTGACTTGGTCCCCGTGGATGCAGTGGTCGTGGGTATTGCCGACAACCTGGAATTGGCTGAACCGGCTGGCAGAAAGACAAAATGAGAGAAGATGTCATTGACAAAGTGCGGTCTGCAGGTGTCGTCGGCGCCGGTGGCGCTGGCTTTCCAACGCATATCAAGCTGCAGTTCGAAGCAAAGTTGGTTCTGGCCAACGGCGCCTCGTGTGAACCACTTTTGGTCAGTGATCCCTATCTCATGACCCACCATGCCGATGGGGTCCTGGACGGCTTGCAGACCGTGATGGCCTGCACCGGGTCCCGGAGCGGCAGTATCTGTTTGAAAAGCAAGCATGGCGAGGCAGTCAAGGTTTTAAAAGACGAAATTGCCCAGCGGGACACCAACGGCAAAATTAATCTGTTTGAATTGGAAGACTTTTATCCGGCCGGGGACGAATTTATCCTGGTCAACGAGGTAACCGGAAAAATTGTTCCCGAAGGCGGCATCCCCCTGCACGTGATGACGGTGGTTAATAATATCGAATCTTTGCTGAATATTAGCCGGGCCATGGTCGGCAAGGCCGTCACGGACCGCTACCTGACGGTGTGTGGCGAAGTCCGCCAGCCGCTCATCTGCAAAGCCCCCATTGGTACGTCCGTAGGTGACATCATCCAGTTGGCCGGTGGGGCCAAAATTGACGATTATGGCATTGTCATGGGCGGACCCATGATGGGAAAGGTCATATCAAGCAAAGCCGAACCCATTACCAAAACCACCAGCGGTATCATTGTGCTGCCCGCCAATCACAATATTATCGGCGGGAAAAATCGAAGCCTGGATCAGATGCGTTTTATAGCCAAATCAGCCTGCACCCAGTGTTCTCGCTGCACGGATTTATGCCCGCGTTATTTAATCGGACATTCTCTGGAACCCCATCGGATCATGCGACATCTGGCTTACAATCCGGGGATGCAGGGGGAGGTATTGGAAGATGCGCTGATATGCTCCGAATGCGGGGTATGTGAAAAATTTGCGTGCCCCATGATGCTCTCCCCACGAGAGATTAACGCCGCCGTCAAGCGTAAGTTATTGGGTGATGGCGTCAAACGTGAACCCAAACGTGAACATTATCAGGTGTCTATGTTTAACGATACCCGCAAGATTCCCCTCCAGCGCCTGATGCAGCGCCTGGAAGTGGTGCCATACGATACGCATCCCTTGTTTTGCGAAGGGGATATCAAGATCAGTCAGGTCCGGATACCTTTGCAGCAGCACCTGGGACAAGCGGCCGAGCCGGTGGTCAAACCGGGCGACCATGTTAACAAGGGAGATCTGTTAGGCGAGATCCCCGAAGGGGCACTGGGAGCCAGGGTCCACGCCAGTATTGACGGAGTGGTGGAAGTGGTGGGGGAGCAGGTGGTGATTAAGAACTAAAGGGTTGAGGGTTGGAGGGTTAAAGTGAACAACAGGCTGTTCGGTGTTTAGACTGTTAGAATATTAGCAGCTAACAGCATAATAGTATAAATCCCTAATGGCCTTTTGGGGTGCACGTAAAGCCAAAGTTAAGATAAGTGCTAGAGCATATGAGAACTTTCTTTCAGGACAAGTAAAATATGGAACTAAAAGCCATCGCCATGATTGAATTAAACAGCATTGCCAAGGGGGTGGAAACCGCCGATGAAATGCTGAAGACCGCCGATGTGGATTTGATCATGGCGCATCCCATTTGCGCCGGCAAGTATATGGTGCTGGTATCCGGAGATGTGGACTCCGTGGAGCGTGCGGCCGATATCGGCAAAGAGACCGCCGGTGAATTTCTGGTGGATGATTTCGTGATTCCCAACGTACATGCCTCGGTATTCCCGGCCCTTACGGCCACGACCCGTATCCAGGACATTGACTCCCTGGCCGTTATTGAGACTTTCTCGGTGGCTTCGTCAATTATGGCGGCCGATGCAGCCGTCAAAGCCGCGGCAGTGGACATAATCGAAATCAGATGCGCCACCGGTTTGGGCGGGAAATCATTTTTGTATCTGACCGGTGATGTATCCTCGGTTAATTCAGCGGTGGAGGCGGGTATCGATGTGCTACGGGGAACCGGTCTGATTTTGAGTCATGTGGTGATTCCTTCTCCCAGTCCAGACATCGGAAAGTGTATTCTATGAAATCGGCCGACCTGAAATTGAAGAATTTGGTCAACCAGCCTCAAAACTGGGATTTTTCCGGAGCCGTAAAACTGTTCGCCGGCGTCGACTTGGGAACTTATAAGGCCATTACCATCATCATCGATGAAACCGGACAACCCCGGGCGGGATTGATGCAGCGGGCCGAGGTGGTGCGCAGTGGGTTGATCGTCGATTATGCCGGGGCCCAAAAGATTGTACGGGATATGCTGGCACAGTTGCGGAATGCCAGTCCCCTGCCAATCGATCAGGGGGCCACATCCTTTCCGCCCCAGACCGAGTATGCCAATGTCAACGCAACCCGTTATATTCTGGAAGGTGCCGGCTTGGAGGTACTAAATGTTCTGGACGAACCCTCAGCCGCCAATCAAATCTTAAAATTGAGCAGCGGTGCCATCGTGGATGTGGGGGGTGGTACCACCGGAATTGCCGTCATAAAGGATGGCAAGATCGATTTTACCTGCGATGAAGCCACCGGTGGGGTACATTTATCATTGGTTGTGGCCGGCAACTATAAAATCGACTATGAAGCCGCAGAAAAATTGAAGACCGATCCGCAAAGGCGGTCTGAAATCGTTCCGGTGGTACGGCCGGTTATCGAAAAGATTGCCAGTATTGTTAAAGACAACCTGCAGTCCTTCTCAGATCTCAGCGATGTATGTCTCGTGGGAGGGACCTGCGAATTGGAAGGTTTTGCGGAAATCGTTCAGGATGTATTGCAGATCAATACCTTTAGACCGGATAAGCCTCAATTTATTACACCGCTGGGTATCGCCCTTTCATGCCTGGAAGCAGGCGAACCTAATATTTGATGGATATGCAAAAAGAACGCATTCGAAAACTGGTACAAGAAGTTCTACAGGAACGAGGCCTGGTGGAACGCCCGGCTGGCAAGACAGCTGCAAAGAGAAGCCGCTCCGGATCGTCAGGACAGGTCGTGCTGACTATTTTCCATCCCGGGGTCCGGAAACTGGAACAGGCCCTGGCACAGATAAAACCAATAGAAAAGGCGGCAGCCAAATCGAGTGTATATACAGTCGATAGCGCACGTTCCTGGGTCTGCGGACAGGATGTTAGGGCTCAGGCCGGTACACGCTGTATTCTCGATAACGTTAAAACAGAAGGGCTTGAGAAGGTGCTGCAAAGGGCGGACACTCTGGTACTGCCGACATTCTGCTTTAAAACCGCCGCAAAAGTGGCCCGCTTGATGGCGGATGATCTTGAAAGCCGCATCGTCTTGTCAGCATTGATTCAAGGCAAACGCGTACTGGCGACCACCGACGGATTTATGTTGCTGGACGGACTGGCCAATCCCGGTATCCGCTCAGAAATTACCCGGATTTTAGCCAAGCTTGAAACGTATGGCATGCAGATGTGCAAAACCGAAGATTTGGCGACCACGTTTCAGGCGATGCAAAGCAGCCCGGGCCGAAAGGCAGTCGCCGGAACCGGCAGCAATAATGCCGATTCGAAAGGCGGTGCCCTCAGACTGGTAACCGCCAAAGATATCCAAGCAGTGGTCAATACAAAACAGGATAGCGTCGCAGTGGCGCCGGGAGGATTGGTGACACCGTTGGCCCGCGACCAGGCTAAGGAATATGGCATACGGATTATTACGGAGAAGAATTGATTGTTTTTAACATCGAACATTGAACATTCACCATTCAACGTCGAATTAGCCAACTGCTCATGGCCTATGGTTGGATGTTCGATGTTGGACGTTCGATGTTCGATGTTCAGTAAATTTAAAAGCTCCTCGAATCCTTGAACCCATACTAATTATGAGAAAAGAAAACAATCAGAGTAGATATTTATAGAATTGAAAAGCTAGTAGAGCATTAGGGAGATAATTCATGGCCGAATTGAGAGCCTATTGTCACATTGATCGGATGCAGCCCCAGTTTGCATCCCTGTTTGCGAGTAAATGCCGGGGATTCCTATCCGTAGAAGGTATGGCCTCATTGTTTGTGGAGGTACTGCCGGGGATTGAGATCAACCGCCTGGCTGACCTCAGCCTGAAGGTCACCAATTCTAAACCGGGTGAGATGATCGTTGAGCGGCGTTACGGCATGATGGAAATTCATTCCTTTGAACGTGAAGAAATTATACACGCCGGAGAGATGATCCTGGAAGAACTGGGTCTGAGAGAAGAAGATCGCATGGCTCCCAGTATTCTATCCACCAGTATCATTAATAAGATCGATCCCTATCAGGCCGTCATCATCAACCGCAACAGCAAAGGCATGCTGATATTAGGGGGCGACGATGTCTATCTTCTGGAAGTGACGCCGGCGGCATATTCATCCATTGCTGCCAATGAAGCCGAAAAGTACTGCGATGTCAGGCTGGTGGACATTCGCTTTTTTGGCGCTGCCGGCCGAATATACTTAGCCGGCAGTGAATCCGAAGTCCAAGCCGCGGCCCAGAAAATCGTGGAAACACTGAGCCAGATGAAAGGCCGCATACAATAATGGTGATAAGCAAGCGTAGGGGGAGCTAGAATGCAACAGGCATTGGGAATGATTGAGAGCCTCGGACTGGTGGGTGCCGTTGAAGCGGCGGATGCCATGGTCAAGGCGGCACGGGTCACGTTTTTAGGGCGTCAAAAAGTCAAGGGCGGTCTCGTGGCGGTCATGGTGGCCGGTGATGTGGGCGCCGTCAAAGCAGCGGTGGATGCGGGCAGCGCCGCCTGCGAACGGGTGGGAAAATTGGTTTCAGCCCATGTAATACCCAGACCTCACGACGAAATTGATTTGATGATTCCGGCCGGACAGAAAGCCGATCAAAGTAAGAAACCGAAGAAGGCACCGGCGAAAACCGCCCCGACTCGTCGTAGGAAATAAAATTATTAAAATCGCATACTGGAGAGCTCTTTAATGGCACGCGTTTTCTTATTTGCCGAACAAATTCGCAGCATTGTCAGATCCGGAGAAAAAGAGATCAAAATTGCCGAAGGAACGCGTATTTCCTCGGCTGCCGCCGATCTGATTAAGGAGCACCGGCTGCGCATCATCACGGTGGCCCCGGCTGAAGCTGCCTCATCTGTGGATACAGATGAGGGCGCAATTGCTACCACAATTGCGGGCGCAAATACGGTAAATGATAAACCGGCATCTACGCAAGGAAAATTAAAAAGGCATAGCAGCGGCAAAACATCCAACAAGACGGCGCTAAAGGATCAAAGCTCACCGGCGGCCCCCGGAAATATTCAGGAGATAGACGAAGGGGATCTGGATGCGATTGTGGACCGGGTTCTGAAACGCTTTCAACAATTAAAAGCCGAACAGGCGCCGAAAAAGCCTGGCATAACAAAAACGGTGGCTGCGGGCGTTGCTAAAACGGCTGAGAAAACCGAAGCAGCATCAGACAATTTAGATGACCTGGTTATCTGTCGGTGCGAGGAAATCACGCGCGGTGAGATCAAGGCGGCCATTCGTAACGGAATGCAGACATTGAATGGTCTGAAGCGGGTTACCCGGGCCGGTATGGGCCTTTGCCAGGGGCAAACCTGTCAGCGGCTGGTGGCTCAGATCCTGACCCAGGAGTTGGGCATCAGTCCGGCCAGGATTGATCCTACGACGGCCAGGGGGCCGGTGCGGCCTCTACGACTTGGAGTCTTTGCCAACAATTGACGGGATTATAAAATGATAAAGATCGAAAATTGATTGCATAGAAGTCAGGAGACAGAATTCAGAATTCAGAAGTCAGGAGACAGAATTCAGAAGTTAGGAGACAGAATTCAGAAGTCAGAAATCAGAATTCAGAAGCCAGGAGACAGATTAAAGCATTTTGGTTGGGATGTCAGGAGACTTGGAAGTCGAAAACGGTGTCCGGTTTACAGCTTAAGCATTACAACTTATGGCTGGTTTTCTCCTGAGTTCCGAATTCTGTCTTCTGACTCCAATGTCAGATGTTTTTTAATATAGGAGCAGGAATGCCCGAAAAAGCAGATATTGTCATCATTGGTGGCGGCGTCATGGGGTGTGCCATCGCTTATAATCTAGCCAAGGAAGGCTTAAAGCCGGTTGTAATCGAAAAGTCGGACATCGGCGGCGAGGCCTCCGGAAGCAATGGCGGCGGTGTCCGCCAATCCGCCCGGAATCTGAAAGAAATGCCATTGGCCATGGAGAGCATCCAAATTTATGGCCAGCTGCATGAAGAACTCGGTATGGATGTGGAGTATGTCCGGGAAGGAAATTTGCGGCTGTGCACTACGGAAGAAGAACTGGAGACCATGCGCCAATCTGTTGATAACCAGCGCGTAAGCGGATTGGAACTGACCATGCTGGATCGTCAGCAGGTCCTGGAACTCAATCCCTATGTGGGCGATAAGGTCATCGGGGCCAGCTATTGTGCCACCGACGGGCATGTTAATCCTTTCCTGGTAACCTATGGTTTTTATCTAAAAGCTAAAAGTCTCGGTGCCCGCTTTTTTACCCATGAAGAGGTTCTGGAGATCCAGATGCAAAAGGGGAAGGTGGCCGGTGTCGTGACCGCTAAACGGCAGATTGCCACGGACCTGGTGGTGGATGCCGCCGGTATTGCCGGGCGTAAAATCGCCAACATGGTGGGGCTGGACATCCCCATGCGGCCCATTTTTTCCGAGGCCCTCATTACCGAGGCCTACCCGCCGCTTTTCAAACAGATGATCGGGCATGCCAAGGGGCTGTTCTATGGTAGACAAACTCAGCACGGATCCTTTTTTTGGGGCGGGTTTGTCGGCACCGAACAGTTTATCTACCGCGAGGGCAAACCATTGTTTCACTACATCGGTCCGGCCATATCCCAGATGGTAATCGATTATTTTCCGGTTTTGCAGAATCTGAATGTAATTCGCATGTGGTCGGGACTCATTGCCCAGATGTCGGATGCCATACCTGTGCTCGGTTATACCTCGGAAGTGCCCGGATTCGTTTTCGCCACCGGGTTCAGCGGACACGGATTTGGTTTGGCGCCGGTAATCGGCCGCTTAATTTCGGAGTTGATCATGGATTGTAAAACATCGATTCCCATCACGGATTTTTGTTACGGTCGTTTCCACAAGGGTTCCGAGCATGAATGTGCCTGCCAGGGCAATGCTGCCTGCACCACGGTAACCGCAGTGTGCCCCAACAAACGTGAATGGCTTAAAAGTATATAGGGATTGACTAGATGATAGACCTCAGAGCGTTTGCATTTATCGACCAGTTGCAAAAACAAATGGTGGCCTATATCGGCTCAAGTGCGCGCGGTTATTACCCGATCACGGGACAGGCCGCGCTGTTTATCGAGATCGCCCCGGGCATGGAAATCAACACCATTACCGACGCGGTCATGAAAAAGGCCAACGTCCGCATCGGGGCACTCGTGGTGGAAAGAACCTACGGCATGCTGGAAGTTCACGCGGACGACCCCGCCGATGTCCAGGAAGCCGGTCAAGTTATTTTGGATTATATCGGCTGTTCGGAAAGTGATCGACTTAAACCCAAGATTTTGTCGACCGAGACGGTTGAACGCCTGAACCCGTATATGAGTCAGATCGTAAATCGTTTTCGGTCGGCCAGCATGTCCGTGAGTGATGAAACCCTATATATTCTGGAGGTCGTTCCGGCCGGTTATGCCGGTTATGCCGCCAATGAAGCTGAAAAGGCAGCCCGGATTACCATCAACCATGTCAGTGTTTTCGGGGCCAGCGGCCGGGTCTATCTGGCCGGTGAAACTTCCGATATTCAGGCGGCGAAGATGGCGGCAGAGACGGCGCTAGCGGCGCTTTCTGGCCGCGACCATTAAAAATGGTTTCAAAACCGCATCTAACACCCAATTACGGTGTTGGACTGAAAGGCTCAATCCTCGAAATATAAACCATATGCCTGTGGTTGAGCCTTTCAGTCCGCCTTGTACTTGGGCGCTATCTGAGATTTGGAAACCATTTCAATAATAATGGGAAATTAAGTTTCGATCAAATAAGAGAACGGGATCCATGAAATCAGCCAAGAAAGATCTGTTCGATAAAATCGCCCAAATTTATCCCAAGCTTTCTCCCAAGAAGCGTCGGGTGGCTGATTTAATCATGGATGACTACAAAAATATATTTTTGATGACCGCCCGGGAAATTGCCGAAAAATGTCAGGTGAGTGAACCAACCATTGTCCGTTTCAGCGTCGACATGGGATTTTCCGGGTATACTGAATTTCTGCAATACATGAAGGGATTGCTACACACCGAGTTGACCAGTGCTGAAAGGCTGCGGCGATCCAATCGCGAGGGACATACCGAAACCATCATTCAGAGCTATTGTCAGAATGCGATTGACAATCTGAACAATCTGATGGCTTCCGTGCCCGAAAAGGAGTTCAAACAAATTGCCCGCCAGATCCATCGAGCCAAAAAAGTTTTTGTGGTGGGATACAGGGCTTCGGCAACGCTCGCCTATCATTTTGGTTACTTGTTAAAAAAGGTACGGCCACAGGTAGTAATCAACACCGACCTCAGCTGGGAGTTGATGGATGCCCTCTTTGATAGCGGCCCCCATACACTCATGGTGGCGATTGCCTTCCCGCGCTACCCGCGCAGAACCATCGAAATAGTAAAATACGCTAAAAAGTGCAAGATCAAGGTAATCGGTCTGAGTGACACACCCAAGTCGCCCATCATCACGCTTTCTGACCGGTACATGGTCCTGGATATTGAAGGGGTTTCATTCGTGGATCCTTTTGCCCATGTGATTGCATTTCTAGGGGCCTTGGTCCATGAAATTACCTTTATTGATAATAAAGAGGCCATGCGGTGTATTTCAAAATTTGACCGCGGTGTAAAAGCCGCTGATGAGTTCTATACCGAAGACGACATCGATCAACGCCTGGCTTACCGGGAGCGAGCCAAGATTACAACTCTGTGGCCGCAGAAGGAGGAGAAAAGATAGTGCAGGCTGTAAGGCTATTAGGCTGTTAGACTATTAGGTGTTTTTGGCGCAGGGCTAATTGTTGTTAGCGCCTAACAGCCTAACAGTCTAAACCCCTAAAAAGCTATGATGCATATTGAAATCGGTTTTGTGAAAAAAGCAAATTAACAATCCGAATATTTAACATGGTGAGAAAACGAAAATGAAACTCGACGACAAAGTCATTGATCAAATTGTGGAATCGGTGGTGCGCAAGTTGGCGGATGCGGATGGTGAATCTAAGGCTGCCTCCCCGGATATTGAAACGCCGTCACCAAACGGCGATGGCGTCTTCCAGGACATGCTTACCTGTATTCAGGCGACCTGTGCAGCCCAAAAAGCACTGGTGGCCTTACCGCTTGCGACAAGAGAAAAGGTGATCGCGGCCATCCGGGAAACCGGTAGAACCAATGCCGAAACCTACGGTCGCATGGAGTTTGAAGAGACCGGTCTGGGAAAGCAAGCGGACAATGTTAATAAAAACATATCAGCCTGTCAGGTGATGGGGCTGGAGGATCTGACTCCGGAGGTATTCGCCGGCGACAAGGGGGTTACTATTATTGAACGGCTTCCGGTGGGCGCAATCGCTTCGGTGCACCCGGTGACCAATGCAGCTCCGAGCATTCTCTTCAACGCCATCATGATGATGTCCGGCGGTAATGCCGTGGTGGTTAATCCCCATCCTAAAACTAAATTGGTATCGGCCCGGGTGATCCGCGATCTGAACCGGGCGATTGTGGCCGCCGGCGGCCCCCCGAACTGTCTCAGTTGCCTGGAGGAACCCTCGGTGCCTTCAGCCCAGCAGCTCATGACCCATGAAGATATCGGTATGATTGCCGTAACCGGCGGTCATGGCGTGGTGGATTTTGCCACCAAGACCGGCAAACGCGTTATTGCCGGCGGACCGGGTAATCCCCCCGTGGTGGTGGATGAAACCGCTGACTTAACGCGCGCGGCCCAATGCATCATCCAGGGCGCCGGTTTTTCCAACTGTATTGCCTGCGCCAGCGAAAAGGAAATATTCGTGGTAGATTCCGTGGCGGATGAATTGAAAGCGGAACTCCTTAAACAAGGCGCCCATGAAATCAGTTCCCAGCAGGGGACTGCGCTGATCAAGCATATCTTTAAGAAAGTTAACGCTCCCGGGACCCCCGGGGAAATCAACATGGACTTTATCGGCAAAACTCCCCAGTTCATTTTGAAAGCCATCGATGTGAAGGTGGGATCCGAGGTGCAGATTGTGATTTTAGAAACAGATCATCAGCACCCCCTGGTCTGGACCGAACAGATAATGCCGGTGCTGCCCTTTGTCCGCTGTCGTAATGTGAATGAGGCCATCGACCGGGCAATAGCAGCCGAACAGAAATTCGGTCACACCATGGCTATTCATTCCAACAACCTGAACAATATCCAGCAGATGGCCAGCCGGGCAAGCTGTGCGTCGTTTGTGAAAAACGGTGCCTGCGGCTTGGGGGGCGTGGGCATCACCGGGGAGGGCTATGTCAGCTTTCATATTGCCACCAATGGCCAAGGCCACACCAGGCCGAAGTCGTTTACCCGCATCCGGCGTTGTGTGATGACCGATGATTTGCGCTACCGTTTTGGAAGTCATATATGATGATTTTGAAAGAAGTCAAATATCGGAAAGAGTCATTATTATGAGAATCCAACTGATTGAGCACGACCCCGAGGATTTTTCGCGTACCAATATCACCTTGTGGGCAACTGAGAAAAAACATCAGCTCAAGCAGGTTTTCATCTGTAATGGTGATCCTTTGCCGGCCATGAATTCGTTTGATTGGTTGATGGTCATGGGGGGGTCCCCGCATGCATGGGATATCGCGACCTATCCATGGATAAAGACGGAAAAGGAATTTCTGCGGCAAGCCTTGGCTGCCAATAAGGTTGTGGTGGGTATCTGTTTTGGTGCACAACTTCTAGCAGAGGCATTAGGCGGACACATATTTCCGGCGAAGCACAAAGAAATCGGCTGGCACGAGGTAGGGCTAAATTCCGAAGGCCGGGCATCGTTTCTTTTTAATCAGGTGCCCGCTGCATTTACGACCTTTCACTGGCACAGTGATCATTTTTCACTGCCGGAAGGTTGCGTCCCGCTGGCCAGCAGCAAAGCGACAGAAAATCAGGCTTTTGTATGCAAGCGGCGACCGGTGGTGGGGCTGCAGTTTCATCCGGAGTATACGCTGGATATGGTCCGCTACTATGCCCAGAACCACAGCCAGGATTGGCTTAGCGATGCTTATGTCCACGATGGACCAGCCGTTATCGCTCAGACCGATGATTTGCCGGATTCCTATGGATTAATGCAGACTTTATTAGACAATATAGCCCAAGAATTTGCCGAGGAATAATGGAGCTCTTAAAACGAGAAAATTTTGCATCGGGCGCGCCCTTCGAGGAAAAAGCCGGCTACAGCCGAGCTGTGCGGGTTGGCCATATGGTTTTTGTAGGCGGCACCACCACGACGAACGCCCAGGGCGAGGTGGAAGCGCCCGGGGATGCCTACCTGCAAACCAAACTTATCCTGCAGAAAATCGAGCAGGTTTTGAAACGGGCCGGGGCCAGTATGTCCCAGGTTGTACGCGTGCGTTTTTATGTGACGGATATCAGCCGTGGGCAGGAATATATAAAGGCGTATTCGGAATGGTTTAAACAAATTCGACCGGTGATTACCATGGCCGAAGTTAAAGCCCTGGCCAGACCCGAACATCTCGTCGAAATCGAAGCCGATGCCGTCATCGGTTCCTATTTGACGACCCGGCGGGCATAATGTTATTGGTATTTGACCATCCAAAAGCTAGCTTCAACGTTCTACCTAAACCATAACAATCAGCAAGTTTACAAGAATGGCTGATACGATCAGTTCACGCAAAGGAGGTGATGCAAGCGGGATCGACCTTAACTTCAACCAGTTCGTTTCCAAAAAGGAGGAAGGTGATGAAATTGAATAGAACAATTTTGCTACTATCTGTTATTCTGGCGGCAATTCTGGCCACTACCTGGGTACTGGCCCCTGTTGGTGCTCAAGCTGCCGATAAAGTCTTTCGATTGAAGATCCAGTCTGCTTATCCGCGCGGTGATCTCAGCATGGAATTGCTGAACGATTTTGCAGCCGTGGCCAAAAAGAAGAGTAATGGGCGCATCCGCATACAGGTTTTTGCCGATCCGGAACTGGTTCCGGCAGAACAGCTGTTTGAAGCCACCCAAAAAGGCACCCTGGATATGGTCCACGCCGTAGCGGCCATGTGGGGCGGCATCCTGCCCATTGGCGAGGTCGAATTTGGCCTGCCCTATGCCTACAACCTGCCGGGAGAGCCCGATATTTTTAGCGCCGGCCGGGAGATCCGCAACCTGTTTTTTAATACCGGCTATGTGCGGTTGCTGCGTGAACAGTATGCTACCCAGGGGCTCTATTGGTTGGATGTGCATTCCTATGGCCCCATTATCACCATGTCCACCAAAAAAATTCGGACCTGTGAGGATATGCAGGGATTGAAATTCCGCGTAGAGGGATCCTGGGCCGATTACTACAATGCGGTGGGAGCCCGGGGAACCTATATCAGCGGAATGGAAGCCTATATGGGTTTGAAGCTGGGAACCATTGATGCATCTCAATGGGACGTTAGTGCCATAACGGGTCTGAATTGGCATGAAGTGGCACCCTACTGGCTCATGGGCGGACAGAACGATGTGGTTGTGGGACATATTCTGTTCAATATGGAATCCTGGAATGAACTCGGCCCCGATCTGCAGCAGGTCATGGCCGAAGCGGCTGAAGATTATTTCCATAAATTGCTCAAGGTCTACGTGGGTGAGTTGAAAAAAGTGGACAATCTGATTAAAGCCGGCAAAGTTATCAAGAGCGAGATCGATGCCGACTGCGACCGCCAACACGAAGTTGCTGCATATGATCTCTGGGACAAGATTGGCGCAAGGGATGAAGCGGCCGCCCAAGCCATTGCGATCATCAAAGAATGGCGTAAAAATTTATAATCATATCGCTATCATAGTGAAAACCAACCAATACCGGGAGGGTAGCATGATACCCTCCTGGTTATTAGTAGAAGTGGTTTCATAACCCCATCTAACACCCAATTACGGTGTTGTGGCCCTCCTCAAAATTCTCACATACTTCCGTGTATGCTGCGTTTTTTTCGTCGGCCCCCGCCTTGTACTTGGGCGCGATTTGACGTTCTGAAACCACTTCTATCTATCATGGAAGTTTATTTGATGAGAATACATAGGTGTTGGTAAATATTGATGTCGGACAAAATTTAGGTGCCAATTCCAAGATATAAGGTACCTTCTAAATAGGCGGTTGATATGAAGCAGTTTGTCGACAAATTTTTTGTTTGGATCGACCTGGCGGTGGATCGGTCGAGTCGCGTTGTGTGCTACCTGGTCTTTGTCATTATGGCCATTACAGCCATTGATGTGACCGCGCGGTATGTTTTCAACCAGCCGTTGCTCTGGGGATGGCTGCTCAATCGCATCCTGTTTGGCGTCTTTATTATGTTTGCAGGTGTCTATACACTGTATAAGGGTGAGCATATCCGCATCGAAATTTTTTATGACCACTTTCCACCCGGCTTTAAAAAGGCGGCAGACTGGATCGCATTGATCGCCTTCATCGCTTTTATTGGGGTACTGATTTGGCAGTCCAGCTGGATGGGCTGGAATTCTCTGATGATGCGGGAAAAGGCACCCGGAGCTTTCCGAATTCCCCTTTATCCGTTTAAACTGTTGATACCGGTGGTCGCATTTCTGTTTTTACTGGAAGGCATATCTTTTTTCCGACGGCGTCGCAATTTATGACGATCCAGGCAGAGCAATAGATGAACAATGCACATCAATTGCTCTGCCTGGATCGTTTATAAGAAATCTCGGTGGTATATTCAGGCTGATAAACACGATTTCTTTACAAAACTAGAATTCCACAAAAAATCGTTAGGCGATTTTATTAAGGAACCAACATGATGAGTATTGGATTGTCGACAGTCCTGTTATTTGGCGGGCTTCTTTCTCTGCTGGCTTTGGGTGTTCCGGTTGTTTTCGCGTTAGGCGGCATCAGCGTACTGATTATATATTTAATTGACGGCACCAATGGTCTCTATGTGGTGGCAACCACCACCTACCGCCAAATCACCGACCCGGGACTGATTACAATCCCGTTGTTTCTCCTAATGGGTAATTTTTTGATCCATTCGGGTATTTCCGACCGTTTATTCAAAGCGCTTAACCTATGGCTTACGGGGGTGCGCGGCGGCTTGGCGATTGTATCCGTAGGCGTCTGTGTGGCCCTTGCCATGTGTGGCGGCTTTGGTCCGGGTATCCTCACCATGGGCCTGATTGCGGTACCGGCCATGCTCAAACAGCGATACAACAAATCCCTGGCCCTGGGTAGTGTCATGGCCGGCGGCGTCTTGGGAGAGATCATACCGCCCAGTATCATCATGATCATATTCGCCTACATCTCCCGGATTTCCATCGGTAAAATATTTTTTGGCGGCGCTATCCCCGGTTTGATCACCGCCAGTCTCTATATCATTTACATCAGTGTGCGCTGTTACCTGCAACCCGAGCTGGCACCCAAAGCGGTTGAAAATACGAGTTGGAACGCCCGCCTGGCGTCTTTAAAGGATATTGTTCTGCCGGCCATGCTGGTGGTATTGGTTCTGGGATCGATTTTTCTGGGGATTGCTACTCCCAGCGAAGCCGCCGGGGTAGGCGCTTTCGGATCTTTTGTGATCTGTATTGCCTACAAACGGCTAAGCTGGAAGGTCCTGACCGACTCCTGCCTGGAAACCATGAAAATCAGTGGTATGGCCCTCTGGATCCTGGTTACAGCTACGCTTTTTGGGGTGGTGTATACCAGTGCTGGGGCGCAGGACATGGTTATGGAACTGGTTGAAGGGTTAACCATCAACCGCTGGCTGATTCTGGCCGTAATGCAGCTCATCCTGCTCGTTTTCGGCATGTTCATGGATGATTATGCCGTATTGACCATTTGTGCTCCAATTTTTATTCCCATTGCCGTTTTATTGGGATTCGATCCCACCTGGTTTGCCATCATCTTTATCCTCAATATGCAGGTGGCCTATTTAACGCCGCCCTTTGGTTGGGCCCTCATATTAATGAAAGGCGTAGCACCGCCTGAAATTCACACCAAGGATATCTGGCGAGCCGTCCCGCCATTTGTACTTATTCAGCTGATCGTCCTGTTGCTGGCTATGCTGTTTCCCCAACTGGCCCTCTGGCTGCCCGGAAAAATGTTGTAGGCACCATCCCGCATTGTAGAATGAAATGTTTCTTTAGGAACATAATATTTACACCAAACGGACAAGTATATCAGGCTGTAAAGGGGTGTTGCATTCGGATTAAATCAAAATCTAAAGACATTGACATTCTTAATAAGGTGTTTGCGGCCATAACACCCCAGCAACATACTGAAATTCGTAACCGATGGTTGCGGTACGATACGAGCATGGTATCCGGCCAACCGATGCCATCCGTTGGGTATTCGGAATTACGGCCTTAGCCGTCATCATATATGGCATCATACTCATGTGGAATCGCAGACTCAATCGGGAAATTGACGAGCGGCTCAAGGTGGAGGAAGCGCTACGAGAGGAGAGAGACAAGCTTCAGATTACGCTTTCAGAGACTAAAATCCTGACCGGTTTGCTACCCATTTGCGCCAACTGTAAAAAGGTCCGGGATGCCAGGGCTACTGGAAGAAGCTGGAGTCTTACATACAGGACATTCCGATGCGGACTTCAGCCACAGCATTTGCCCTGAGTGTGCCGTACAGCATTATCCGGTTTTGATATTTATGGGGAATAGAATCGTGCTCTTTGATTTTATGATAGACTGATTATGAATCGGTCACGAAGGCCATAACCTTGGTCTTTATCTCACCAAGAAGTTGTTCTTTTACCGAAGCACCCTTGTGGTAGTTTCCGAGAACTTCAAACCCACGCCATTTCAGATAAGCAGCCACTTCATATGCCAGCGTTTCCAACTGAGCCCGGAAAGGTTCGTGCTTGTGTATGGTTAACTGTTCTTCAAAAATGGGTCCCAATGCAATCATCCGAATCTGACAAGCCTGGGGATTTATTTCGACTGCTTGAAGGCGGGAGGCCAGGCTATTTTCAGGAGCGTGCTTGCTCGTATCGAAATTTTGGCTCAAGCCGTATATGGGGGATGGCGCGTTGGCCCAGGTATTGTCGCCGGTGTGTTCTATATAAATATGTTGTTGCCCGTTATATTCAATTACCCAGACTTGCAGCCAGAAGCCACGGTTCAGCAGTTCGCCGTCAAAAGCTAGTGCGTATTCATCAATACTCATATTTTCCTCCATCGCACGTAAAACTCAGATCATGGTAAGTATTGAGCTTCGTTTGATTGCGTGCATCAAACGGAATTGTTCTTCGAAAGTAGGGTGCTGAGAATATCCTCCTTGCCGACAATCCCCACCAAATCCCCGTCTTCCAATACCGGCAAGGTATGAAAGCCCTTATCCACCATTAGGCTGGCCGCAATTTCAATGTTCGTTTCGGGCGTCAGGTAGCTGGGATCGGGGGTCATGGCCTGGGCAACCGTGATGGCGGCGATTTTTTGCACCTGCTTTTCAAGCTGTTTGGCAGATGAGGTTGTGAATAATCCGTCCAAAAAAGTAAATACAGATGGAATCGGCAGACGCTTTTGCTGAGCGATTAAATCGCTCTGGCACAGTATGCCCACCAGTTTGCCGGCCTCATCCACCACCGGAACCCCATTGATGTGATTCCCTAGAAGGACCTTGGCTGCCTGTAGGATTTCCGTCTCAGGTGAAACCGTAATCAGTTCGGTTGTCATGATGTCTTTGACACGAAGCATGGCACCTCCTTTCACAGTTGATCGGTTACTGTTACTTGCAGGGTGACTCTTCAGCTCGTCGCTTTGAATGCTTCAGCCGAATTAATTTGAATTGATTCCGCAACCCTCGTCTCATATAAATCGCCAGGATTGTGCGCCGATAATGGTTCGAAGTTTGAGCCAGTATCAGAATGCCAAATATCGTTAATGAGGTCAAGCGGATATGCCTAGGGATGTTTTAAATAATTGGATCAGAGCGGGAATGCCGTCGTGCATGACATGAATTCTTGATGACTTTACGGCATCCATGCTAAGGAAGCTACTCAAGGCCCCAACTTTCTTGTCCGATTGATGCGTTGTTTCCACCTCAAGGTAGGAAAAGCCTGGGGGGTACTTACAATATTTACTCAAAAACAGTAAACCCGATGGGAATTAAAATGAGCAAATTAATTGACGTGAAACAAGACGGCGCCATCGTGCAGCTCTCACTAAACCGACCGGAAGCTTACAATGCTTTTAATCAGGAAATGATTGCCAGCCTGGCATCGCATTTAATTTCCATGGCGGCTAACGATGACATCAGGGGAATTCTTATTACGGGTTCGGGCAAGGCGTTTTGTGCCGGGGGTGATTTAAAATGGGCAACGTCCTACGCCAAGAGTCCCGGTACCGCCTTTCATACGCTGGCGTCACATTTTCATGCGGCGATATTAGAGATCCGGCGCATGAAAAAACCCGTGGTGGCGGCCATAAACGGTATTGCCGCCGGCGGTGGCTTTTCATTAGCATTGGCGTGTGATTTTCGTATCATGGCGGAATCGGCTGTGCTGAGACAAGCCTATACATCCAATGGGCTCTGTATTGACGGCGGCGGCACCTTCACATTGCCACGGCTGGTGGGATATGCAAAAGCTTTAGAAATTGCGGCTTTTGACAATCCTATCCCGGCCGAGCAAGCGCTTGAATGGGGATTGGTTACGCAGGTTGTCAGCAATGGGGAATCAGTGGTCACAGCACTGGAGATGTTGGATCGGCTGACCCAAAATTCATTGCATTCTTTTGGCTTGTCCAAAAACCTACTTAACGACTCATATGTTCATTCACTCGAAACCCAGTTGGAACTGGAGCGGGTGGGGTTGTCTACAGCTGCGAACCACTCTGACGGGCGGGAAGGTTTGCTGGCGTTTGAGGAGAAGCGAAAGCCCATATTTTATAATGCTGAACAAGACTTAATGAAAAAATCAGAATAGCTGGAGACCATAGATTACAAAAGGATTGATGGCATTTTCGTTTTCCTGCGGAACCAGATCGATGGAGCGAGGCTGTCTACGAGCCATTGCAATCAAATCTTTATGGAAAATGGTCCGGCTATCATTTGGCGGCCCTTGATATTTCTAGTCAAATGCGATAATTAGCAAATAAAATGTTTGTATCCGAATCAGTAACAGATAATTTTTGCAGCTGAAGCATCTCAGTATCGATTCCGTAAGATCAATTTCAGATCTAAACGGAGAAGCAGCCCAGGGTTTCACCACACAACAAAAACAGAAGGCAAAATAATTGTTTGGCAGTACTTTAATCCATGCCGATTTCATCTAACATAGATCGAAACAGCAATCTGACCACCTTTATACTGGAAGGCAAGGTGGATATCGATGAGATGATTTCATCCCTACGACCCATCTATGAAGACCCGGAACATCCACCCACGCTGAATATTTTATGGGATATGCGCGAAATAGTCCAGGGCCATTCCGTCAAGGATGAAGATCTGAAAAGAATCGTCACCTATACATCCCAGCATGACGAAAAACGGATTGGTGGTAAAACCGCCATCGTGGCCCGGGCCGAATTTGAATACAATGTCAGCAAAAAATACGAATTATTTGTTCAGCTGGAAGGTATTGCCATCGGGGTCGGGGTTTTTCGTTCACTGGGAGAAGCGATGATCTGGCTGGGATTATCCTACGATCATGCGGAATAGCCGATTGAACCTCAAAAGTAAAAACAAACAGACAAGCGTGGTTTGCTGTGAATCCTGCAATTTAAAAATGCGGACCGGTGCCGCACATGATTATTACGGCCAAGCATTGTGTGAGGATTGCATCATCGATATTAAAGCACGACCCAAGCGGCTTGCGCACTGGCAATATCTGCGGTCGATTAAGAGTGACTATATAAAACCCGGCCGACCCAGAAATTGATGCGTATCTGAAATCGTCAGTCTGGCTGCTTGAGTTCCATTAAGATATCCTGGATAAGTTCATCTTTTTGATTGAAACCGGTAACCCGAACGCCGGACAGCAAGATCGCATCGATCTTGATTCCCATCTGAAATATCATATAATCCCCACGCTGGATTGCAAGAATCCAAACGGTCTTACCCCGGAAAACCAGTTTTTTAATCGAATCAAAGGTAACCGCCACAGCTGTTCCCGGCTTGATTTCCGCATAGGCTTCTATCCGAATGCCCTCTACCGATAATTCGATGGTATTGACATTTAAATACGAGTCGCTTGTTTGAATCTGCGTATCGGCTTTTATGCGATAGCGGGGATAGGTGCGCCGTTCCAATTGAACCCGTGTTTTCATAACTTATCCATAATTCAACTGCCAAAAGTTTTTCAAGCTTTTATTATGATCTGATGAAATCGTGGGCCAGGTCATCAGGTCGATGCCCGGCGGACCGGTTCGATAAAAAAGCTCCCAAATTTCCCAGAGAACCTTTTTTTCGCCCAACGGGATCCAGCTAACGTATAAGGGGTCTTTCGCAGGGAGTTGCTCGTTGGTGTAATCCGGGCGTGTAGCTCCGGAAGTCTGCCCATAGACAACATCCCAATCGGCAGTCAGATGAAAGCCTTTGCCACGCAATACAAAGGAATTAAAATATCTTGAGACAACTTGTGGTTTGCTATGATATGCAGCATCTGATCTCTGGGACTGATCATTTAAATATGAGAAACACTCTTTATGAACGCTTGGACCGCTAGTTATCGAAAAGTATTGTCTGTCAGTTTGCCGCTGGTTCTTTCCATGGCTGCTACCACAGTTATGGAATTTACGGATCGGGTGTTTTTGGCAAAATACTCAGTTGAAGCCATTGCTGCGGCGCTTCCCGGCGGCATCGTCGCTTTTTTAATTCTAACGCTATTTACCGGCGTGACCAGTTATCTGAACGTTTTTATTGCGCAATATACCGGAGCCGGTTCCTTGAACCGTATCGGCGCCTGCGTTTGGCAGGGAATCTATTTTTCGGTCGTGGCGTCAATTATATTGATCGGATTGGCATACCTGTCGGATCCGCTTTTCAAATTGGGCGGACATCCGCCAGAGGTTCAACGTTTGGAAAGTATCTATTTCCACGTTCTCTGTCTGGGCGGCGGCATGAATGTGCTGGGAACAGGTTTGGCCGGTTTTTTTTCCGGCAGGGGCAAGACCCGTGCGATCCTATGGATCAACCTGATCGGCATGATATGGAATATTCCCCTGGACTATGCCTTGATCAATGGCGTCTGGATTTTCCCGGAGATGGGTATCCGTGGAGCTGGAATCGCTACGGTCAGCTCATGGACCCTGATTGCTCTGCTCTACTGTATATTGATTTTCACGCGTCGAAACGATCGGCTTTACGGGGTTATATCAAACCGCGCATTTGATCCAGAGCTGTCGCTGCGGATCATTCGAACCGGTGTTCCGGCCGCATTGCAGTTTGCCCTGGATGTCTTTGCTTTTACATTTTTTATCTTCATGGTTGGCAGGCTTGGCAAGGTACCCCTGGCAACAAGTAACATCGTCATCTCCATAGAATCGATTGCATTTATGCCGGCTTATGGATTTTCCATCGGCTTATCCACGCTTGTGGGGCAGTCCCTGGGGCGCCAGGACACGGCAAGTGCTATTCGGTATACCAAACAGACCATGATCATTCTACTCGCCTATATTCTAATGCTCGACGTCCTTTTTTTCAGTGCGCCCAATTGGGTGATGAATCTATTTGCAGCAGCCGAGGGTAGCCATGAGCTTCAAGATCAGATAATGGACCAGGGCAGCGTCATTATCCGTATCATGGCGATTTTCATATGTTTTGATGCCCTCTATTTTACGTTTATTGGCACATTGAAAGGCGCCGGTGATACACGCTTTATCATGTGGAGCATCGGCCTGGCCTCGCTTTTGGTCATGATTATACCCATCTATATCGGTGTTGAGATTTTGGGTTGGGGTATTTATGCCTGCTGGATCATCCTGACCCTGTACGTATTGTCCTTGTTCAGTGTTTCGCTAATTCGATACCGGCAAGGAAAATGGAAGAAAATCCGCCTGATCAACGGTGGTGGTGCAGCTGACTCCAGCATTACTTTATAAAATATCCGGATACGCGCCAAGTCCCGTCGGGATCTTTCACGGGTGTCACGGTTTCAATGGCAGATTTTTTTTGGCTGAAGCTGGATCGGAACCGGATAACAACATACTCGCCATCAGGTGCCCCAGGAAGGGTGGTGGCATAGGTCGCAGATGTCAGCTTTCTTGATTTCAGCTTGCCCATTGGTGGTCTGACAGCCTTGATGGTTTGATGCCAATGTGCTTTGGTAATCGCATTTTTGAACAATGCAGCGGCCGTCTCCCAGCTTTGATCGAATTTTTCGGCGTCAATGAGGCCAAGCCATTGCAATGCAGCTTTTTGGGCTGCCTTTTCAGCACTGCCGGCGAATGCATTCGAACTGGTAAAGCTGAGCATGCAAATGCTGATGAGCACAAACATCGGTATCTGCTTCATATTATCCTCCTATCCGAAGTGATTCAGGGAATCGGTTTTATTGGCTTAATAGTGGCACCGCTGTGATTGAGTGCACGGTTTCTATTCTGAATACAATATTACAATAATATTGTAAATGTAGTGACTTGCACCGTAGACAAAAACTGATTATCATCTAGTGCACCCTAGGGACAGGCTTTGATCCGATCTTCATGCCAATTCAATTTTAGTTTTCGGAGGACGTCCTATGCCTAAATTGACCAAGAAAGTGATGATTGCTATCCCCTTTGTAGTTATCGCATGCGCTGCGATAGCCTATTTTTCATTCCCGGGTGCTGTATTCAAGATTCTGAGCAACATGGAAAGGGGCTTAGCCGGTCTCGAGCAAAGGCATATCGATGTGGATGCATGGCACATCGCCTATTTAGACGGTGGCCAGGGGGAGGCACTGGTCTTGCTGCACGGATTTGGTGCCAACAAAGACAATTGGACCCGCGTGGCCAAACATTTGACCCCCTACTTCCGGGTGATCTCGCCGGACCTTCCCGGTTTTGGCGAAAGTTCGCGACCCATGAATGCGCAATATACAATCGATGCCCAGGTGGAACGTTTGGATCAATTTGTATCCGCGTTAAAGATCGAACGGTTTCATCTGGGGGGGAATTCAATGGGCGGGGCCATTGCAGGGGCCTATGCAGTGAAGTACGGGCACAAGGTCAATAGCTTGTGGCTTATCGCTCCGGGCGGCATCGGTTCAGCCCAGCCGAGTGAGTTAGCCCGGAATCTGGCGGCCGGTCACCGGAACCTCTTGATAGTTGAAACTCCTGCGGATTATGATCAGCTCCTGGACTTTGTCTTTGTCCAACAACCATTCATACCCGGCACCATTAAAAAGTACTTCATCAAGGAAGCCATTCATCACCGGCCCCTCAATCAAATTATTTTCAAACAGATTCGAAATTCCTGGGAACTAGAACCTTTGGAGGTGCTGATGAAGAATCTTTCAACCCAAACGCTCATATTGTGGGGAGATCGCGATCGGGTCTTGCATGTATCCGGGGCCAATATCTTGGCAGCGGTTATGCCGCAAAGTAAAACCGTAATTATGGAACAGGTCGGTCATGTCCCCATGCTGGAAAAGCCGGCGGCATCGGCCCAGGTTCTACTGGATTTTCTCGGTAAACAGACACCTTGAGAAAAAGGTCAATATAGAGGTATCACCATGAAAAATATTAAGAAATTATCTCGTCGGGACTTTATGGCCGCGGCTGGGGGCAGCATCGTCTCCATCGGACTCCCCGGAGTTTTCGTCAAACTGCTGGACTCTGAAAATCAGGCTCTGGCGGCAGAATTAAGATCGGATGGGCGTCCCCGCATCCCTCCGGGACAGCATGCCGTTAAAACCTTGCGGAACATGGGCGGAGTTGCCGGAGTTGGCAAGGTGCAGGGCTGGCAACTTGATATCCAGGGTGAAGTCCAAAAGCCAACAACCGTGAGAATGCCCGATCTAATGGCCTTAAGGCAAGTATCACTTACCTGTGACGTGCACTGCGTCACCGGCTGGACCCTGCTTGATTCACGCTGGCAAGGTGTTCCCATGCAGACCCTCATGAAATTGGTCAACGTCAAGGAAAATGCCCGCTATGTAATCTTTGAAGCACCCGGCGATTATTCCAGCAGCATTCCGATTCAAGAGGCTTTAAAGGAGAATGTGATCCTGGCGCACGGGTATGCAGACCAGGAACTTCCAGCAGAACACGGCGCACCACTGCGTGCTTTGGTACCTGATCGCTATTTTTACAAAAGTGTCAAATGGCTTCAGCGAATTAAATTTTCTGTCGTGGATGAGCCCGGCTACTACGAAGTAAGCGGTTACAGCAACAGTGCCGATCCCTGGAAAGAAGAACGGTATGAAAAATAAGAAAATCCCCCATCAGCAATATTGACGGGCATTATTTAGGGATGCCAAATCCCAGAATCGCCTTAGCTAAATGTAATCGTTTAGAAGTTATTTGAAAAAGAGGATTTTTGTTCAAGGTCGAGGCGGACCCACGTTTCAATCCGCAGGAATACTTACCGTATTTTGAGGAAAGGAAACGTGGGCCAACAAAGAGATTGGACAAAAAGACATTTTTGAAATAACTTCTAAAGGGGTTTGACAGGCACACAGATATCCACTTTAGCCCGCCCTTCAGGGTCATCCTTGGGGCTGGTGTGGCAGAGCTCATAACACAGGCGGTCATCCGGTTGATAGCCGCTACCCGGCAACCATCCCCCCATAAGCGCATCCCAGGCAGCCTCAAACTCGTCATTCTTTAGCATGAAATGGGCCACTGCAAACTGGCCGCCCGGCAGGGTCATTTTTCCAATCTCCCCGTCTACAGATGTGCCGTCCGGGATGGTAATGCAGGCACTGGTTCTCAGCTTGGATTCGTCGGTCACTTTGGGATCGTCGTGATACACGGACAGGACCTTGAACCCGGAAAAACGCAGCAATCCCCGAGGCCCGGCCCAGGTCATGAGTTTGTTGAACATGCTTTCAAATAGGGCGCTGTCTCCTTTGTACGGGCCGATGTGGCGTACATAGGCGACCGTAAGTTCAGGCATCTCTTTGACTTCGACCTTCATTTTTGGCTGTGCATTCATTTGAATCCTCCATGTTGGGTTTTGGGTTTGCGCATCAATATAGAAGGAGAATTCAATTGCGTCTTCACGCATATTGCCAATCGTTTTGCGTTTCTTGCGGTCTGTTTTGCCCATGTTGCTTTGGATATTTGTTTCGGCCGAGCGGTAGGCACTGGCGCTCATCTGAAAAATTTCACGAAAAGCGCGGGCAAATGAAGCCGAACCGCTAAAACCGGTGTCCAGGGCAATTTCGGTGATGGACTTTCTGGGATTACTGACAAGTTGTGATGCGGCTTTCTCGACTCGCACCCGCTGGATAAAACGGTACAAGGTTTCATTGACCATGGATTTGAAGATGCGATGAAAATGAAAGCGTGAAAAATTAGCCACACTGGCTAATTTTTGCAGCGAAAGGTCACCAGCCAGGTTTTTTTCGATGTAGTCGATAACGCGGTTGATACGTGCCAGGTATTCTTCGCGTTGCATATTGTATTTCATATCGTCATTCATAAGATGCCATTCCAAACGAAATTAGAAAAACATGGGTCCAGGAATTTAGAAACACCTCCTATTTTATGACCATGCAGTTTATAACCTAAGCATGATTTATTTTTCAATATGTCGGGAAGAAAAAAAGAAACTCGCCTTCACATAGAAATGTGAATTCGGGCTCCCGTTTTACTGTGCTTCATTGCTTCATGTGTTCATATTAATGCTGGACTAATTTTTTATGGCGCTGTGTATAGTTGCATTACGGTTTCAGGATGCTTAGGGTTTTAAATAAGTTACAGGGGCTTTTTCTAACTTGTCTGATAACGATATTAGGAGGAAATACCATGAATGATGTACTTCAAGTAAATGTCAATGTCGAACAAATCGGTCCGACCGCATCCCAGGGCAATGCCAGGGAGCATGCCGTGGTAATGGACCGACCAGAGGCCAAAGGTGGCCAAAACAGAGGTGCCATGGGTGGCGAGAACCTGCTCATGTCATTGGGAGGTTGCTTCATGAGCAATCTTTTGGCAGCGGCCCAGAGTCGGGATACCCAGCTGAACAATACAAAATTAGAGATCAGTGGCAGCCTGACTTCGGCACCACCCCGTTTTACAGCCGTGGAAATGAAGGTATCTGCCGATGCCAGTGACCCGGAAGGACTTCAAAAACTGGTCAGCATTGCCGAGCGCGGCTGTATTGTGGCCAACACCCTGAAAAATGCGGTTGAATTAAATATCGTGCTGGCCTAATATTTTAAATATATTACATATTAACGTTGAAAATAGGACTGGCCTCGGTTAAACCGAGGCCAGCAGAAGGAGGTTAGGTTGTTATGTTAACTGTGTAACAAACAGGGGAATTGGGCTTTTCCCCCCCTACCTTGAGTACAACATAAGGATGGTAGCCATATCTGTCAATTCTGGAGATAAAAAAATGAAAACCATGATTTATGAAGTAGACGGGCCCATTGCGCGTATCACCTTGAATCGCCCGGATCGAGGAAACGGCATCACATTGGATTTGCCTGTGGAATTAAGTGATTGCATAGAAAAAGCAGACTTGGATCCCGCTGTGCATGTGATTGCTTTATCCGGCAATGGCGCGGGATTTTGTGGGGGTTATGATTTGGTGGACAGTGCCGAAAAAATGGGACAGGCACAATTCGGCCAAGATCAGGCTCAATCCGGGTCGGCTTTGGACCCACATATGATTGCCCGGAATCACAATCCCGATGTTACCTGGGATCCAATGGCGGATTATCAGATGATGAGTCGGAATTTGCGGGGCTTTATGAGCCTGTTCAACGCCAACAAACCAGTCGTGTGCAAGGTGCATGGTTTTTGTGTGGCCGGGGGTACGGATATGGCCTTGTGCAGTGATCTGCTGATAATCGCCGAAGATGCCAAGATCGGCTACCCGCCGGCTCGGGTATGGGGATCGCCCACGACGTCTCTGTGGGCATTTCGCATCGGCATTGAAAAGGCTAAACGGCTCCTTTTCACCGGGGATTGTTTGAACGGCAAGGAAGCCGTAGAATGGGGTCTGGCTATCGAATGCGCACCGACGGATAAACTGGACGAACGCTTTGAAACCCTGTTGGATCGGATTGCCCGAATGCCCATCAATCAGCTGGTTATGATGAAATTGTTATTAAATCAGACCATCCACGCTGCCGGACTACAACCAACCCAGATATTGGGTACGGTTTTTGATGGCATCGCCCGTCACACCCAGGAAGGCTATGCCTTTCAGCAGCGTGCGGCCGAGGTCGGGTTTAAACAGGCAGTTCAAGAGCGGGACGCACCTTTTGGGGATTTTGGTGCCAGCACCTTCAAAGGCTGAAAGTGTCTATTCATAAATGACCTTTTCACGCCCTGCCGGCGTTAGGCGGCATGATTTAATTCCTCGAAATAATTCACTATTCCTGTGGATTAAATCTACCACCTGCCTTGGCAGAACGCGAAAATTCCTATTTCTGAACAGACACTTTTAATTAATTTTCTGGGACGGACACTAATAGAAACGGACACTTATAATTAACTTCTCTGGCTCTTAAATTCAGCAAAATAGAAATTAAATCTCGGAAAGAATGGACAGGGGGGATGGTGGCAGCGGCTTCATTTCAATGGCGTCATCGGGGCAGGTGGTGCTACAGAGTCCGCAGCCCCGGCATCGTTCGGCATTGAATTGGATCGTTTTTTGAGGCGCACTGGAAGCATCGGTTGGATTGGGGATCAAGGTAAAGGCTTGAAAAGGGCAGCGTTTGACGCAGCGGCCACAGATTGAGCATTTTTCTGCAGTAAAATCAGCCAAATAACGACGAAGCGGATACAATCCGGCAATATCCAGGTGGTTGGCGAGTTGCACTGGAAAGCAGCAATCAGAACAGCAGTTGCAGATGGCTCCGTGAATGGCGCCATCTGCGGCAATGCCGATTTCCGCGCTTTGCATCAAGCCTTTTTTATGAGCGGCCAGCATTATATCCTTGGCACGCTGTTTTGAGATTTCCCAGCCCAGGTTACGGTCGTTTTGAAAACGGAGGCATACAAATTCAGGTTTGCTGCAGCTTTGCATCATGGCCCGGCAGTTGCAGGGCCATAGATAAATTTGGGGGATTCTATCGATAAGGTCCAGAGCCTCATCCAATAAGACATATTCCGGCCAGACGATTTTACGGTCACGTGAACCGGACTTTTGATAATCCTGGATGTGCGGTTTTTTGGTTTCCACAAAGTACTCGAGTTCCCATTGATTGACGCGTTTTCTGATCTCATCCGGAAGGTCGTGCCAACCTTCAAACAGGGCCCAAATTTCATAACGTCGGTGAAATCCGGCCGGCTTATATTTCCCCTCTGCATCCAGGTCCGCCACTGCGCGACGATAGCAGCGGTTCAGGAACTCTGAAGAGGCGTTCTGAGCATCATTATATAACGTGGCATCCTGATTGCCTTTGGAAGTGGCGGCATCATCCTGGTGGAATGTCAAAATCCAGTCGATTTCAGCAGTCTCATAAAAGCGGTCTAACCATGGAATAATAAAGGTTGGTAACCCCAGAATTTCACAAAGCTGGCCGGTCTGTTGGCAGGAAAGGTGGTTTAGCATGGGCTCGGAAGTTTATTCATTACTTTTAGTATCGGAATCATACATATAGGTGTCGAAAAGTTCTCTATAGGTTTCGAGTTCGATGGCGATCCCACACTGGCTGCATATCACAGCGGTTTTGTTGTTGCTTCGGATCAACTCAGCGTTTCGTTTGCAATATACGCAGCGTATTTGGTCCTGGTCCATTAGTTCTTACCCCCTGGAACAAAAAAAGGTTTAAAGGACTATAATATACTAATCTCATTTCATGGGAAAAATATCAATATTGGATTTTAGTACGGATTGTATTATTGTGACGATATGGCCGATTATTACCAGCAGTTTTACCGTGAATACAATGCAGCCACCTATTATGTCGATCCGACATCATTTCTGAAACCGCTAACTAAAGAATTGAAAGCAGGTGCCAGCATACTGGATGTGGGTTGCGGCAGCGGCCGTGATCTTGTATGGCTTCAAAAACGAAAATACAGGGTAACCGGCTTTGAGCGTTCGGCCGGCCTGGCTGAAATGGCCCGAAGGAATGCCGGCTGCAACGTTATCCGGGGTGATTTTGAAGCCTATGATTTTTCTCTGCATCGTTTTGATGCCCTTTTGCTGTGTGGATCGCTGGTACATATTACACCTGATCGACTGGTTCCTGTCATGGGGAATATTTTAAAAGGATTGAAGCGCAAAGGAATCGTTCTGATCTCCCTAAAAGAAGGCCAGGGCGCACGCACGCAATCTGACGGGCGTATCTATTACCTGTGGTCGGATAAAGGTTTGCGGGAAAAATTCGAACATATTGGATTCATCGTCCACACATTCAACCGAGGTGTTTCCAAAGTGAATGATCGGGACACATGGCTGAGCTATTTACTCAAAGAAGCATAGGACCATCCATGCTACGGCATAATTTAATATGGATCTAAATACCATCATACTCATCCTTGTTGGCGTGATTCTTCTTGCCGCTCTGGTGCTTTTGTATTTAAGGCGAAGGAAGGTCTCTGCAATAAAACGAGCAGGGTACGGTCAAGATAACGCATTGGAACGAATCTCCCAAATACGACGCCAGCTTCCGACGCATACGGATCAACAGGCCTGTGATCTAATTGAAGCACGGGTTAAGGCCTTGAGTCGGAAATTCTCCATGCAGACCTCGATTGCACCCCAAAAAGTCTTTGATATGTCGAGCGAACTTACCCGGGAGATCGCCGCAATTTACCATCCGGACGCAGCGGATCCCATCCAGCAAGCATCCATATCCGATTTGTTGCAGTTGAATGAGAGAATTGTCACACGCCTGAATGTCAAACTCAGGGAATTTCCTTTAAACACAGTCAAGGATATCAGCATCCACAGTATTCTCAAGGGGAAGGATATTTACGACAAGAAAATTAAAAATAAGATCGAGTGGCTCCAGAAATATGAGGGCTTGTATAAGGCCGGTAATCGCGTCTGGATGACATATAATGTGTTAAATCCGTGGTACTGGGGCCGGAAACTCGCCTATACTTCGGTTAAGGAAATATCTTTCCGCTATTTATTGACCTGGATCGTCACCATTGTCGGAGAGGAAGCCATGGCGGTATACAGCCAGCGGGACATCACCACCAACGATGCGGTTTATGAAAGGGATTTGGCTTTGGCCATGGTCGCTGTTGCCCGCGCCAATAAACCGATCACCCCGGAAACATATGCCCTGGTGCTAAACCATATTTTCAATAAATCCCGGCTGAGCGACTCCGTTCGAATCGATATTGCACGGACGCTTACATCAAAAAAATCAAAAAGTTATATGGTCCCCCAAGGTACCTATACCCAAGTACATGCAAAACGATTGCTAAAAAAAATCCATAATGTTGCCGCCGTTCAAACGCCCCCCAGCCCTGAAGCCTTAGAAATTATAAAGAAAATCGAGAGCGAATTAAGAGATGCGCTGGAAGATCCAGGTTAGCGCAACTGTCACAAATCTGTTTCGATATAGAAGCCAGGGTGCAAAGCGGTACGGGTATTTTTTTGTGACGACAGATCATGTTGAATCTGCCTCACTATCGTAGTGCCCTGACGGATTGGTGATGTTTCAACAACCTAATTTTATTAAGAATCAGCAGAGTTTCATCACCAATCCGTGGGGCACAGGTGATGAATCGGATTGATATGTCGTCACAAAAAAATACCCGTACCGCTTTGCACACGAAACGGAATAGTATTTTGACAACAGCTATAGTCAAATACGCGGGGTATAAAAATCGGAATCAGAAATATCAGGACTCTCTTTTAGAAGCGGATCCGGTACGGCGTGGTCGCCTGCGCGGGGGGCGTTTTCGTCTCGATCTGCGGGGCCTTGTCTTAGGTTTATGCCGGGTTTGCGGTTTGGACTTAGTCCGCATCGGCGTGGGTTTTTCCAGCCAGGCTTCCTCCGGTTGGATACATTGTAACTCCCGCCCCATAAATTCCTCGATGGGCGCCAGATAAAATCCATCTTCCTCATCAGCAAAGCTGATGGAGGTGCCGGCCGAACCAGCGCGTCCGGTGCGGCCAATACGGTGTACATATCCCTCGGGATCGCGTGGCAGGGTATAATTGATCACGTGATCCATGCTGTCGATATGGATGCCGCGTCCGGCTACATCGGTGGCTACCAGCGCCCGAATTTTGCCCCGCTTGAATTCATCCAGACGGCGCAAACGCTTTTTTTGGGGTACGTCACCGGAAAGCTCATTGCAATTGATGCCATAGCGTTTCAGCTGGCCCGCCAGTCTTCGGACCTCATCCCGCCGATTGCAAAAAATGAGTACCTGTTTCAAATCCTGCTTAACAATAATGTTGTACAACAGCGCAAACTTCTCCTCGGTGGTGACAATATAAACGATCTGATCCACGGTATCTACCGCAATTTGTTCCGGCTCGATTTCAACCGTAACCGGGTCACGTGTCCATTGGGAGGCCAGGCGGATTACTTCAGCCGTCAAGGTGGCACTGAAAAGGAGCGTTTGGCGTTGATCCTTCTTGGGAGTGCTATAAACTATTTTGCGTACATCCGGGATAAAGCCCATGTCGAGCATGCGGTCGGCTTCGTCGATGATGAGGATTTCCACTTTTTTGAGGTTCAGATCACCGCGTCTCTGGAAATCGAGTAAGCGGCCCGGTGTTGCCACAATAATATCGACTGGTTTGTTAGCCAGCTGGCGTCTCTGTTTTTCGTAATCCATGCCGCCGAATACCGGTTGGACGGTTAATTGGATATATTTTGCCAGCTGACGCGCTTCCTCAACAATTTGCAGCACCAGTTCACGGGTGGGCGCCAAAACCAGAACCCTGGGTGTACCGGTTTTGCGCCGTCCTTGGATGGGATTGGCTAAGAGCCGGGTGATGACCGTAATTAGAAAAGCTGCTGTCTTGCCGGTGCCTGTCTGGGCACGACCGCTGGCATCTTTTCCAGCTAGTGTGCTGGGTAATATTTCCGTCTGGATTGGCGTGCAATACTGGAAGCCCAAGTCAAAAATTGCACGCATGACCGGCTGGGCCAGGTCGAAATCATGAAAGCGTGTTTTGCCTTCCACCGGTAACACCTTGAATTTAGACATATCCCAGGGCTTGCCGCTGGACAACTTCTGGGGCTTTGAAGATGGGCCTTTGCGCGGTCTACGCCTTCTGCCTTTTGGTGGGTGATGTTTCGAGTCGGCCGATGATTTTGGACGTTCCGGTCGAGTGGGATCAACGGTATGATCGGAAGTGGACCGTTTGGGCTTGGTTGGCTTTTGAGATGTATCTGCCGTGCTTTTATCAAAGCTTTTTTTTCCGGTTCTGAGTGAATTCAGCACCTTTTGAAAAAATTTAATCATGTCAGCGAAGGTCTCTTTCTAAAAACAGGTGAACGGAAATTTTAAATATGAGTTGTCACGGATATCGACGTATGTGAACATTCGGTTGTTGCACCCATTGATTAAATTTTTCGCGGAGCCACATTTTGAAGCGCAGACGCGTTGCCGGAAATAATAGCAGAAGTCCAGCGATATCGGTTAATAAGCCGGGCGTTAGCAGAACAATGCCGGCCACAAAAATGATCAGTGCATCGAGTAATTCATCAGCGGGTGTTTGGCCCTGTTGGAGGCGTTCGCGAACACGCATGATGGCGCCCAGTCCTTGCATCCGTGCCAGATAAGCACCGACCGCACCAGTCAATATCACCAGTAGCAGTGTATTCAAGGGGCCTATGCTGGTGCCAAGTTCAATTAAAAGATACAGTTCGATGAATGGAATCAATGTAAAGGCTAGAAACAGCTTTAAGAACATAATTTTCCTTTGTTGCGGTAACATCATTATGAGCGATTTCATCCAATTATGGTGATATAATGCCACCGTGTCAAGTACCGCAGTTCAAAGCTTATGTTTCGCAGACACTATCAGGGAGCGATTTTCGGGCTGTGGATACGGGAACCATCGCAGGCTTGACCTGCCGGGACTTTCATAATAACTACAAGCTATCTCAAAATAAATTAATTTTTTCCGGCGGCCTTGCAAAGCGGCTTAACTAGTTCATGTCGTACGGAGCTGCTCTGCTTGCTATCTATCCAGTTGCATTCCAAAGTACCCAACTTTTATTTTGAGATCGCTTGTATTCGTAAGTGCAAAATTCACTTGGTGTGCAGTTGAATATGCCGGTACGAGAGTTGGGCCAAAAGGCAATTTAGAAATCGCCCCTGGCATGATTGATCGAAATTCGGAAATATCCAATGAAAGACATTGATTCCGCCGCTAGAAGCCGTCTAATACAGGTTGCCTTCCGGGTATATCCACCGGTGCTCATCGTGATGATGGTGTTGGGGGCCAGGATGTTAGGGAGTCTTAAATTGGGACTTCTGTTAGGTCTGACCGTCGGAGCGGTGGCTACAGTTATCAGCCATTTGCTGATTGAACGCCTCGGTTCATCAGGTGTAAATCTATTGTATGGCAAACGGAAGCCCATCTACACCGATACGGAAAAATTTGAGGGCCCGCTCAACCAGGCACGCCACCTCAAAACCAAGCAGGACTATATAAATGCTTATAAAATGGTTGATGAAGTCTTAGCCCGGGCGCCCCAATTGCCGGAAGCCCTCTACCTGAAGGCTCAGATACTGTGGGAAGGATACCGGGATGCGCCGGCTGCCCGCAAATTGTTATTGGCGTTGTTGGAAATTGTGCCCGATGAACAGGATACTTATCACCGCTGGGCTAAAACATTACTCCAGGACATGACAACAAAATAGGAGAATCCATGCAGAACAAGGATTGTGGAATGACTCGCAGAATATTTGTCAAGAAATCGATTCAAACCCTGGCTGCCGCAAATATGGCCTGTATGCTTGCACGACCGGAACAGGCGATGGCAAAAGGAAAAGATGGATTCGATGTCATAATTAAAAATGGTCTGGTTTACGATGGCACCCTGAACCCACCCTATTTGGCCGACATAGGCATCCACAAGGATAGAATAAAGACCATCGGGAATGTTGCTGGAGAGGCATCAAAAATCATCGATGCCCGGGGCCTGATCGTCACACCGGGTTTTATCGATATTCATACACACTGCGACCTGACGTTTAAGCGGACCGGTATAAAACGGTATCTGGCCTATATACTTCCCAGTTGGAAAGGGAATTATAATTATCTTTACCAGGGTGTGACAACTGTCGTTAGCGGTAATTGCGGGTATGGATATACAGACACCGAAAAATGGCTCGGTATGGTAGATTCTGTGGGTTTTGGTACCAATGTGTATCATTTGGCACCTCACGGTATGATTCGGGAAGAAATGTTTGGGGAAAATCAGCCCGGCGAGTTGAGCGCTTCGCAATTGGACATCATGAAAGGCCGTATTGAGGAAGAAATGCAAAAAGGAGCCGTCGGCCTATCAACCGGGCTGGAGTATGCACCGGGTTTGCTGGCATCGACAAAAGAGCTCATTGAACTAGCCAAGGTCGCTCAAAAGCACGGAGGCCTATATACAACCCACATGCGGGATGAGTCGGGAACTATGACCGCCGACGGCATACCTGCGGTTTTGGCATCCATAGGGGAGGCCGTAGAAGTTTGCCGGCGTGCAGAGATTCCGGTGGAGATATCACATCTCAAAGTTGCAGAGCCCATCAATAATACGAAGGCCCAACAGGTTTTGGCGGCAGTTGAGATGGCCCGCCAGCAGGGCCTTCCGATCATGGCCGATCAGTATCCCTATGCCGCCGGATCGACCTATATTACCATCCTATTGCCTGACTCAATGAAGACCAGTGATAGTATTCGAGCAGAATTTAAAACCCGAACCGGTCGCCAAGAGGTCGCACGAGCCATTGAAAGGGTCTTTGATTATTTGCCCCCCGAAAAAACGCTCATTACCATGTACCCAAACAAGGAGAATTATGAAGGCAAAACCATTAAAGAAATTGCCGCACTGGAAAATCGCAGGGCTTCAGAAACTTATGTGGAAATGGTTTGTGAGGACCAGGCACCAATGGGTGTTTTTTTCGCTCAGAACATGGATATTGTCCGGGAGTTCATGCGCGAAGACTATATTGTTACGGCATCGGACGGCTGGACCGTTCCCAAAGGGATGACGAATCCACATCCACGCGTGTACGGTACTTTTCCGCGTAAATTGAAAAAGTTTGTTATGCAAGAAAAAATCTTAGATATTGGCCAGGCTATTTATTCCATGACCTCATTGCCGGCTGAGAAATTTAATATGACAAATCGAGGCAGATTGGCAGAAAACTATTTTGCCGACGTTGCCGTCATCGATTTACATCGACTTGCCGATAAATCCACATATAAAGATCCCCATCACTATGCCACCGGGGTAAAGCATCTGTTTGTCAACGGCGTTCAGTCAATTGAAAATGGAAAGGCAACCGGGGACCGCGGCGGCAGGGCGCTCAAACGAACCTGATTCATAAAATCGTGCAGCGATTTTATTTAGGGGGTCATTTCATAGCTACCATTCAACGGCGCCACCTGCTTTTCCCAAACGGCATTGAAACGCACCGGATCCACAACTGATTTGCGAATCATTTTGAGAGCCAGGTCCATCTGCTTGTCGCTGCTGCTGGGTTTGGCATAGAGCTGCAAAGCAAATTTAGAAAAATCCCTCACCATGAAATCGAAGATCTGGTCCAAAAGATTAGAATCAACCTCGTAGATCGCCGCGTTTTCGATAATCAACTGTCCATAACCGACCAGTGTGAACAACTCTCCCAGGGTCAGCAGAAAATCGATATCCTTTTGTTGGGCCTCGTCCGGGGTTGCGGTCATCAGAAAATCTTTTAAACCAGCGATTTGCTGCTTGAAGACCGCCAAGTTCGGCAGATCGATGCTGTCGTAGGCTATCTGGTAGTCGTGGAACTGGATTTTGCCAAGACCGCGGGTGGGGCCCTGATTGAATAGAAACGTATCGTCGTCAGGCGCTTTCATCTGGGATATCTCGGGAAAGTCGCCAGGATTGAAGAAGTAGTTGGCCATAAATTTGATAATCAGCGCCATGTTGACATGGACGGTGCCTTCCAGTTTGGGCAGGGCCCGGATATCCTGGGCCGCCATTTCAAAGTAGGTGTCCTTTTCAAAGCCCTTGGCGGCGATAACATCCCAGATCAGGTTGACCACCTCTTCGCCTTGGGTGGTCACCTTCATTTTGGTCATGGGGGTATAAAGGAGGTAGCGGCGATCCCTGGCTGAGGCCGAGCGTATGTAATCAGCATTCCTGAGGGCGAATAGTTTCATGGCCGCCAGGCGGCTGTAGGCGTCCACAAACAGCTGCCGAATGTGGGGGAAGTCCGTAACATACTTGCCGTAAAGATTGCGATTGGAGGCATGCGTAATGGCCTCGTAGAAGGCATGCGTACAGATACCGATGGAGGCCCACCCCAGATTATATTTGCCAACGTTGATGGTATTCAGGGATGAATCCCAGGCCTCGCGTCCCCGGGAAAGGATTTCGTCTTCTGAAACCGGGTATCCCTGGAGGGCAAATTCAGCCACATAATTTTGGGAATTGACCACATTTTGGATCAAGTCAAAATTTTTATGCTGCGAGTCGGCCGCAAAAAATACGTATTCATCGGTTTCGGTATCTTTGGCAAAAGTTGAAACCAGGGCAGCCTCGTTGGCATTGCCGATGTAATATTTGCCGCCATCCGCAACATACCGGCCGTCCCCCAGCGGCGTCAGGGCCATCTCGGTAGAATAGAGATCTGCGCCGTGGGCCTTTTCCGACAGACCAAAAGCAAAAATACCGCCTTCAGAAAGCATTTGAGCGGCTTGTGATTTCACCTTTTGATTGTTGCTCATCCAGATGGGACCAAGCCCGAGGATGCTCACCTGCCAGGTATACCAATAGGGCAGCCCGTAAAAGCCGAGGATTTCATTGAAGGCACAGTTGCGGAAAGTGTCCCAGCGGCAGTCATCCGAACCCTGCTCAGACGGGGTAAGCAGTTTTGAGAATATTTTTTCCTGCTTAACAAATTCGATAAAATCGGCGTACCATTCCCGTTGTTCATAATCATGTTTCAGTTTTTCTTTTCCTTTGGTTTCGAAAAACTCAATGGTTTTAAACATGATCTGCCGGGAGGATTCATCCAGATACTCATATTGGTTTTGCTTGGGATTCAACAACATCTTACTTTATCCTTTCTAGATACCTTCAACCGCTTAATTCTTAATTATCGATAAGTTTTAAGTGGCTTGAAGAGAGTGTTTTTAAATGGTTTCCATACTATAGATCACAATCAAGAACAAGGCTGTGGACGGCATGCCGCCCGTTTAATTTGTTTCGGCATGCTCACGAAAAAGCGCAGCATACAAATAAGTATGTGAGCAATTTGAAAAGGATCACAACACAGTTGTTGGTTGTTAGATGGTGCATGGAAACCATTTCTAGCATATGTTGACGTCTACGCCAATATCAACTATTCTTAAATATCAACTCGTTCAAAGTTATTTAAAATAAAGGAGACCACATGAATTCCATAGAACCGATTTCCAGGAAAAGCGTTGCTAAACTGATCCGCGACTTCATGGCTGAATCACCCGAAAACAGCATGAAAGATCAAACTGGAAATCCGGCCTGGGAGGACGTATTGGTGGGTTTTGCTTCGGGAGACGATCCTATCTGGCAGCAGTACAAGGAATACGTGGGTGCATTTCATTGGACACCCTGGGAAGTATATAATCAACATTGCCCCGCAGATCCGGCCAGACCAACGGAGCTGACGGTGATTTCATGGGTTTTGCCCCAGCGCAAGGCGGTTCGTAAATCCAATCGCAAAAGCCGGAAATATCCCTCCGAAGAGTGGGCCCGTATCCGAGTGTACGGTGAAGCGTTTAATGCCGCTTTACGTCAGCATATGGCTGAAAGTCTTACAACGCTTGGATATACAGCCATTGCCCCCATGTTAGTACCAAACTGGACCATCGTTGATTCAAAAACATTTTCCTATGCATCGTCCTGGTCGGAGCGCCATGTGGCCCATGCCGCCGGCTTGGGGACATTCGGGCTGTGCGATGGGCTCATCACTGCCAAGGGTAAAGCCATGCGGGTGGGATCTGTGGTTGCCAAAGTAAGCCTGGAACCGACCCGCCGCCCTTATTCTGATCATAGAGCTTATTGCCTCTATTTTCATAATGGCACTTGTGGCAAATGTATCGATCGCTGTCCGGTGCGTGCCATTACCACCGCCGGTCATGACAAGGAAACCTGCCGGCAGCATCTGGCGGCGGCTAGAAAATATGTTACCAAGACGTATAATTTTGAAGGCTACGGCTGCGGCTTGTGTCAGGTGGGCGTACCTTGTGAGGCGGGGATTCCGGTGAAATCAGCAAGGGAGATGCTTGAGAAGGGAGAACTGCCACCACCGCCGCCACCACTGGCGTAGTACAACAATTCCAGAACGAGAATCGATGCGAGCCCATGCGAACATGAACGACCGATTAAAAAACGACTTGATCCACATCAGCGCCGTCGGGCGAACGTCCGGACGAGCGATTCTTTCTTATGAAGGTCTGGATCCCGAAGCGGGCATTACCCGGCCGGAAGGCTCACCCGCCAATAAAATAATGCGGGATTACACGGTTCAGCAAATGCGGGCGGCGGGCTTAACCGTCCGGGTTGACCGAGTAGGTAATATCTTCGGTCGCCTAGCCGGCAGACAGGATCATCATAAGGCTGTAATGATCGGATCGCACCTGGACAGTGTGGTCAATGGCGGAAACTTGGATGGCGCCTTGGGTGTATTCACCGCCCTTGAAGCTGTTCGCAGGTTAAAAGATCAAACCTTTGAAAACCAGCGCCCCATTGACGTCGTGGCCTTTACCGGTGAAGAGGGGTCTGCATTTGTAACCGGTACGATGCTGGGCAGCGCGTTCTTAGCGGGTGATATCTCTGCCGAGGAGGTGCTTTCTACTAAAAATATGCAAGGGCAAAGCCTGGCCAGTACCCTGAAAGAAATCGGCTATCAAGGTGACTATGCGTACCCGGTTGAAGACATCGGGGATTTTATCGAGCTGCACATTGAGCAGGGGCCCATTCTGGATATGAACAAAATCCCCATTGGCATTGTGGAAAGTATTAATGGATTGACTTGGTTGAACGCCATGATAACGGGATCTGCGAACCATGCCGGGACCACCCCCATGCATGCACGTCAAGATGCACTGGTGGCGGCGGCCGAAGCAGCCCTTTTTCTAAACAAACGTTCGCGAGAGTTGGCCCGAAAAACCAATGATAGTGTCGTTGGTACTACCGGCAGGTTCAGGGTAGAACCGAACAATACCAATATCATCCCTGGCAGAGTGGAACTGGGCCTGGACATTCGAGCGGCTTCGCGAGAGCCCATGCAGGAATTGATCACGGAAACAACGACTTTTTTGAATGGACTGGGCCATAAATATGACGTAAGCGTGGAGGTGTTCGAACCGGATATTCAACAACCGTTGCTGTTATCGGCAGAGATTGCCGATGTTCTTGAGTTGGCCGCTACTGATCAAGGGATTCCTTGCAAACGCATGCACAGTGGCGCCGCGCATGATGCCCAGAACATGGCAACTGTGGCCCGGACCGGCATGATTTTCGTGCCCAGTGTCAACGGTATCAGTCACTCACCCCTTGAATGGACGCACTGGGATGATATTGAAAAGGGGGCGTGTGTCCTGACCCAAACCATAAAAACGCTGTCTTCTGAACTTGAGAACCGGAGAAATTGTTGAAGACAGCCGGATACATGTTCCCTATGATCTTTTTGGTGGTGTAGTAGCTGGTTTTGCCAGCAGCGGAAAAGGCGCTTCAACAGGCCGACCGGGGTGGTTCAAAATTCATTTTGGTAAAGAGCCGCATGCTTTAATCAAAACGGAAATAAACATCATCAACATATTAGCAATCCTGATTTCTTTCACTGCTCTTTTAACAGCATAAACCCAAGCCTCATCGTTTTGTTCATCAGCGACGGTGTCATAGTGATGTTCTCGCTCTTATGAATACTGCATTCCTAATTATAATATGGATGGCTTGGTGCACGCTGCATAGTGCCTTGATCAGTCTTTCCGTTACCGAATGGCTGCGTGTGCGATTGCCGGCGGTTTTTCGATATTTCCGGATTATCTATAATCTGATATCGATTTTAACCCTATTACCGGTCCTTTATTATACCTATCTGTTAAGGGGAACTGTGATTTTTACCTGGGCCGGACCGTGGCGTATACTGCAAATTTCGCTGATTCTAATTGCAATCTATTTATTTATTGCCGGTGCCCGGCGCTATGATCTGGCCCAGTTCCTGGGCTTACGTCAGGTACATGATGAAAAAGCCTGCAGCGTGCTCACAGAAGATTGCTCTTTGGATACCCGGGGTATTCTCTCAGTAGTTCGGCATCCCTGGTATACCGGCGGCATCTTAATTGTCTGGGCCCGCCCCCTGGATCTGGCCGCCATATTAATCAACCTCTTGTTCTGTACCTATTTCGTGATCGGTGCCATGTTAGAAGAACGCAAGTTAGTATTGCAGTTTGGAGAAGCCTATCGTGATTATCAACGGCGTGTGTCCATGTTGTTTCCAGTAACATGGTTGCTAGATAGGTTTAGGCGTATGCGTTAATATGAAGCGCAAGGATGATAATAGCGAACGAGCATTAAACTATTCATTTTTCGAAACAAGATCGCCCTCAACATACCGATGAATAATCCCAGAAATTAAGGTTTGGTAGGGGATGCCCATTTGGAGCGCTTTCTTTTGAATCCCCTTAAAATCGTGGTCATACAGCCGAATGGTAATTCGTTTGTCCTTTTTAAACGTGCTTTTTGCCGCCGCTTTCATGGTAGCGATCTCTTTTCTGGAAGGTTTGGACAATATTAATTGTCCTGATTCATAAGCTTCCAAGATTTCTTTTTCTTCTTGATCAAGTTTCATGATTTATCTTCCTGTTCTTTTAAAAAGTCTTTGGTAGCCTTTCTGCTTGGAATAATTGTTTTTAAGAATATGACATCTTTTTTGATAATATAAGGGACCAGATACACATAATTATCAACGACTACAAAGTAGATTCGTTGGTTTGGATATTTTACCTGATTCGTATGATCGGCCACCTTCCATACATCTCCTTGACCGAGATGAAATATGATTTGTTCGAACGTAATATCGCGTTGTTTTTTCAGCCAATCGTTTTTCTCTGAGTCCCAATCATATTTCATGTTAACAATGTACATCATTTGCATGTACATGTCAATTGCTTTACCTATTAAGAAGTGGATTAGATAGCATCTGGTGTAATATGTTGGGATACATTAAGAAAGCTTAATTCAAATAACAGATTGTCAAAAATCGCCATATAGAAAATAGGTGATACAAATGCCAGAAAAACAACATATTGTCATCGATTCGCACGCCCACTGCGGCGTGATGGACACCAGCATGTCCCAGACCTTTGACGACTATTCGGGTGAGATTGTTGGCACTGATATCAGTGCGGCGGCGATGTTCTCGCCCGTACTCGAAATCTACGATCGTTATGACTATTATTTTAAAGATACAACCGAATGGCAACAGCGTCGCAAGGAGAGCAACCGAAATATATTGTCGCTCAGCACGCCGGAATTCAAGGTGTATCCCTATTTTTTCATCTGGAACGATTTTGCTGTTGATCAGTTAAGCGCGGCCCACTGCGGTATCAAATGGCATCGCCACGCAGGCGAACCCGAGTATGGCTATGATGATCCCAAATGTCTTGTGGCCCTCGATGAAATACGACGCAGAAATCTGCCCATCGTCCTGGAAGAGGAATTTGACAACACACTACGGTTTATAAAGGAACTGGCTCAAGGCATTTCCGTGATCATCCCACACCTGGGCATGCTCAACGGCGGGTATGAGGCTCTTGACGGGGCGGGGATTTGGAAATTGGAAAATGTGTGGGCCGATACGGCCCTGGCCTCAAGCCATGAAATAAAAGCCTACCTGGATTCATATGGCCACCACCGGTTGATGTTTGGCAGTGACTTCCCCTTTGGCAGTCCGGCATCGGAGTTGAACAAAGTTTGCAATCTGAATTTGGGTTCTAAAATCGAATTAGATATTTTGAGCAAGAACTTCCATTACCTGCAATCCCAAATCAATCGCAATTTTTGAATTCCAGCTATAAAGTTAGGGAGGTAAATTCGGTAATATTTTACAGTTTGATATTCACAGAGAATTATTCCGAATTTTCAGACTGCCGATAGACGACCAAGCGATCTCCGGGGTGGATGGGCCTACGGATATCGATACGGTTCCAGATGAGGATGGCTGCCAGGGGGACACCGAAACGATCGGCGATCATGGAAAGATTGTCGCCCGATTTGACGATATAGATCTGTTCCTTCCGGGTCGCCTGATATTCAGCCACCAGGTTTTGGTAGCGTTCCTGAAAATCGGCTGAAGACCCTTCCGGCACCAGAAGGGTATGATTCCCTTTGGATAGATAGTGGCCGCGAATATGGGGATTGAGGTCCTTGATGACTTTAAAATAGGTGTGGGCGGCCAGGGCGACTATCCGAATGGGGACTTCTTCAGCGCATTGAACCTGAATCGTATCAAATTTACGCGGGGGATACAATTCCGACGGCTTGAGCTTGAAGCCGTATTTTTCGGGATCGTTTAGAATTAATTTGACTGCCAGGATACGAAATACATAGCGCTGGGTTTCAAGGGAAAGATAGAGTTCGTAGTAATCTTTGGTATCCTGTTCCAGGATTTCGGCGGTAAGTCCGCCTTCGCCCATGTTGTAAGCGGCGGCGGCAAGCGTCCAGGAACCATAATCAAGATGAAGTTTCTGGAGATAACGAATGGCAGCAGCGGTAGCCGTTACAATGTTGCGGCGCTCGTCCACATACCGATTGACGGTCAGACCGAAAGTGCGGGCCGTAGCGGCGGTAAACTGCCAGTATCCAACCGCCCCTTTACGCGAGCCCACATGGGGCCGCAGAGCACTTTCTGCCAGCGAGATGTATTTGAGATCATCCGGCAGGCCGGCTGCCTTCAACGCTTTTTCGATGATGGGTAAATATCGATTGGCCCGCTTGAGCCATAATATAACCTGCGGCCGGTCCCAAAGGGACAGCAGCATGTCTTTTTCAAAACGTTCGCGCACTTCCTGGTTCTCAAGCGGAACTTTTTCGCCGCAGAAGTCCAGATCCGAATCAAATCTAAGCGCTGCAATCAGAGACGATGGGTTTGTGCTATCTGCATGAGCAGGCCCACTGGGCAAAACCAGAATGCACCACAATATGAGGATTGAAATATATGGGAAGCGAATAGAATGATCATTCATGGTAAAATGAAGTTTTCCATACAATTGAAGCTAACGTCACAACGATGCTGGGAATTATAGCTATAAGCCATAGTTTTGAGCTGCTTATGGCTTATGGCTTAATGCTTGTTGCTGCCGAAGACATCCTTTGATCCCTGCGTTAACAACACCCCGAATCGTCGCCGCAACTTCCGGATGCACAGGTGGAACCACAACCGCATGCTTCCTGGGTCTGGGTTTGGGTTTCGCTAATGCCAACAACTTCAATGGAGAAGGTTAATGCTTGACCGGCCAGGGGATGGTTGAGATCGAATACAACGTTTTCGTCTTCGATGCGATCAACACGGGCTGGAATTTGCTGGCCGTCTTTGGTGGTGAGGGCCAGGATTTGACCTACTTCCGGCTGCACTCCTTGGGGGATATCGGCTTTGGGAAAATCATAAACCCGGCTCTCATCGCGTTCACCGTAGGCTTCTTCGGGCGGGAGGGTAAAGGTCTTGGATTCGTTGACAGCCATACCCATGAGGGCCGATTCGAACCCCGGAATCACGTTTCCGGCCCCGATTTGAACTTCTAAAGGTAGACGCCCCTTGCTGGAATCAAACTCTTCACCACTATCCAATGTACCTGTGTATTCGACGCTGACAAATAAACCGTTTTCAACTTTCTGCATGATTAACTCCTTTGTATTTGAATTCCCAGGTGCAACACGCTTTTGGACATCCAGCAAATATGGATCAAATTCCTAAACGAAAAGTTTTGCAGCGCTGAATGAATTCAGTTTGGCAAATAATTAGGTGTAATATGAGGATGAAAACCAAAAAGTCAAAAAGTTGATAAATATAAGTCTTGCCATTGGATAGTCTCAAAAAGCCTCCGCCTCGTGCAAGATCCACGTATTGATGTGAACAAATCCTGTCTGTAAAAATTGTGTAAAGTGTATTAAAGTTTCAAGCTGATGATTGCAAGCTCAGCAAAAATAGGTCATCATGCGCTTGAACCCGAAATTGAAAAGCGACCAGACGTAATTTTGGTATCAGTTTGACTGGATGGACCCACTGAAAGGAAATTGATTTGGCCAACATGCAGAAACGAACCGGTCGATACAGCCTCGGCGAAGAAATAGCAAACAGCATCACCCACGGAATCGGTATTGTTCTGGCCATTGCAGCTCTAGGCGTTCTGGCGACGTTTGCAAGCCTTTACGGCAATGTTTGGCATATCGTCAGTGTATGTGTATACGGAACAACGATGATTCTGCTATATACGGCATCGACCTTATACCACAGTATCCAGCATCCGCGTGCTAAGAACATCCTGCAGACGCTGGACCATTCGGCTATCTTTTTATTGATTGCCGGGACCTATACGCCTTTTACCCTGGTGAGCCTGCGGGGTCCCTGGGGCTGGTCGCTATTTGGCGTAATATGGGGACTGGCGGTTATGGGCATGCTGTTTCAGTTATCAAACCTGAAGCACTGGCGTACCGCGTCCATTGTCCTTTACATCTGCATGGGCTGGGCCGTTATCGTGGCCATTAAACCGCTGATAGCCAATGTGGCCAGCGGGGGTATTGTATTGCTCGTGTTGGGTGGTGTCGCCTACACATCCGGCGTGCTGTTTTACAAGCAGAAGCAACTCAAATACCATCATGCGGTTTGGCACCTATTTGTTTTGGCGGGAAGCATCTTACATTTCCTCGCCATTTTTTTGTATGTACTGCCACGGAACAATTAACGCTGGTCAACCGTCACCGGCAAGGTCGGTGGCGGTTGATCCCGGCCTCACATATCAGCAGATGGTACAGACGCAAAGAATCCCCTTTCCATCTCCCGGTCCAGACCGGGAGGACGGACCAATCGGCGTCCCTTGTTTGAATGCTGACAGGTATAAAGCCTGTTCTCACGCTGAATACGCAGCAGCAGTTCACGATCGGTGGTGCTCAGCCGTTCTTTTTTTGCCAAATTAACATAGCGCGCCAATCGAAAGGCGGTTACCAACTGTGAGGTTGTCAGTGACCTGTTCCAGGGATACGCGGCGCTGCCGCAGCACAAATGCGAATCAGCGGTCAAAAAGGTGTGAGGGTCTTTAAAACCCGGCAGGCCGGGAACCGGATAAAACAGGGAAATGCCCACACGCCCCGGCTGTTTATACAGAAAAGTCAGATTTTCAATGACAGTCTCGATTGTATCCGCTTCCAGACCGCAGATGAAATAGACGATGACGGGTATTTTAAGCTGGTCCAAATATTTCAAAATGTCCTGTAAATGCTGTAAGTTGCCATGGCGCCGGACGTCTTTTACAATCTCAGGCGAGCAAGATGCCATCGATAGATTAAACTGCTTGAAACCATACTTAATTAAGCGTTCGAGTGTGTCCATGTCCAAAAGGCTGTAATCGATTCCATTTTCTGCGCTGAAACTCACACGGGGGAACACCTTTTTCACGGCAGTTAAAATCTCAAAGAAGAATTCCCGGTCCAGGAGGATGTTGTCATCTTCAAAGTTCAAATGTACGGGATCGTCTTGGGGTAATGTGGTCAATTCGTCCACAAAATCGATCATGGCTATTTTTCTAAACTGACGACCTTGGGTCAAATGGTTGGCGCAGAAACTGCACTTTCGGGGGCAGCCTCTGGTGAGACAGGTTGTCAACCAGAGCATTTTTTTTGAAGAATTCTTGGCTGCAATGGCAATCCCGGGTTGTCCGAAGAATCCGGCAGTATGACGATTTGAAGTTTCAGGGGTTGTGCCCGCAGATAGAAATTCCGTGAGAGCGGTTTCGGCTTCGCCACTGATAACCGCATCAATGCACGTGTGTCTTCGAAAATATTCCGGTAGCACACTGACGCCGGCACCTCCAACATATACGGGTGTTTCCGGACGCAATTGCTTGAGGTGGCTTGCCAGGGCTAAGGTATCGGCTGCATAGGCAAAGGCAAAACAGGATAGAAAAACCGCATCCGGATTTTGATCTGAAATCTCCTGGGCGCAGTGATCCGGCGAAGGGCCGAAGCGATGATATCGGGAAAAAAATGCCGTGGGACCATATTCATTGGGAAGCAGATAGGGCTGCAAATGAGAAAAACTGGACGGTATGGCCAGGGACTGCTTGGCAGATAATGGGAACTGGATTAGATGAGTTTTCCAGCCCTGATCCTTTAGGATGTTATTAACGATGATGGCCCCCAGGGCGGATTGCCTGTGGGGTGTGGCATAGAAATCACAAAATGAGGGGACTGCGATGACAGCCTTGCCAGTTGTCATGATTTTCTACTGAGCTTTTCAAACTAGAAATTCCATAAAGAATGGCCACGCCGAGCGTGGCCATTCTTTTTTTACATCTTTACATTCTTTTTGCCGCCAAAATAGCGCATGAACTGAACCCGTTCATAAATGGATGGATCGGCACTTTTGTCCTGACTCAGTTTTCCCCGGAATTGATCCAAGCTGTTGTACCGTTTTCTTTTCATCCAATCTTCCAGGCTATCCAACATGGCCTGGATTTGTCCGATCCCATTTTGATAAAGGGTGGATGCCACCTGAACTGCAGCCGCGCCGGCGAGAATCTGCTTAATGAGGGCTTCACCGTCATGGACACCGGTTGACGCGGCAAGGTCGCAGCTGACCTTCTCCGCCATAGTGGCCACCCAGCGCAGAGACAAGGCTAAGTCAGACGGATTGCTAAACACGTACGACGGTTTAACTTCAAATTTTTCAATATCAAAATCCGGACTGAAAAACCGGTTAAAAAGCACCAAACCCTTGATACCCGTATTGGAAAGACGTTGAATCATTGCAGCCAAATCGGTAAAATAGCAGCTAATTTTTAAAGCGATGGGAATTCCCACAGATCCGGTAACCTGTTGGACCATATCCATATACAATTTTTCTGTATCGGCGGCACTACGAGTCAGGTCGGTTGGCGGAAAAAACATATTCAGCTCAAGCGCATCAGCACCTGCATCTTCCAGATGCTTGGCATAAGAAAGCCATTCCACCGATTGCATAAAACAATTAATACTGGCGATGATCGGTATGGACACAGCTTTTTTGCTGTCTTTGACCAAAGCGATATTTTTTTTGAGATTCTCTTCTCGTAAAACATAGTCGTAGTAGGCTATCTGGCTGGTGGTGCCTTCATACTCAAAATACTGCTGCTCGGCGCCGCTTTTACGCATGGATTCCATAAAATCAGCGTATTCGTAAGCTATTTCTTCCTCAAAGATGGATTTTAAAACCACCGCGCCAGCACCGTTTTGGGCCAGTTTTTTGACTTTGTCGACGGTGTTGGTCATCCCTGAGCTGCCGGCTATAACTGGGCTTTCCAATTTCAGGCCCAGATATTCTGTGGATAGATCAACCATAGTTCGGTTCCTTTCTTTAAGTTATGTATACCAAAAAATTTTGCGAGGCATCTTATAGCGCTTTTTCAGGTAAATCAACGCCCAAGTAAAGAAATCGATTAATTCTGGTGAAAAAGAGCTTATTGCAAAATACGGCGTATTTCGCTTGGTAATTAAGCATCGCTCAGCAACCTTGATAAAAAGCTCAGAGGACCCTGATTTAGACTCCGGTTTATCGTGTTGCCACCGCTATTTATGACTTTCCATGGCAATGGGCCGGGTCTTCTGGGCCCGGATGGGTCCAATTCAAGCGATTTCATTACTTTGATCTGTACCATGACATAAAATGTATGCAGTGTAAACTGCCCGATAAAAAAATCGTACCAGTGAATTTGCCCTTGACAAGAAAGTACCACGGTGTAGTATATACAATAATTCATTTTACAAGGATGTAATTGAACTGAAGCTAAGTGTTTAAAGGATACGGGTACATGAATGAAAAGCGATTTGTCGGCAGAACCATATGTAAACGTGATGTGATTTATCAAATCGGCGAGTCGCGATATCACGGTGACATTGAAAATATGAGCAATTATGGCGCCAGCATTCAAACTCAGGCACGGCATCACGTCAAGAAAGGCGCCATAATTCATATTGCCATGTCATGCGATGATGATGAAGATATTCGTAAGGCACGGGTTGTGTGGTCGGAGGGGGGAGCCTTTGGGGCCAAATTTCTTTAAGGCACGGACCCGTCTATTCACATGGGTCAAATATACGGATCAATTTCGTTTTGGTCAGTGGTTAGCTGCTAAAGTTTATATATTGGAGATTGCGGAAGGAGGTGATTAGATGATGCAGAAACGATTTATGCTCAGACGTGTCGCCCACTGTAGCAGTGGCTGCCTAATTATGCCCTGAGCAGGGCGGTAAAAGGCTCGCTTAGGGGATTATTTGATGGTGTGGCAAGTTTGACACCTTGACAAAGTGTAACAATGTGGTATATTCATATCATGGTTAGCTATTAAGCTTCCATCCTATGATCCTCCTTTCCTTATGGCCCCTGTATGGCAGAGCGGGGGCCATTTTTTTTACTCGATGATTTCAAGAACATGGCGCTTTTTCGTCTTTCCGGAAGCGGCACTCAGAAGGGTTCGTATGGCTCTTGCTGTGTTGCCCTTTTTACCGATGACTTTCCCGAGATCTGATTTGTCAACATTAAGCTTTAAAACCGTTGTGTGTTCGCCCTGAACTTCATCCACTGACACCATCTCAGGGTGGTCGACCAGCGCCTCTGCAATTCTGATGATAAGGTCTTTCATCGTGCGATCCCCCTTATTGGTTACGAGCTATCTCAAAATAAACTGATTCCCTCTGGCGGCATGGCAAAGCGGCTCAGAAAGCTCATATTTTATGTGGATGCTCCACTTTCTCTCTATCCATTCCCATATCAAAGAGCCAATTCTTTATTTTGAGATAGGTAGTTATCATGCGAGCGTTTCAGAATCTGAGAATTGGGCTTTTTAGAACAGCCGAAATTAATTCGATTAGCAGTTCGTCAGACAGCGAGTCAATTATGGCTCACTATTCGTCAATAAAGCAAGTAATATTAATATTATAATAACCAGAATGCTGGAATATGCAAGCCAAATGATGCTTTTTGGTTGACAGGCATGATTTTGCAATTAGTTTAATATTAAAACTTTTAATGTTGAATCAATATTTGTCAAACTGGTTTTAACGAGGTCAATATGATGAACCCAACCAATTCCATGTCAGCCGGCACTGAATTAGCCCTGGGAACCTATGTAAAATTGATGCGGGCCTCCGGTTGCGTTACGGCCAAAATGCATCAGCATCTTACGGCTTCGCACCTGACCATTAGTCAATTTGGCATATTGGAAAGTTTGCTGCATTTGGGGCCCATGAGCCAACAAGACCTGGCCGGCAAGATATTGAAAACCAGCGGCAACATAACAATGGTGGTGGACAACTTGCAAAAACGAGGTCTGGTGTCACGTGATCGCGACCGTGCGGATCGACGACGCCTGCAGGTCAGCCTCACCCCAGATGGCGAGGCCCTTATTAAAGCTATATTTCCGAAGCACGCGGAAATCACCCGGCAGGTGTTTTCGGTTCTCAACCGGACTGAATGTCGCCAACTCAGTACCCTACTAAAGAAACTGGGAACGCGAATCGCTTCAGCTTGATTCGTCCTATGAAAAAAGGGGACGCCTCATGGAGCGTTGTAGCCCGTAGACCAAGTCCAAATAAGGAGTGAAAAAATGAAAATACTTATTATATATCATTCAACCTATGGCCATTTACGACAGATGGCGGAGGCTGTGGCAGACGGCGCCAAATCGGTGGAAAACGCTGAAGTTGAGCTGCGGCGGGTGCCGGAAACACTTCCCCAGGAAGTGCTGGAAAACATGGGGGCGTGGGAGGCCCACCAGGCTCAATCGGATGTTCCCGAAGTAACAGTGGCGGATCTCGCCGGTGCCGATGCCATTATTTTTGGCACGCCCACCCGGTTTGGCAACATGTCGGGCCAAATGCGTCAGTTTTTGGATGCCACCGGGCAATTATGGGCTGAAGGCAGTCTTGTGGGTAAAGTCGGAAGTGTTTTTACCGCCTCGGCAACGCAGCATGGTGGTCAGGAATCGACCATTCTGACATTTCATGTGACCCTTCTACACCATGGTATGGTGATCGTGGGTTTGCCTTATGCATTTCAAGGGCAGATGCGGTTAGACGAAATTACAGGTGGTTCGCCTTATGGTGCGTCGACCATCGCCGGCGGGTCGGGTGAACGCATGCCCAGCGCAAACGAATTGGATGGCGCTCGGTTTCAGGGCAAACATGTCGCCACAATTGCATCCAGACTCGGATCCTGAGGCCGGCGCTTTTAAGGCCATTTTGGGTAAGTCAAATAAAGCCGATCTGTTTTAATAAATCCAGAGTACGCGGGTTAACTTCAACGTCCTGTATCTCGTCTGGCGCAATCCAGCGGGCGTCCGCAGCATCATCCTGTGGATTGGGCTCGCCTGTCAAATAGGCGGCCATAAAATCAAATATCACATAATGAAAGCGGATTTTACCCTTTTGATCGGGCTGGATGGTTTCAAAATGATAGATCAATTCTCCCGGCTGTATGGAAACACCGGTTTCCTCAAGAACTTCCCGTGCCGCGGCCGCCTGCATGCTTTCCCCCAACTCAACACGGCCACCGGGAATGGCCCAATCACCCTTGGCAGGCTGCCGGCCCCGACGAACCAACAGGACGCGATTTTGGTGTATCACAACTGCTCCAACCGCCACAACGGGCTGTTGGGGATAGGCTCCGGTTGACATGGTAACGACTCCCTTTTTCCGCCTTTGTAGAAGCCTTCGGTTTCATCGGTGGTGATCCATCTACTGCAATCGACCATCGCTCCTTATGTTCATGCAAACGAAGAATCTCATTTAGCAGGAATTGAAAGTCGTGACAAGTTGCTTGATACGCGGCTGGAGTTCAAATCAACGCCCGGAACCTTATTGCACACGCGGATGCATTGGAATAAGCGTATGAAATCTATATTGTAACTATATTTCTTTTTCAGTATGTTAGCTATCAATAGATGTCCACGGCAAACATCAGCCCCGTCTCAATCTAGCCAAACGAAATTTTTATGAGGTGAGCCCGATATGGTCATGAACGGTAAGCAGCTTTATGGTATTAACCGACTTTGGGCAAACTTAAAAATGGGATTTCATAAGGAACTTAGGGGATTGTCCACTAAGCAAAAGTTGGCGCTGAATTATGTGGTCAAAGAGAGCAAACTAACACGCCTGGGCAATCAGATTTATACCAACACTTTCACACCGGGTTTCCCCTCCAAAGCCTATGATCGGTTTTTGCAGGGCGTCGTCGCCACAGCCAAAGGCCTGCCTGCGCCCGTTATCGTTAATTTTGCGGTGACCGCCCAGTGCCCCTGTAGTTGCTGGCATTGCTCATTTGCCGAACGGCCCCAAAAAGAGGTGTTGTCATTAGAGGATTTAAAGGCGGCCATTGCTGCGAGTCAGGATCTTGGGGCCAGCGTAATCGGCATAACCGGCGGAGAGCCCTTGTTGCGGCAGGAACTGGAAGAGATCATCGCCAGCATCGACCAGCGCAGCATGCCGATTCTTTTCACCACCGGTTTCCAACTCACGGCCGAAAGGGTGCTAGCGCTAAAACAGGCCGGGCTGCAGATACCTGTTATCAGTTTAGATCACTATTCTGCCGAAAGACATGACCGGGGCAGGAGAAGAAAGGGGATGCATGCCACAGCGGTTAAGGCCATAGAAATGTTTAAAAAGGCCGGATTTTATGTGGCCGTCTCCTTTGTACCGGATCGGGAGCTGGTGGAAAACCGTCAGGAATTTTTCCGTACAATTGAGTATTTCCGAGATTTGGGCGTGAACGATATGCGTTTGACGTCACCGATTCTAAGCGGCCATTTGACCGGTAATCCAGGCGCCCTGCTTTCCGCCGAACAAGTGCAGACAGTTTTTGAGGCCCAGAAAAAGTGTACTGATACGCCCGGGTATCCGGGATGTTTTGCCTATGATTTTTTTGAAAGCCGGCATTACTATGGTTGCGGAGCAGGATATAACTATATGTTTATAGATTCCCAAGGGAACGTGTGCCCTTGCGATTTTACCATGATTTCATTTGGCAATATTCTGCAGAACCCACTGGCAGAAGTATGGCACCTGATGAGCTCGCAATTTAAAAAGCCCGGCTGCGGGTGTTATGCCAACCGGATCAGTGGGCTGATGGCGTCAAAAGAACCGGACCATTGGCCACTTGGCTCCATGGCATCGCAAGCGATTGTCAAAGAAGTTCCACCATATGACGGTCAGCAGGTGCCGGAGTACTATCGGCGAATGGGCCTCTAAGCTTGATGACTTTGCATGCCAACGTGCCCGGCAAGCCTCTCTCTGGGCATTCCTCTGGTGCTTTGGGCAGACAGAAAAGTGCACCTGCCTGATATGGAAAGTTAATAAGAAATCGCGGCGGTGCTACAATGAATCTGACAAATCCTTTGTTTCTGCCAGATTCAAGCGAATTCTTTACTTAGATAAAATTTAAATAGAAAAGGAGAAAGCATATGAGTAAAAATATTCTAATCGCATTTGATGATTCAGAAAATGCCCAGCGAGCGGTCGATGTCGTGGCTCAAACCTTTTCGCGAAAATCGAAAGTGACATTATTCAGTGTTGCGGTGGATACCGAAGCCCTGTGCAAAATGAACAGTCCTGAGCTGACGCCCTATTTTAGATCCCAGCAAAGTGCGTTTTGCACCATGGAAGATAAAAAACGGGAACTGGTGAATGATGCCCTGGCAAGGGCGAAAGATACATTAATCAGAAATGATTTTAACGAAGACGCCATTCAGATTAAACATGAATCCATGGATGATGGCGTTGCCAGGGATATAATTCGCGAATCCAAAGATGGTTATGACATCGTCGTTATCGGCAGGCGCGGAACCGCGGGAATAAAGGAATTCTTTTTTGGGAGTACATCGCAAAAGGTATTAAATGGCGTCAAGGAAGCCTCTGTTTTTATCGTCAGTTAATTTGTGTCCCCATTCGAAATTCAAAATTCGATTTCCAAGGTCGGGTATTCCTTTTCTATAAGGATCAATGGAACAATAATTTTTTACCGCGAAATAATCTGACTTTTTCCCCGCACAACTATTCTGATGGTGGTCAGATTTAGGTTTAAATCACCTGGTTTTCGAGTCTGCGTACACCAAAGCGCAAGGGCAATACCAAGGCTAGAACGCAGATAATCAGGCAGAGCAGTAGAGATCCGATAATCCAGATCCATTCAAAGGGCGATAAGGGGCGTTGGCGCAGGTTGGCCATAAACAGGTTATAGACCGGCCCGGCTTCCAGCATGATGATGGTGCCGATAAAAGCAGCGTCCAGCATCATGAAAAGGAGCCCGCCAAAACTGGTCACCGATTGGGCTGGATTTTCGATCTTGAAGTTGGGATAGGCCGCCCCGAATCCGATGCCGATGCTGACGATACCCGGCACCATGCAGAAAATCGTAATGATAGAAAGCACCATCATAAAGCTGGTGACATTGAGAAATATGTTGGTGGCAATGATTAGCAGCTCCGATATTAGCAGCAGCGGGACGACGTAAACGAAGAACTTGATCCACAGAAATTGCTTCAGGGAGATGGGGGAAGATTTGACAATCCAGAAAGCCTCATTTTCGTTACTGACGGCAGGATAGGCAAAACGTCCCGTGATGGCAATTAGGACAAAAGAGGCTAAGCCCACGTTCAGAAAAGAAAGTAGGTTTTGCAGGTAGATGGTTTTGATGGGCGCTTTTTCCAATGGCAGGGCTTTAAAATTGAAGATATAAATCAATACCAGGCCGCCGATCAGGAAAATTTGAGACCACTGGGTTTGATCCCGGAAAAACGATTTAATCTCCTTGACCACAAAAGATTTCAGATGCACCGGCAGCCAGCTAAAGATGCGGTCACCCGAAAAGCGTTGTCTCATGAGTCTGCCCGGGGAGGTCTGGGATTTTGACAATCCGGATATATAGAAACGGTCGGCTACCAGGATCATCAGGCTGCCCATTAGGCCGGCGCAGGACCACGAAATGGCCATATGAAAAAGCATATTGCCTTGGGCATGACTGAGGGCGGCTTTGATACTGTCAAATGCCCAGGTGCTGGGTAAATAGGGTAAATCGGGTGTCTGCAAAGCAGATAGATATAATAGTACGGTGGAAAAAACCTCTGGATTGACCATCCGTTCCGGCCGCAATAGCCGGAAAGCAATGAAAAGGATGATAAACAGCAGCAGACCCAAAAAGATAAATAGGTTCCGAATCCGATTTGCCGGTATCATCACGACAACGCAAGCAACCAATATGGCACTAAGGCAAGAGGCAATTACCACCATCGACAAAATGGCCGACCCGACGGCGAAATAAAAAACTAACCCGGCACGAAATACGACCCCGTAAGCTAAAAACACCGGCAGTAAATAAATAACGACCATCCAGGAACTATCCACGGTACTTTCAATCCAGCGCGCCAGAAATATCCGGTAAGTGGGTACCGGCATGGCATGGACCAGGTTCAGGTCCTTGCTCAGAAACAGTTTGGAAAGGGATGTCAGGATGCTGCTGAAAATGAGAAGCGAGAAAAGGGTCAATAGCACCATGGAAAGTAATTTGAATGCCAACAGATCACCCAGTTCTTCAACGCCCTTGAAATAATGAAGAACCCGCAGAGAGACCGTAAAAATTCCAGCCCAGAACAGGATGCCGATGCCGCCGAAGAGCAACAGTTTTATGAGGCTTTCGCGCTTGCTTCCCTGGAAAAGAGATGCATTCTTAAAACTCAGAAGTCGCGGCCTGACGAGGGTGAAGACTTCAAGCATTGTATATCAGTAGCTCCAAATTTGCATGGCAACAATCCAAAACTTATTTTGTATTCTGATACTTAGAAGGGTTCAAGGATTCACGTGATAGCTCTTAGCTATTTGCCAAAGACCCCACTTGACCCCTCGGACCCTCGACCCCTTGGACCCATATTATATTCGAAGTTAATAACATGATATCTTGCTATATTATGCCTATCAGCAGCTATCGGTCGTTATGAGTCAAATGTATAAACACATCTTCTAAATCCGCTGTATCGCTGGGCACACCCTGCTTTAATTCTTGGGGTGAGCCGGTGGCGACCAGGCTGCCTTTGTTGATAATTCCTACCCGATGGCACATATCTTCGGCGATCTGAAGGGTATGCGTGGAAACGAAAATCGTCGTGCCTTGTTCAGACAAGCGTTTAAACAGGTCTTTGACGAGCTTGATACCGAGTGGATCGAGCCCCACCATGGGTTCGTCGACTATGATAACCTCCGGGTCGTGCAGCAATGCACCGGCCATGATCAAGCGCTGCTTCATACCGTGGGAATAGGATTCAATCAGTTCATGCGACCAGTCCGACAGGCTGAACATGGCCAAATTATGATGTGCTTTTTCGGTAAAGCTGTTGCTGTTAACCTGATAGAGGTCGGCAATAAATTTGAGAAATTCGATACCCGTCAGTTTTTCATAGAGGTATGGCCTGTCGGGGATGAAGCCTATTTTTTTCTTGGCGGCCTCGGGATTGTCCTTCATGGCGATATCGCATACACGAATTTCTCCCTGGGTTGGTATCAGGATCCCACCAATCATTTTGATGGTGGTGGTTTTACCGGCCCCGTTTGGTCCAATGAAACCAAATATTTCCCCTTTGGGGATATGAAGACTCAGATCGTTGACAGCGGTGACATCACCATAGCGTTTGGTCAGGTTGCGGATATCAATCATGTCGTTGGCGTTGCCTCAAGTATGTGGATTTTCAAGTTGCCGATCAGGCTTAAAATGTCCAACTGGTCTTCCTGCATGCCGCTGGCGAGACGAATGTGAGTGACATCGGCAGGAATCTGATCAAACAGGGCATCCACAGTAATCCAATGGCCCACATGGATGCTGTTCCAGGCATGGTAAAAAAAACGTTGGCGTAAAAAGACCAGGCCGGCTTCGATTTTCGTGGGAATTCCGGCGGCCCGTGCCAGAGCTGCAAATAATACGGCGTGCTCATTGCAATCACCGGCCCTATTGGTGAGGGTGGCCATGGCATCCGGTAAGGAAATTACCGGACGCTTTTGGATATGGGCCTGCATCCAGGCAACCAGCTTGCGGGCTTTATCCAGGGATGTATCGTCCGGTTGTACCAATTCTTCCGCCAGTCGCCGAATGGCGATATGATCGGATTGAATAAAAGGGCTGGGTTCCAGAAATCGGGTCAGGTCAGCTTCAAATGTCTTTATAGCCTGATCGGACCCGGATGACGACAACGATTCCTTGGTGATGGTCAATTCCGGAGAATCGAAATTCTGCCTGCCGCCGTGCAGTTCACCGGTATAGGTGCCGGTGCCGGTGATTTCCAGACGCAGTTTTTGAAGGTTTTTCGGATCCGTAATTTTGAGGTCGGCCGGGATCGAGGCTGCTTCGGTAAGATCCTGACTGGATTGGATCGGAAGCCCGTTGATGGCATCCTGACGAGATGTTTTTTCCAGGATAATCCCCAAAATTCCCTGTTCCCTCAGTATGTCACCTTTGGTATCGATCCAGGCTAATTGCTGAGCCCCCTTGTATGTCAGTTCGACTCGGAGGGCCTTTTGGGACTCACCCATGATGGTAATTTCTTCAGGTTCCTGGACCTGCAAATGAATCGGCTCCTGCCCCATGGCAATGGGATCAAAAATCTTCAGACTCAGGCGATCCCCGGGTTTTAAATTGCCGGCACTGGCAGCTTGCACGATGCCGGAGGTAAAATAAATGTCATCGGTCAGGTTGATCTGGTATGTTTGGGCCGAACCGGCGCTGCGGGTTTCCAGGTTGAGGATTTGCTCCGCTATGGTGCCTGCTGCGGAAAAATCGAATCGGCCGGATTCAATCTCAAAATCAAAAGATTTCAGGGAAAAGTCCGCGTTGAGCCGTCCCCGGGTCTTGAGGCCGATATCTTGAATCATTCCCATGGTATTGATGCGCATAAAAAGAGTTTCGACAAACCGAAATCCGTCATCATCCCGGGTGTAACGCGAATGCGAAAAACCTATTTTTTTTTCATTCTGGAGTATATTTTTCCAGGTTTCCCGCCCGATGAAATTATCTGACGGCGTGATTCTCGCGATCTTCGGGGGGGCTTTCTGCTGATCGAAGATACCCATACGGACGGCGAGTAAAGACAGGAACATAACGCCAAAACAGATTGCGATGATAAGCGGTAAGCGTTTTTTCATGGGTTATATATTTTATGGTTGTAAATATTAATGATAGTAATCGCTTGGCTAAGGTTGTCAAGTTGCCGCAAGGATTGGCTTTTTGGATTTAAAGAAAAATAGTATAGCATATTAGACGGTTAGATTGTTAGGCTATTAGGCTTTAGGCTATAGACTGTAGGCGCATTTAGTTCTTAGCTGTTTGCTCTCGGCTTTTGTCCAAGCTAGGGATGAGAGCTGTTGTATTTAATCCTCCAAACCTTGGCCCTTGCTACACCTAACACGTAACCCGCAACACGAAGCCCGCTTCACCCCTTCCAACCTTAAAAGGGCAGCTTTCCTATACCCCTGGAACCCTGGAATCTTTTTCTACATCCAGGTTGGAAAAGGCTTTTATCATACTTTCAGGTGGCCTCAAAGATGCGTGTAGCCAGCGACCTTGACAGATCCGACTATAAACCTTAGCATATTGGTCAGATTACATATAGCCGATTGTACCGGATAGAGTGATATAGATACTGAAGAGGACTCCATGAAAGAATTGTTGATCATGCTGGTTATTGTAGGAATTTGGATTCTGTTGCAGACCTACATTCTCCCTAAAATGGGAATTTCAACTTGAGTTCGCAATGCTTGCCAGGTGGCAAGCAAGCCTGAAGCCGACGATACAGCCAATCCCGCCAATGAAAAAAACTAATCCGCCTGTGAGCAGATCAAGGCGGATCAGTTTGAAACCTATCTCGAAAAAGAAGCCAAATGGAGAAGTTTAAGATTGGATACTGGGGTCAAACAGTTTGCGATCTGTAAACTCCGCCTGTTTGGCATCATTCCACTGCGCAACCGGGCGTAAATATCCCACTACCCGGCTATAGACTTCACAATCCTGATAATCCCTTAAAACCGGATCCTGCTGAAAACAATCATCGCATTTGATCATAAATTTGTTGCTGGCCGGTTCGTAAACACTGCCGCCCTGGATATGAATGCCGTCTTCCATCGGGGTTGCGGTTACCTGGGCTTCGCCTTTGCAATCATGACAGGCGCCGGACCATGCCAGCACATCATTGTCTTGGTTGTTTTCCAGTAGTTCGTGAAGTCGTTCAATTGTCATTGTCGCCATGGTTTTCCTCCGTCAATTCCACTATCAGTTCAAGATGTTATCATCAGAACCCCAATCATAAGAGGGTGGTATTTTATTAGGTAGATCCTCAATCCTGCCCGAGTTTATAAACCCTTCTCAGATTTAGATGATGCGGGTAAAGAGCCTGTTTGAGGTGATGTAGAGATAATAACGTCATATAAGTTGTGTGTCAAGAACATCGTGGTACCATATATTGTGTTATAGGGTTGAGGGGCGAAGGTTTGGAGGGTTGAAGGAAAAGCTCTTGGCTCTCGTGTTGTCAAGAGCCAAGAGCAAAACAACTAAGAGCTAAATGCGCCTAACAGCCTAACAGTCTTCAGCCTACAGCCTAAAAAATAATAACCACCCGACATTGCGACAGAAAATTTTCGGGTTGGGATTGTATCGCTTTGAGGATGTTGGCTGCATCCGAATCAATGGAGAGGCTGCGATTGCCCGTGTGGGTTCCGGTGGCCTTGGTGGCATACGGCAGGGAACCGATTCGGTCGCTTTGCTGGGCCTGGAAGCGATCGGTGTAATATCTAACATAACCGCCGCGGATGGCATCCGGCAGGTTCAGGTTGCTGCCCGGGTAGATCAGCTCGCCCTGGTGATACAAACCCGGCCGCAGAGAGGGCCGAAATCCGGTGTCACGGGCATCCACGATCAGACCGGTATACGGGTGGGTGGGCACAGATGGTTGACTCGCCGGGGGCATTGGCTGCGCTATGGCATTTTGTTCCAGTTTTTCCAGTCGGCGTGAGAGCTCATTCAGGCGAACATACACGGAGGCCATCTGCTTTTCCTGCTGATCAAGCTGATGGCGCAGCGCATCGCTTTGTTGGCTTGATGCCAAATCCACTGATAAAAGACCGGAGCGAAGATGATCATGGTGGTACCGGGCTTCCACCAGGTAAGCAAATAGCTGGATAAGTGATTGCTGTTCTGCCGATATCTGGTTTAGACGCGAGAGTTTGTTTTCAAGCACGGATACTCTTTGCTCAAGCAGATGCAAACGATGGGCAACGTTGCCGGGGGGTGACGGGCCCGAGCTTTTTTGTACGGAACCTTCGATGGCATGCACGATGACTTCCCCCATTTTTCCGCTGAGGGGCATGCTGACAGTTACGCGCACAGCATCATCCTCGAGGACTTGAGATTCTTCCACCTGGCTGAATCGGACGATACCCTCAATTTTAGAAATGATACGGTCATCACTGACGATCCGGTTTTCCAAACGGGTTTGGGAATCGATATGAACACCCTTGATGACCTCCAGCAGATTACGCTGGGCCACCACAATTGCCGCCCGGTATGCCAGGGTTTTGGCCTGGGTCTGGTTGTGCTTATCCTGGGGCGCAATCCCCACACCGGTAGCGTAGATCATTTGATTGAGCCAATCGATATAACCGTACTCTGTAATTTGCTCCCAGGAGCGATCGGCGGCGAGACCCATACTGGTTGAAAAGATACACAATACGAAGATGGAAGCAGTAACAGCGATGGTGGATTTATATTTCATGGGTATCTCCTAACGCGGGCAAGCCGCAACAATCGGCATGATCCGATCCGTCATCAGAATATTTACACCGGGTTGTCGTTTAAGTCTCAAAGGAACAAAACCTATTCGGGATTTCGAAAATACGCGTGACCTACCGATGGGTGATTGATCAGGGCTGTAAGCCACAATTAATTGGTGCTTCCGGGAGCACCGGCTCCCAGGTAACATTGCCTAGAAACAGATTCGGATCCGGGGCCGAAGTACCCCAATAATTTTCACGCAAGTCGATGAGCATCGGCGCATAACTCTGGACGTGAAATGGTTGGTTCCGGGTTAATACAGACTGGCGTATCTTGGGTGCCACCCCTTCGCCTTCGATAACCAGCGCACCCTGTCCGCCGTTATCTGTCAGGGTGGAACAAATGATTTCAGGCTTGGCATGCGACCGTAAGTACAATCCGCTCTGGGAGCACCCCCGGATTGTGGAAGCATAGATTTCCGGTGAGCTGTTTTCAACGGTGATGCCATTAGCGGCCTGCACCAGATTTACATGGCGCAATCGTACCTGGCGTGAATTATTCAGGGTAAGCCCCTTCCATGATCCGGGCGGTGTCTGGATCGACATGGGACGAAACCAAACCGGACGATCCCGGTCCCCATAAACCACCAGACCGCCGCCTTCAACGATCATGGCGGTATCCACTGAGAAGCGGATCTGCACACCCGGCTCCACATAGAGAATCGCACCTTCCCGGATATGCAGGTCGGCCATCACTTCATACGGACTTTTTTCACGTACCAGTAGATGGCTGGCGGTCACGTTGCCGCCCAGGGACGTATCCAATTGGGGCAGATCCAAAAGATTGGATTCCGGCACAGGAACTGCCGAAACCGTCGGACTGAATGGACCGGCATTGTCAGCCTGATCCAGGGCGCGTATTTTGATATATACAGAATCAAAATTAGGCTGATCCTCCAGGAGAAAGTGGTTGGCCTCGCTGAATTGGGCCAGGCTGAAACCGCTGATGGGTGATGCGCTCGTCCAAAGCTCATATCCCTTGAGATCTTTTTCCGGGTTGGGGCCCCAGTTTAACTTGATTTTGCGGTTGAGGCCCTGGCCGGTCAGAGCGGCGGGTTCATTGGGTGGATTGGCATCAATGTCGATGAGATTGGCCACATCAACCCGGGTGCCTTGATCTCCCATGGTATTGACGAGGTAGGCTTTGGAAACCAAACCGTAAAATTCCTCACCCGGCTCCACCGTGTAGCTGCCTTGGTATATTTCGCGCGATGCCAGACCACTTTGCATCTCCGCCGCCAGATCTTCTGTAAATTCCTGTCCACCGGCCTGGTATCGATCTCGAACCAGGGTCATCAATTCATTGCTGATTGCCTGCTTCTCCTTCGCCGACACAGGTGCCAGTCTAATGGCATTCCTATAATCGCCAAGATCAACATAGGCTTTGCAATCGGGGTCCCCAACCAGGCGGAAGGCAATATCTTTTCCGGCCGTAAAGGGCCGATCAACCCCCATGGCGGCAAATAAATCGATATTCGGAGGGTGTTGCTGGGTCACCAGGTCACTCTTTGGCAGTTCAATGGTAGAGACGATTTCGCGGAAAACTTCATCGGTCTGGCTCAACATTTCCGTGGCACGCATATTCCAGGCCGAAGCCGCAGCCGACATCAAAAGTCCCAATGGATTCAGGGACAGGCCGCCGGCATGCGCTCGACTGACATGTCTGGCACGCCATAAAAGCTGGCCGGTTGTAAGATCCCACAGGCGGACTTCACATCCCACCGCGACTTGAGAGTAGATACCCACAAAATAGCGATCAAAGTGCGTAACCTCGCCGGTAACGGCCGCATCCACTCCCAGCAGGCTTTTTAGCTTTTTAGGATTATCCTGAATAAGCTGTAAAAAGTCATCCGGCGTCAACAGGCTGGCATTTTTGAGACGGGTGTCGGTCTGAAACAGCTCCATATCCTTAAAGGGCAGGGAGCTAATATGGTTGTACAGGCCTCGTCTCACAATATCCTCGGGGATCTGTCCCTCCGATTGTATGGTAAACGGCTTTTCTTCAAGTGTAGCAAAGGGCAGGACGGCGATAGATTCCGGCTTGTGATCTTTAAAATAGGCGGTATTCTCAAATTCACCGTCAAAAGCCTTAAAAGCTTCGGTTGTGGCGATGATGGTGGTCACGCCCCCATCGCCCTGGGAATGGACACAGGCAGTAAGTAAACCCGATAGTAGGAACATGATCAGCAGGAGACATTGAGATCGCGAAGGCTTAGGATGCATAATAACTCCTTTAAATTTGAATTCATCCCCACTGCAAGCAGTGGGGATGAATTCAAATTATGGATTTAGATCCAATTTTCTGAAGCAAAGCGAAGCTGGAATCCGTAGGGTTCCGGCAAAATTCCGTAATACCCTGTAGCAGCTCGACTTGAGCTCGCCGAAAGTCTTGCGCAGGGATAGGAATTTTGTTTAATCATAAGCCACCGACAAAGTCGGTGGGCGTCGACCGCTTAGGAGCGACGTAGTCGCGATTCATAAAATCGTGGAACACGATTTTATTTTGAATTCAAATTTATTGTTAAGTGATCGGGATGGGACTGTCAATTAAATTTATCAATCGACCCTATGACAGGCAACCTTATGCCCGTTGCCCCGGTCCAGCAGCACGGGCATCGTCCGGTGACATGTTTTTTGGGCCAAAGGGCAGCGATTTATAAAGGGACAGCCGTCTGGGTCCGGCGGTTCATCGGCAAGGATCCTCCTGGCGGGACGCTTTTTCTTTCGGGGATCCAGGCTGGGAATGGCTTCCAGCAGCAACCGGGTATAGGGGTGCAGCGGATTTTGAAAAATATCGATGGTTTTGCCCTGTTCGACAACTCTTCCCAAATAGATCACAATCATTTTAGAGGTTATATATTCTACGACGCTGAGATCATGGCTGATGAAGACAAAGGTCAGATTATATTTGGCCTGCAAATCCATCATGAGGTTTAACACCTGGGCCTGGACGGACACATCCAGGGCGCTGACCGATTCATCCGCCACGATGAGGGAGGGTTTGGTGATAAGTGCTCTGGCGATCGCGATTCTCTGTCTTTGTCCGCCCGAGAACTCGTGGGGGAACTTATCAATATCGCCGGCATTCAGACCGACTTCGTTCAGGATGGTTTTGACCCTGGCTTCCCGGTCGGTTTTGGAAATATTTTTTTCCAGTTTATCCAGGGGTTCGGATACGGTGGATAATACTTTCTTGCGTGGATTCAAAGAAGAATACGGATCCTGAAAAATCATCTGGAAATGCCTGCGGAGATAGCGAAGATCCTTGGGAGCGACGGCAAAAAGATCATGGTCTTTATAATAGACCGTACCGGAGCTGGGTTTGTCCAGCGCCATGATGATGCGTGCCAGGGTTGATTTCCCGCATCCGGATTCACCGACGATGCCGTAATTATCTCCTGGTCCAATGTTCATGTCGATGTTGTGGAGCGCTCTGAACACCGGTGCCTTGGAAAACAGATGTTTTTTCGGCAGGACATAGTCCTTGACAACATTGTCGACCTTAACCAGTTGCATGATTACGCTCTTGCTCCACCAAGGGGTAAAAACACCAGACCGTATGACCGTTTGCCAAAGTTATTTGGGGTGGTTCGTTCAGCCGGCAGGTTTCCTGGGCACGGAAACATCGTTGGGCAAACGGGCATCCGATGATATCTTCTCGAATATCGGGTACCTGGCCGGGAATACTGTAAAGGGGCTTTTTTTCTTCCAGCCGGGAGGACCCGGGTTTGGGGATTGAGGCAAAAAGCCCATAGGTATACGGATGGGCCATATTTTGAAAAACATCGGCGGTGGTGCCCTTTTCCATTATGGTTCCGGCATACATCACCATGACGTTTTTGGTTGTCTGGGCGATAACACCCAGATCATGACTGATCATGATCAGGGCCATGCCGTATGTCTGGGCGAGCTCATTAATCAGATCCAGGATTTGTTCCTGAACAGTGACATCCAGAGCCGTGGTCGGCTCATCGGCAATGAGCAGATCGGGCCGGCAGGCAATCATCATGGCGATCATCACGCGTTGACGCTGGCCGCCCGATAGTTGGTGCGGATATAGATTCACGGGAAAGCGCTTGACGTTCAGTCCGACTTTATCCATCAGATCTTCAACCCGGGCCGTGACCTCCTCTTTTTTTAACTGCTTGTGGAGGGTCAGGGCTTCGGCGATCTGGAATCCAATGGTTTGGACCGGGTTTAGAGCGGTCATGGGTTCCTGAAAAATCATGCCGATGCGGTTGCCCCGGATACGGCACAACTGGTCTTCAGTCAAGGTCAACAGGTCCTGGTTTTCCAGAAGAATCTGTCCGGATACGATTGATTGGGGCGGCAGCAGCGACATGATGCCCAGAGCGGTTATGGATTTACCGCAGCCGGACTCCCCCACGATGCCCAGGGTATCATGCTTGTCGATGCTGAAATTGGTCTTTTTTACAATTTCAACGCGGCCGTCGGGTGAGTCGATGGCAATGTTCAGATTTTTGACATCCAGCAGCGTCATGGCTCCTATCTGTTCCTTCTTAATTTGGGATCCAGTACATCGCGCAGGCCATCCCCGAAGAGATTTAAACCCAGAACCGTCAGGGCAATGGCAACACCCGGATAGATGGCAAGCTGCGGGGCGAAATGGAGAAAGGTCTGGGCCTCATTTAACATTTTTCCCCAGCTGGCGGCCGGCGGCTGGGTTCCGAGCCCCAGATAACTCAGGCCCGCTTCAGCCAGAATTCCGAGCGCAAACTGAATGGTTGCCTGGACGATCAGGATGCTGAATATATTAGGCAGTACGTGCTCCACCGAAATGCGAAATCTTTCCTTGCCGGCACTCCGGGCGGCCAGGATAAATTCCTTTTCCCAGATGCTCAAGGCCGCGCCCCGGGCAACCCTGGCAAAAACAGGAATATTGAATATCCCGATGGCAATAACCGAGTTGACCGCCCCGGGACCGAGTATGGCCGTAATCATGATAGCGGAAATGAGCGATGGAAAAGCAAAGGTGAAGTCATTGAATCGCATGATCAGCTCATCGATCCACCCTTTTTCGGCCGCGGCGATCAGGCCCAGGGGGACACCCAGACCAATCCCGATGCCGATGGCAACGAAGGCGACAATTACCGAATTTCTGGCACCCATAATCAGCATGGAGAAAATATCTCTGCCAAAATGATCGGTGCCCAATAAATAAGTTAAGTTTGGTGATAAAAGCTTGTTTTTTATGTCTATATTCTCAATGGCATGCGGAGTCCAGAAATAGGATAGCAAGGCAATAATGAAGAAAGCCAGGGAAATCAGGCCGCCGATTACAAAACTTCGATTACCCATGCCATGGCGGAATATTTCCCGGGAGCGATCAAACATCATTGCTCCCCCGCAGTCTGGGATCGATTACCGCGTACATCACATCAACGATGAAGTTGATGATAATCACACTTGCGGCCAGCAGAATAATCAGGTTTTTGACGACAATCAAATCGCGTTGGGCGATGGCTTGAAAAATCAAGCGCCCGATTCCCGGCAGGTAAAAGACATTTTCAACGATAATGGTGCCGGCCAGTAAAAAAGAGAATTGCAATCCCATGATGGTTACAACCGGAATCAATGCATTTCGCAAGGCATGTTGCCACAAGATGCGTAAACGCCCCCCGCCTTTGGCCCTTGCGGTTCGGATGTAGTCTTCTTTCAACACCTCCAACAGCGAGCTGCGTGTCACTCGGGCCAATATGGCCGCTTGCGGGAGTGCCAGGGCTATGGTCGGCAGCAGCAGGGATGTAAGGGCCGGTACGATGCCGGCATCCCAGCCTGCAAATCCTCCGGCCGGCAGAAATTGCAGTTTGACGGCAAAAAGGATAATCAGCAGCAGGGCAAACCAGAAATTGGGAATGGCAATACCGATCTGAGAGAAGAGCATGACACCATAATCCATTGGCTTGGTGTGGTGCGATGCCGCCAGGACTCCCAGGGGAATGGCAATCAGGGTGGACAGCAAGATGGCCAGGATTGCCAGTGGAAAACTTAAGGAGAGTCTCTGGGAGATAAGTTCTAACACGGGGACATCGTAGGTATAGCTGGTTCCGAGATTACCTTTGAATAAACTGCCAACCCAGGAGGCGTACCGCACCATTATGGGCCGGTCCAAACCCATTTCACTGCGCAGGGCCGCCAGGGTCTCGGGTTCCGCATTGATGCCCAACATAACGGCCGCGGGATCACCGGGCAAGATCTCAAGGACAATGAAAACGACGATGGTTGCGACCAGCAACGTTAAGAGCATCGTTGCCAGTCGCTTGAATAGGAAATAGCTCATCTTGGATTCAACCCACTATAACATGAGGCGGAGGCCTTCATCGTCAAGGCGTCAGAGGGATGCCTTCGTCTGAATCACTTGTCGTGTTTCAGCCGAAAACGAGACCTAGTGATTAACCCTGTAGTGTCGTAGATCGAAGAGCGCCCGTCCTCCGCAGGTGCCTGCTGCGGAGGATGGAAAGCCGCATTCGAACCCTGAATCCCACCAAAGGTGGGACAGGATTTGAACACCACCGGCTTTCCCTTAGGGGAAACAACATGGTTAAACTTCATTATACCAATGTTAAAGCTTCTGTTTTTAGCCTTTTAAAATGCTTGATAATATATGTATCTGCATGAAATGCCATGTCAGGCAGTTCACTATTTATCCGGAACCATCTTAGCTCATCCATATCATCGCCGGGTACGGGAACACCTTTTTTAACTTGCGCAACCAGCGTGACAACCAGGGTATGAAGATCTGGTGACAGAAAGTTTGAAGAAACGTTCAATACTGACTTGATTTCAATTTCCAGGTTTGTTTCTTCTTTTACTTCCCGGATTGCCGACAAAATATAATCTTCATCGAATTCAATAAAACCGCCGGGCAAACACCATTTTCCCATTTGAAAACTACCGGCGGTACGTTTTCCGAGAAGGACGCTTCCATCTTGTTCAATAATTACAACAACCCCTGGATATGGATTTCTGTAATGAATATAGCCACAGCTTGGGCAAACCGGTCTTACTTTCAGGCCTTCTTCTTTTTGTCTGCATTGGGTACCACATGCCGGACAAAATTTCAGATTGCTCAGCCCGTCATTGTTTTTCCAATCGTAAGACTCAAATAAGTATTGACGTTTCATTTTACATTCAAAGGTGAACGATAAATTAAACCGTGCTTGCCTTCTTAAGACTATAAATTATCATAACACGCATTTGGGGATTATTTAACCCAGTAGACCTCCGTAAGATCGTTGGCCTGCACGGGGCTGTTTTCCCACAGACCGCGTACGTTTTTATTCCAGACACCGTGCTTTGCCAGCTGAAACATGAACCCGTTGACACAGTCATCGGACAATATTTCCTGGGCCTTGGCCAGGAGTTCATACCGTTTTTGGGTATCCACGGTTGCATCGAGGGTTGTGATGACCTTTTTAAATTCCGGGTTATTATAATTAAAGTAATAGGTATCGCGGGCATATATGCCGATGTCCATGGGCTCGGTATGACTGACGATGGTGAGATCATAGTCTGTTTTCTTAAATACCTGGTCAAGCCACTGGGCCCATTCCACGGGAACGATTTCAAGTTTAATGCCTATTTTGCCTAACTGGGAGGCAACAATTTCACCACCCCGGCGGGCGTAACTTGGGGGCGGCAGTTTGATGACGGCTTCAAAGCCATTGGGATAACCGGCTTCTTTCAGCAATGCTTTGGCCTTGTTCAGGTTATATTCATATTTGCCGGTAAAATCCACATAGGCAGGATGGTGGGGCGAAAAGTGGGTGCCGATCGGTGTTCCGAAGCCGAACATGGCACCGTCTATAATCGCCTGACGATCCAGGGCATGGGCGATGGCTTTTCTGACTTTCAGTTTGGCAAAGGGCCCTTTGGTATTGTTGGTGGATAATATGGTTTCGCCCTCGGTACTGCCGATAACGACCTTGAACCTGGGATCGGACTTGAACTGGGAGATACTTTCGGGGGCGGGGAAATTTGCAAAGGCGTCAATATCACCGGCCATCATGGCCGCCATGGCTGCCGCCGGATCGGGAATAATTTTGAAAACGGCTTTTGACAATGTGACTTCTTTTCCCCAGTAAGCCGTGTTTTTAACCAGCTCGACCCGGTCTCCCTTAACCCATCTTTTGAATTTAAAAGGGCCTGTACCAATCGGATTGCTTTTATTGTTATCGGAACTGGCAGCATCGACCATTACGGCATCACCCCAGCCCATATTGAATAAAAAGCTTCCGGTGACCTGAGACAGCCTAACGACAACGGTATAGGCATCCTTTTTAGCTACTGAGGCGATCGGTTTGAACAAGCCCTTCTGGGCATTGACGCTGCCTTCTCCTCTGGCCCGGTTTAAAGAAAACAGCACATCATCCGCATCGAATACAGCGCCATCATGAAATTTCACGCCTTGATGCAGATAGAACGTATATTCTTTTTTGTCGTCGGAAATGGTCCAGCTTTTCGCCAGGGCCGGTTTGACCTCGCCATTGCGGTCAATCCGGGTCAAGCCTTCAAATACATTGGCGTACACCATTTCATCTATGGCAGCCGCCGCGCCGGCGGTGGGATCCAGGTGAGGAGGCTCAAGCACCATCCCCATGGTCAGGCTCGTCTTTTGAGCCATGGCAATGGATGAAACCAATAATATCGCCAAGATAATGAATGAACATTTAACTATTTTTTTTAAACGGGTCATGATTACTCCTTCCTATTTGGTTAGGCCTTAAATTTGAGCTGCTTTTTGTGCGAGAACTTTATATGCCCAATATTAGGCCTGATGTCAAGCAGGTGAATGGGAATCCAAAAGGCTTCCATTTTTGAAATGAAAATGGTAGAAAATTTCTCGGTTCAGGTGTTCTGAAAAAGCACTTTCGAGCTTTGGGAACACCTTAATTTTAAGAAGCGGAAAGGGCGTAAATTTTTTTAATTGCTAAAAACGCGCCAATATAGAACTTAGACGCTTTCTATACAGTTAGATGAGGATCAGACCATGACAGCAACAGGCAAAAGCAATTCAATAACCGATGTGGCGGGGCTTGCGGCGGGCCACTTTTCAGATAATCAGGCCACCTGCGGTGTTACCGTCGTTATCTGCGAAAAGGGAGCCGTGGCCGGTGTGGATGTTCGCGGAGCGGCTCCCGGTACCCGCGAGACCGATCTTTTAAATCCAATCAACCTGGTGGAACAGGTACAGGCGGTGGTCCTATCAGGAGGATCGGTATATGGTCTGGCGGCATCGGATGGGGTTGTGCAGTGGTTGGCTCAAAAGAAACTGGGCTTTCCGGTGGACGCCGAACATGTGGCTCCGATTGTACCGGCAGCGGTTTTATTCGATTTAGGGCGCGGCGCGGATTTTATCCCCCCGGTTAAGCCGGATTGGGGCTTTCAGGCCTGTGAATCCGCCCAAACAGGGCCGTTGCCACAGGGATGTTGTGGCGCCGGTACCGGGGCTGTTTCCGGCGGTATCAAGGGCGGTCTGGGTACGGCCAGCCAGGTCATGGAATCGGGTATAACGGTTGCGGCCGTGGTGGCCGTGAATTCACTGGGATCGGTGATCAATCCCCAAACCGGGAAGGTATGGGAGCAAGACATCGAGATCGATAATGAATTCGCGGGTCAAACCAAGCGCCGGGTTCAACTGCCCCCGGCAGACGCGGCTTCACCGGCCACCAATACCACCATCGGTATTGTGGCCACGGATGCCGTATTAAGCAAGGTGCAGGCGACCAAAATCGCCCAAATGGCCCACGATGGATTGGCCCGCGCCATCCGGCCGTCCCACACCATGTTTGACGGGGATACAATTTTTTGCCTCGCGACCAGCCGAGAAGAATTGCCGGTTGACGTTGATACGTACCCCGGGCTGCGGGTCCCAGCCATAAACGACATCGGGCACGCGGCCGCGGAGTGCATGGCCCGGGCTATCATTCATGGGGTTTTGAGCGCAAAGACAATGGGATCCTATCTCGCCTTTAGGGATTTGGAAGACTTAAAATAGAATCGACAAATGCCTTCGCCCGGATGTTGCACGCCCCTGTGGCGTGCAATGGCAAGGCATTCAAGTGCGCAGCCGTAGTGTGCTACTGCAAGTTTTTGATAACGCTGCCATTGGGCGCCACAGGGAGCGCCCGTAGGGTGTTTTTCTGAAAGTATGAAGATGTGCAGGGTTACAAACTGTCTTTTTGAAAAACAGGTACAGAATTTAGTAAGTTGATATGATACCAATTTAATAAAATAAATTCAGATAATATTTCATGCAACGTTCGGGTTATGCGATTTCAATCACTTTGAGCACGTGGGCAATCTCTTCGGCAGGGTCTTGCCTGATCCACTGGTCGCTGTAGTTCAGGCAGTTGCAGATAAACTCGGTGCGGTTTATGCATTGCCGCTTACGGTAGTGGACGTGACCGCAGAGAACGTAGCGGACATGGTGTTCCAGGGACAGTTTCCCATATTGGGCGCTGCCTAGAAAGGCGTTCAGATAGGACCACATGCGGTCAGGCGGCTGCACGGTGAACTCTTGAATGGGGAGCACGTGGATGACGAGGATGATCTTTTTTCCCTGGCAGGCACGCAGCTGCCGTTGCAGCTTGTCATAAAAAAAAGCGTGCATCTCCCGGGTAGACTTCCCCCAGATCGCTTTGATCTTGTCCTGCCACAGACGGTCGTCGATCTGCATGCGGTCGAATTCTTCGGTCGAGTATTCAGGGTCGCCAAAGGAGTAGTCATACCAACCGAGATCGCCCACCGCGACCCACTCGCCAATCAGGCTGCGCGGCCCGTTGACCAGGTTGCCTTTATGCGCCTTAAGCCGTTCATAGGCATCCCAGGCAGTGATGTCAGGGTGTTTTTCATTCCAGATATCGTGATTACCCGGCACGAAAAGGCATTCAACACCGGTATCGGTTTCGATCTCTTTGAGGCTGGTCAGGGTCAGCTGATAGTCGTTGGCCATGTCGCCGGCGATGATCATTTTATCGACGGCTTTGTTTTTTATGACCGCCTTGAGGCCCTGCATGACCGGCTTGCCGGCGTCCTGATTGATGTCCACATGGATGTCGGACAATATGCCGATGCGCATATCTTATCCTTAGATTTTCGGATTCACCTTCTCCGACAGTACATCCCCCAAGATGTTGAATGCAAAAACGGTGAAAGCCAGGGCCAGACCAGGATAGATGGCCATCCAGGGGGCCAGGGCCAGGTAATTGCGGGCATCTTTGAGCATGAGTCCCCAACTGGGAGTAGGCGGCTGTGTGCCGAGTCCCAAGTAGGAGAGCGAGGCCTCGATGACCACGGTCAGGGCAAAGGTGATGGAGCACTGCACCACCACCTTGCCCAGAAGGTTGGGGATGATGTGTTTGAATACGATTTTAATGATCGGGCTGCCCAGGGAGCGTGATGCCTCCACATAGCCCTCAGTTTTGATCACCAGGGCTTCGGCCCTGACCAGCCGTGCAAACACCGGACTGAAGATGACGCCGATGGCGATCATGACCTGCAAAAGGCCGTAGCCCAGGAAGGAGACCACGGTGATGGCCAGGAGGATCGTAGGGAAGGAGAGCAGGCTGTCCATTAAAAGCATCAGCGTGTTGTCGGTCAGGTCACCGGAGAGGGCGGCCACCAGACCCACCAGGGATCCCAGGAGGACAGATATGGCCACAGCCACGATGCCCACCAGCAGGGCCGAGCGGGACCCGTAGATGATGCGGCTGAGCACATCCCGTCCCAGGTTGTCCGTTCCCATTAGATGCGACTTGGCCGGAGGGGAAAAACGCTGTTCCAGGTCCTGTTCCACCGGATCATAGGGCGCGATGGCCGGGGCTGCAGCTGCGGCAGCCCCCAGGACAACCAGGAACAAGATTGACACGTAAAATAAAATTGTCGACGAGTTTTTTTTCATAAATGGGTTAGTACTTATTTTACGTTCGTCCACCTGAAATCAAAGGTGTCCAGGCTGGGTGTCATACGGAAATCACTCACATTTTTCCGGGTTCCGATACGGCGGTAAGACGATCCCAGAAACATGAACGGCGCTTCCTCGGCCATGATCTGCAGTGCCTGGTCATAAAGCTTCTTGCGATTTTCAAACCCGTCGGTTTTAGCTGCCTGGTCGATGAGCCCGGCTGCCTTGGGGTTGTCCCAGCGCACATATCTTTTGGGGGTACCGTACTTGGCGAGCGTGCCATGGGGATCTAGTTTGCCGGTGTGGCCGATGGCGGTGAAGTCGTACTTGGCCTGACGGTAAACATCACCGATCCAGGTGGACCAGTCCACCAGCTTGATCTTGACATTGAGGCCCACCTTGGTGAGCATGGCCTGGTAAATTTCACCGGCCTTGACATGGGGCGGGTAGTTTTGGGGCAGAAACATTTCCAGTTCCGTGTCTTTGCCCACGCCGGCTTCGGCCAGCAGCTTTTTAGCCTTGGCTGGATCATAGGGGTAAAGGTCGGTAAAGTCCTTGTAATAGGCATTGCTGTAGTCCATGAAGGTTCCGATAGTTTTGCCTCCGCCGTAGGCCACGTCCAACACTTTCTGCTTGTCAATGGCGTGGGTAATGGCCTGGCGCACCTTAAGGTTGTCCAGGGGCGGCCGGCTGCAGTTCATGGGCATGACCATGATCAGGGAGGTCAATTTCTTTTCGATTTGAACGTCCGGGCTGCTGGTCAGCATGGGAACGTCTTCCTGGTCTATGATGTAGGAGACATCCACCTGGCCGGAGATCAATCCCTGAACCTGAACGGCACGTTCGGGGATGATGTGCAGGGTCACCTTGTCCAGTTTGGGCAGCCCCTTCATCCAGTAGTGCTTATTTTTTTCAAGCACAATTTTGCCGTCCCGGATCCACTCGGTCATCTGGAACGGGCCGGTCCCCACGGGGTTGGCGGCAAAATCATGATTGCTGTCGATTAGGCTCTTGGGCAGGATAGCGCCCCAGCCCGAAGCCAGCGTCCCCAAGAGCGGAGCGGACGGCGCCGAAAGCTTCAAAACCACGGTGAAATCATCCGGAGTTTCAATAGCGGTGATGGGGGCATATTCATTGGCGTTGGGTGAGGCGATTTCCTTGCTTTTAATGCGTTCAAAGGTGGCTTTGACATCCTGGGCGGTCAGTTTGTCGCCGTTGTGGAAAACAACCCCTTTGCGCAGGGTAAAGGTCCAGGTCAGGCCGTCAGGGCTGATGTCCCATTTTTCGGCCAGGGCCGGTACAATCTTGCCGGTTTGATCGGGTTCGGCCAGGGTGTCGTAAATACTCTTTAAGGTCTGAAAGGTGAGGGTTCCAGACGTTTTGTGGGGATCAAGGGTGTCCGGGCTTCCCGAAAGGGCAAAGTTGAGTTCCTTGGCCCCGGCAAATCCACTGATGAGCACCAGGGACATGGCAACGGCCAGAGTGGTTAGCAACGTTTTTTTCATGACTGCCTCCTTCATCTTGAGAGTTTAATTCGTCCTGGGTTTAATTTTCCGCAGCTTGCTGCGATGAAAATGGAAGAAAACCTAAACGTATATTACCCCCGCGGCTAGCCGCGGAGAGATTTCATTCACAGCTGATTTATGAATATAAAACCAAATATACTCTAAAGAAAAGATCTTTCATAGAAATTTATGACAGGCCACCTTATGGCTGTCTTTTATTGTTACCAGTTGCGATTCCTGCTCCCGGCATTCCCGGCCGACCATGGGGCAAAAATCGTAATAATTGCATGCATTGAGGCCAACAGCAGCAATTTCATTATTACCAGTGGACTTTTTTTGCGAGACGGCATCATCATCTTTTGTGAGGGTGGTGCCCATGCCCGGTATGGACGAGAAAAGCTTCAGCGTATAGGGGTGCATGGGGTGGTTCATGATTTCATCGGTGGCCCCGGTTTCAACCAGTCGGCCCTTGAACATGACCGCAATCCGGTCGCTGAGATAGGCCACCAGGTTGAGGTCGTGGGAGATGAAGAGATAGGTCAGATCAAGCTCCTTTTTCAGGTCCTGGAGCAGGTTTATGATCTGGGCCTGGATGGATACATCCAGGTTGGAAACCGGCTCATCCAGTACCAGGAAGTCCGGTTCCATGCACAAAGCCCTGGCTATGACGATGCGTTGTTTCTGCCCCCCGGAAAACTCGTGCGGATACCTTGAACTGTGTGAAGGGGAAATGCCCACCAGATCCAGTGTCCGCTTCACCAGTCTTATTCTGCGGCCGGCCTCGAGGCCGCGGTTGATGAGGCCCTCCTCGAGGCTGTTTTGAATATTCATCTTGGGGTTGAGCGCACTGTTGGGGTCCTGAAAAACGATCTGCATGCGCCGGCGGAAAGAGCGCAACTGGGCTGCTTTGAGCCCTCCCAGCAGGGTGTTGTCTATCCAAACTTCTCCGGCCGTGGGAGGATCCAGGTACAATACGGATCTCACCAGGGACGTTTTTCCGCAACCGGATTCCCCTACGAGTCCGAAAACGGACTTTTTTTCAATTCCGAAGCTCACCCGGTCAACCGCCTTGACGGCATTTTTAGAACGTTTAAAAAAACCGTGCCCGTAATAGGTTTTTTCCAGGTTTTTAATCTCGACGAATCTCATTCGTAATTCTTGTGAATCATATTTAAATCATGTGGCAGGCCGCTGAGTGGCCGTGACCATATTCCCTGGTAATGGGAATTTCTTGGTTGCATTTATCGCTTGCCAGGGTGCACCGCGGGTGAAAACTGCAGCCTTCAGGGATGTTTTCGGCATCCGGCACACTCCCTGGAATAGCCCGCAGACGCTGTCCCCGCTTTTCCGCATCCGGGATCGACTGCAGCAGGGCAGTGGTATAGGGATGCAGGGTGTTCTCGAAAAGGGCCTCGTTGGAGGCCAATTCAACAATTTTACCGGCATAGATGACCGCGATCCTGTCGGCGATCTCACGCACAACGCCCAGGTTATGGGAAATGAAAAGGATGCCCATGGAAAACGTGGCTCTAAGATCACGGATCAGCTTGAGGATCTGCAGCTGCAGGGTGACATCCAGAGCGGTTGTGGGTTCGTCGGCAATCAAAAGGGAAGGGTTGCAACAAATGGCCATGGCGATCATGGCCCGCTGTTTCATCCCTCCTGAAAGTTCGTGCGGGTAGGCGTGCAATACCCTGCGACTTTTGCCCAAACCCACTACGTCCAGGAACTCCAGCGCTTTCGCCTCAGCCTGCTGCTTGGACATGTCCAGGTGCAGGATCAGCATCTCAGTAATCTGTTCGCCGATTTTCAGGGAGGGGTTGAGATATTTGGCTGGTTCCTGGAAAACCATGGCAATTTCCCTACCCCGGATTTTTCGCATGTAAGCATGCGGCCGGCCGATGAGCTCATCACCCTTGAACAGCAGGCTACCGGTGTTGACCTGGGCCGGCGGGGTGGGGACGAGCCCCATGATGCTCATGGACGTCACGGTCTTGCCGGAACCGGATTCCCCCACCAGGGCGAGGATTTCACCCGACGATAGGGTCAGGTCAATGCCTCGCAGGGCATGCGCAGTCCCCCTGGCCTGGATGAAGCTGATGTCCAGGTTTTTGATTTCCAGCAATGTGCTGTTTGTTCGGTTCAATTTAGATTCGTGTTTCGTGTTTTGTTGGTTTCAGATTTCCTGTAAAATCAGTTGATGCGAATTTTCGGGTTTAATATGCTATATAGGATGTCCACCGCAAAATTTATAAACGAAAAAACAAAGGCCACAAAAACGACGCCGCCCTGGATAAGGGGAAAATCCCGCTGGTAAACGGCGAACAGAAACAACCTTCCCAGACCCGGCAGGGAGAACACCTGTTCGATTATGATCGCCCCACCCAGCATGTAGCCGAGCTGTATGCCGGCGATGGTGATGACCGGTAGCAGTGCATTTTTAAGGGCATGCTTGTAGTTGACCATCCTTTCGGTAAGTCCCTTGGCCCGGGCCGTGACCACGTACTCCTTGCTGAGTTCCTCCACCATGGAAGCCCGGGTGAGCCTCAACAGCACCGCCGCCCGCGCGATTCCCAGGGAGATGGAGGGTAGGATCAGGTGGTTGATGCTGCCGGAACCAAAAAGGGGGAAGACCCTGTATTTAATGGACAACAATAAAAGAAGCAGAATACCCAACCAGAAACTGGGGATAGCCATGCCGGCCTGTGAGAACACCATTCCCAGATAGTCCCAGAACGACCAGCGCCGGACCGCGGAGATGACCCCTAATGGGATGGCGATGAAGATCGAGAGGAGGATCCCCAGCACCGCCAGGGTAAGTGTGAGCGGGAAACGTTCCATAATCAGGTCGCTGACCTCCCGTCCCGAGGTCATGGATGTCCCGAAATCGAATCTGAAAACATCCCAAATCCATTGCAGATACTGGTTGAGTATGGGCTTGTCTGTGCCTAGTTTGGCGCGTATGGCCGCGATATCGCTTTCGGCGGCATCCACGCCCGCAATGGTCAGGGCCGGATCTCCGGGAATAACCCGGATGACCAGGAAGACTATGGTCGAGATAATCAGGACTGTAAGAATCAGGCGACCGAAACGCCTCAGGGCAAAGAGTAAAATAGTCGTATTTCCTTTAACAGAACATTTTTGACACGGATTGCACGATAGTCTTCATAATGGTAACTACGCTTCGCTGTCATTCACGGTCATTTGCGCTAACGCGCGTAATTCGTGGTCATTACGCTGCGCTGATATTTATTGTCGCCTTCAGCGCGAAGCAGATGGCGACAATGAATTACGCCCGAAGGGCAAATTACAAAAAATTACAACGTAGCGTAGCTACAACTCCCAGCTTTTGCCGGTTTCTGCCAGTTCCACCGGACCGCTGAAAACTTCGGCCGCCTGAGCAACAAGATCAACATGCTTGCCGAAGTGGGGCAGATGTGACAGCACCAGTCTTTTAGCCTGTGCCTCCCGGGCGATGGTGCCGGCTTCACCGGCCGTCAGATGACCCCCTACTACACCTTTGTATTCATCGTAAAGGCTGGATTCGCAAATCAGTAAATCCGCATTCCGGGCTGCTTCCACCAATCCATCATCCCATTGCGTATCGGATATGTAAGCCAGTACCTTGTTGCCTGACTTTATACGCATGGAGTAACAGGGGTCCGGATGCACATTGGGCCAGAACGTAAACACAGCTTCACCTATCTGGATCTCGATTTGCGTGTCGATAGCACGGCCAACGGTGAATTCGTGGTAGCTTAAGTCTGCAAAGTGATGATCCTCAGCGTGGCCGTAAATCTCAAGGGGTGTTTCACGTTTGCCCAGATCCATCAGTACCCGGGCAGCATACTGCAGACAGCCAAGGTCGGCGATATGGTCATGATGGTAGTGGGACAGGACCACGGCGTCAATATGTTCCAGGTCCAGATAGGTTTGAATCTGTCCCAGCACACCGGAACCGCAGTCAAGCAGTATATTGTGTTGCCTGGTTTGCAGGAGGTATCCCGAAGTGGCTTGCCCGGCCCCGGGGTATGCCCCCCACCAACCGATGATGGTTAGTTTGATAATATACTCCTAATGGCTTAATACCTGAATCTTGCATGAAATTTTGCCTTTGGCCGTTATTTGCCCTTTGGGGCGTCATTCATTGTTGCCATCGGCTCCGCGCTAAAGGCGTCAATAAATATCAGCGCAGCGTAATGACCACGAATTACGCGCGTTAGCGCAAATGACCATGAATGAGAGCGTAGGATAGTTCCCATTCAGACTAATATCAGTGTAGCCTGTACCCCTTTTTCATAAGTTTATTTTAGGCCTTGTTCATGTAGCTGAGGGCGGCACCATATGCCGTAGCACTCCCACCGTGTTCGGGGAACAAAAATTTTGTCTGATACAGTTCGCCCACCCGGTCGAGTGTGTGGCGGATATGGCGGTTGGCGGCCACCTTGCCAACCCCAACAATGCTGTTCCCGCAACCGGCGTGCAGGGCACATAAAGACGCGATAATGCCGATGGTTTCCGCTACCAGAGACAGAATCCCGGCAGCCTTGTCTTCCTGGCTGTCGGATTTGATACCGGCAAAATTACTCACCGTGGCATCGGCTGAAAGGAAACTGAGATTAGACAGCCCCAGATCACCGATGGTCATGTTCATACCGGCAGCGTTGCCGTTGAGGGCGAGTTCTTCCAAGCGATGGACATCCTCTATACCGCAGATGAGTTTGGCCAAGCCTTTGATGGTACCGCCGCCCACTCCGGTACCGCCCATATGGTTGGTCGTCCCTTTATCCACGTGCACCATGGCGCTGCCCGTACCCATGCTGATGACCAGGCAGGTATAACAGTCAGCCAGGGTTGCGCCTCCGAGGCCAATGGATTCTATTTCCGGAACATTGACGACCTGCTTTTTTAAATATAGGGGCATGTTTGAGGAAGCACCGCTAAAGGCAATCCGACTGGTGGGATATTTTTCCTGGATTTTCTCAAAGGCTGCGCTGATCTCATGCCAGCCTCGAGCCTCGATACTCAGGTGATCTACAAGGGATTTATCTTGGACAACGGCTAAATCAGTGAATGACGCTCCGCGGTCGATACCAATGATCAATTCGGACATAAGATCCATCCTTGTACCAGATCTATGATTTGGCCTTACAGATGATCCTTTATCTGAGCCAGGTTTTGGATGATGGGGGCATCGTCAATTTCTTCCACCCCCAATGTGCCAAAACGGTTCAATATAAGGGCCTGCATGCCTACTTTGCGGCTGCCCACAGCATCGTCGTAATAGTTATCGCCTATGTAAATGCATTCCCGGGGACTGGCATCGGCCTTTTGCATGGCAAGGTTGAATATAGCAGGATCGGGCTTGTCGATACCGACTTCCGATGAGATAATGCAGTGGTCGAAATACCCGATCAGATCGTGACGCTCAAGCAGGCCCCGGGCGGATTGATCCCAGTTGGATATGACCCCCATGCGTAGAGCGCTCTCTTTGAACTCCGTGAGCACCTCGTGCACATTGTCAAAGGGGGTCCAATAGTCTTCGGTTGCCAGTTGAATTTTTTCCCAGCGCTTGTCAACTTCGGAAACATCAAGGGCAAGGCCCAGACGGTAGTTCAGAACCCCCAGAAACCAGGGCATGTAAACCCCTCTGCCCTTCAAAAAGACACCGGGGTACTCCCGCATGAACAGCTTATCCACCCAATGGAACTCCCTTTCCAGGGTTTCCACGGGAATATTTTCCCCAAAGGTTTTCAATGCTTGGCAATAGGTTATCTCCCGCTTCATGCGCAGCAGGGTATAGCCGATGTCGAACCAGATATATGAAATTTTCATGAAACAGCCCCAAATCGATATTTAAGCTTGGCTTTATAAAAAAATAATAGAGAAATGACAAGATTAATTTTCTTGCCGCGCGTTGCTTCCTGAATCTTGCCTGAAATTTGATGAACTATTCTCAATCCTTTAATTGGGAAGGATCCAGGTCCTTGTTTAATAACGTATTGCCGTGCAAACACCATTTTGATATGCTCTGTGCCTAATAACCTCATCGTTGCATAAACAACATGACAACGTTGAGGTTCAATCAATTTCCTATCTGCCATCCGGTCAAAAAACCTGCTGGAAGGGGATTGATGAAGCCGATAAAAAAGTTATTAACATATTGGGAAGGATATTGATGATGAAATTTGAAGACAAGTTTTCATTGCCGCTGGAGTGGATTAGTGACGAAACAAAAAGAATTGTCGAAAGTTGTCGGGAAATTGTAGAAAAGGAAATAATGCCGATTCGACACGAGCTTGATGAGGATTGGAAAGATCACAAGGTTTACACCAAAATTCTTGAGAAACTCATGTTGGATTTTGGTTTGCAGTGTGCACCCTGGCCAAAAGAATATGGTGGATTGGAATCGGATTTGATTACCGCCTGCCTACTCAATGAAGAAATGAGCAGGGGCGATTCCGGCATATCTACGGCAGCAGGTTGCATCAATTGGACATTTATGCCCATGTTGGCGCCAACCCCGAATCCAATCCTGATTGAGAAGTTCGCCCCCCTTGCCTGCCAAACGGATAAGCTGTTTGTCGGATGTGCGGCAATCACAGATGCAAGAAGCGGTTCGGATGTTGAAAATATTGATGGAACGCATGGTAAGTATATTGCCACAACCGCTGAACTCGATGGTGATGAATGGGTAATAAATGGTCATAAGCTATGGCCTACGAATTCCGGTGGTCTGGCTGATATATTCGCAGTATTTTGTACTACCAATCCCGGCGTCGAAGATGATGAGGCTTTCGCAATCATATATGTGCCAGCCGATACACCGGGTGTTAAACAGGGTGAACCTTACCAGAAGGCGGGTATGTCAGGAGATAAGAACAGTGACATTTGGTTTGACAATGTTCGCGTGCCTAAAGAGAATCGAGCCAACCCAAAACCCGGAGATGATGCCATAGCAGCACGAATGTTTATGAATGCCGGCAATATTGGTTCCGCAGCACATGCCATCGGTATCATGCGAAATTGCTACGAGCTGTTAAAGGCGTGGTGCGACACACGCGAAGTAGGTGGTAAGCTGTTGAAAGAACACAGTATGACAGCATCTATCCTCGCTGACATTGCTATGATGATAGAAGTCAGTAGATCCGATACATATATGAAAGCAAGAATGATGACAGCCCCGGATCTCTATGGTATCGACCCAACCGGGGTTGAATTTTTAGCTAAAACCAGAGCCACCAAACTTTTTGTTACGGACCAAATGACAATCCTTATCAATAAAGCAATCGATTTGATGGGCTCACAGGGCTATGTTCGGGAAGGTCATATCGAGAAACACTGGCGGGACAGCAAAATAATCAGCCTTTGGATGGGGGGGCGTGGTTTAGCGAAATTGGATATAGCTCGCTGGTTTTATGATTGTAAGTCATTTTAACTCAACTCCCTGCACAAATCAGCGACTACCAGCAGGCCAAGGCTTCGGCCCCTTCGAGGGTTCATTCTCATGCCCCGCAGCGACTCGACTGAGGTTTGATGTGGGGAGCTTAATTTTAAATGGTTTTTGACGATGATATCAAATGAAATTGTAAAACAGGTTCTGAGTGCGGTTGATAATAAAGAGCTTTTTAAATTGACTGCGGATTTGGTCCGAATCAATTCGGTATGGGATCCAGTTGCCGGCACCAGTGAACAGGCAGCGGCTGAACATGTGGCCCATTGGGCGCGTAAAAAGGGATTTGAGGTACAGGTGGATCAGGTGGCTCCGGAACGCCCCAATGTAATCGTTAATTGGACAGGCGGCCGCGGCAATCGAAAACTGATGTTTGAAGGCCATACCGATGTGGTCACGCCCGGTGATGTCAAGGCCTGGAAATACGACCCCTTTGGTGCTGAAATTGTAGCCGGGCGCATGTATGGACGCGGTACCAACGATACCAAGGGTAATCTGGCTGCCATGCTGATTGCCATGGACACCATCAGGAAATCAGGTTTGCAGCTATCCGGAAGTATTGTCGGTGGGGTGTTATGCGATGAAGAAGACCAGATGTTAGGGGTTCAGGATTTTATCAAGCGCGGACATGCCGACGATGTCACCGGTGCAATAATTTGTGAGCCCCAGGACGGGATGATTTGCACATCCCAAAAAGGCGCTATCCGGGCCTCATATAGCCTAAGCGGTCGTATGAGCCATGGTGCCATGCCGCTGGCCGGGCTCAATACGGCTCCTGCTATGGCTGAGTTGATTAAAGGCCTGCATCGGCTCGAAAGCGAGGCTGTCAAAAGCTTAGGTAAAGATGAGTACCTGGGGTGGCCGAGTTTTACGCCCACGGTCATGCAGGCACCGGCGGGGGGGGCAGCACAATTAAACGTCATGCCGGGTGATGCCAGAGTGCTTGTGGATGTTCGCACGATCACAGGCCAATCCCACGACAAAATAAAGAAAGATTTGGAATCGCTTGCGCAGAATGTAAGACAGAGCGTGGAAGACCATTACCAGAGCTATGACCAGACGCTGCAGTTGGATAGAGATCGGGAATTGCGGGTCGAGGTAGCGTTTCTGACTGATCGTCCTTGCACCTATACGGATCCACAGGATCCGGTGGTGCAGGCGGCAGACTGGGGGTCCCGCCAGGTTATGCGCACAGATCCGGTGTATGCAGGTGTCCCCGGAGCCACCGATGGTACCTATCTATGGGCCTGGAAACAGATTCCGATCGTTACCATGGGAGCCGGAGATCGCGAGGTGCCGCATCAGGTGGACGAGTGGGTGGATTTGGATCAACTGGCGCAAACCGCCGAAATATATGCCCTGGCGGCGCTGCATTATCTGTATCCACCGGATGCCCAAGTCAATGGATAAAACTGTTTAAGGATCATCTCCCGGTTTGTTGTAGAAATGCTGTTGGTAGAAGTCTTGTCGATAGCGATAGCGATTTCGATAACATATACCCTAAAATTGCAAAAGCCGGAGGGTAAACAACATGGTAAAATAGATCTCATCCTTGGAATTCACATTTGGAGATATTCAGAAAATGACGGTATCGTTACAACATTTTTTATAGTAACAGATCATTATTGATAATTTACCATGTTGTTTAGGCAACTATAGGGTTAGCCCGAGCTAGATTTCCCTTGACCCGAAATTTGGAGCCCTTTCCTCCAACTAAAAAAGAGAAGACCCTAATTAATGATCAATATTAAGTGTATTAGGAGTAGAAAATGCGTATTGCAGTAGTAGGCGCCGGAGCAATGGGCAGTCTGTTCGGTGCGCTTCTGGCGGAAGCCGGTCAGGAAGTCTGGCTGATCGATGTCTGGGCCGAGCACGTGGCCGCCATTCAGGATGCCGGTCTGAGCGTCGAACGAGAGGACCAGACCCGTCAGGTGGCCTTGAATGCCACCACTGATTCTGCCGAAGTCGGCGGTTGTGAACTGGTGATCGTGTTTGTCAAATCGATTCATACCGCGGCGGCCGCCAAAACGGCTGCAAAGCTGACCGGTGACAAGGGTCTGGTTTTGACCCTGCAAAACGGCCTGGGCAATGCCGATCAGATCGCCCAAGAGATCGATTCCGGGCGCGTCGTGGCCGGCACCACATCATACGGGGCCACCATGCTGGGGCCCGGCAAAATTCGGCATGCGGGCATCGGGCCCACCACCATCGGCATGTGGCATCTGGATGAATCCGACCGGGCCCGGGAAGCGGCCGGTTTGCTCGCCGCCGCCGGTATCGAGACCGAAGTGGTGGCTGATGTGCGCCGTCTAATCTGGGACAAGCTTCTAATCAATGTGGGCATCAACGCCATCACGGCTTTGACCGGTATAAAGAATGGCCAGCTCGTGGATCTGGAGCAGTCCATCTGGCTTTCCGAGGCCGCCGTTAAAGAAGCCATGGCCGTGGCCCAGGCCCAGGATATCACTGTGCGGCCGGATGCGGTCGCGCATGTTCTGGAAATCGCCCGGGCCACCAGCGGCAATCGTTCATCCATGGGTCAGGACGTGGACAACCGGCGTCTCACGGAAATCGGCACCATCAACGGTGCCGTGGTTCGGGAGGCCGAGCGCTTGGGGATCGAGGTGCCGGTCAACAGAACCTTGACGGCGTTGGTTGAGACGCTACAATCACATTATAATTAGGGAACATCCGTTTTAGGTTTTAAGTTTTAGGTTTTAGGACGGTGACAAGCCCTCAGCAGTTAGCTGTGAACCAACTTAAAACTTAACACCTAAAACTTAAAACCGGTTATTATAGAAAAAGTATCAGGAGCATATGAGATTTTATTAATAATATAAGGAGATATAATCATGAGTAGTCAAAAAGTAACCATATTGGACATCCGTCAGGCCAAACAGGAAAACCGCAAGCTGGTGATGATGACGGCCTACGATTATCCGTTTGGGCTTTTGGCGGACGAAGCCGGGGTGGATATCGTCCTGGTTGGCGATTCTTTGGGCATGGTGGTCATGGGCCTGGACGGCACCGTGGAAGTTACCATGGAAAATATGATCCACCATATCCAGGCCGTGGTGCGCGGCTGCAAGGGACCATTGATCGTGGGGGATATGCCCTTTATGAGCTACAACATTTCCATTCCCGAAGCCATTCGCAATGCCGGCCGCCTGATGAAGGAGGGCGGCTGCGACGTGGTCAAACTCGAAGGCGGCGTTGATTTTGCACCCACCATTGAGGCCATAGTCAAGGCGGGCATCCCGGTTCAGGGGCATATCGGCCTGACGCCGCAGACAGCAAGTGCCCTGGGCGGTTTTAAAATGCAGGGTCGCGATGCGGCCGCAGCCAGGGGCATTATCGAAGATGCCAAGGCCCTGGAGGCAGCCGGCGTATTTTCCATGATCCTGGAGGCGGTTCCCGCGCCCCTGGGCAAGCTGGTGGCCGAAGCGGTCAGCGTGCCGGTTATCGGCATCGGGGCCGGTGTGGATGTGGACGGCCAGGTCCTGGTGACCCATGACATGGTGGGATTGTTTGACAAGTTCATACCCAAGTTTGTGAAGCAGTATACCCAGATCCGGCCGATCATCCTGGAAGCCCTGGGCGAATACAAAAAAGAGGTTCAGACCGCAGCGTTTCCGGCGCCGGAGCACTCATTCAAGATGTCGGATGAGGTCTTGGGGCAGCTTAAGTCTGAATTGGAAACATAACTGATTCTGACATTTGACAGGCCTGCCTTGTATGTTTCTATAATTAGGTGCAAAGCTGTTTAGGCTGTTAGGCTGAAGACTGTGAGGCTATTAGGCGGTCAACAGTTGGCGCCCTAATAGTCTAACAGCCTAACCACCTAAAAAGCTAAAGCTATGCAACGTCTCTACCATGACCTCGACCGCGAACAGGCCGATACCTTTGGCCTCGTTCTGCTTACGGCCGGCATCAAACATGAAGTAAAATCCGGTTCCGGCGGTTGGGAGTTGTGGGTAGCCGATGATGCAGTGGATGAGGCCCAAAAAACTATAGATGCCTACGCTTCCGAGAACCGGGAGGTTGAACCTGAGGCGGAATCGTCCTTTACACAATATCGCAAGACATGGGCCGGCACCTGGGGCGCACTGATCCTGCTGACCTTGTACGTGGCCGTGCACACCAGCCCGGATCTGGCCGCAATCCATCGAACCTATGCCTCCTCGGCCAGCCATATCTTAAAGGGCGAATGGTACCGGAGTACCACGGCGCTGCTTCTGCACTCGGATGTGGTCCATCTGGCCGGGAACCTGGCAGGGGTGGCGGTCTTTGCCACGGGGGTCTGCTCGGTAACCGGCTGGGGCATGGGCTGGCTGCTGATTCTGATGAGCGGCATCAGCGGCAATATGATCAACGCCTATTTTTATGCCTACGGCCACCGCGCCATCGGCGCATCCACGGCCGTTTTCGGGGCCGTGGGCCTGCTGTGCGCATATCAATTTATCAAAAGAATCCGATCTCCGGGCAGCCGATTTCAGATCTGGCTGCCCCTGGGGGCCGGCCTGGCCCTGCTGGCATTTCTGGGCGCGTCCACCCGCACCGATATCATGGCCCATCTTTTCGGCCTGTTGTCGGGCATGGTATTGGGTGGTGTTTATTATAAATTTTGTCCTGATCCGCCCAAGTTGTCCTGGCAGGCAGGCGCACTGGCTCTATGTGGAGTGATTGTCGTTGCTGCCTGGCTATCGCCCATACTTAGATAGGGGAACAACTCATGAAGGTCTCAAAAAAGGACGTTTGTATGCAACGCAGAAATTATTTTAAATCCGGGACAAGATATTCGATAGGCTTGGCCATCTTTTTTGTCGTCCTGTTTTTGACTTTGGGAGCCATGCCGGCCCAAGCAAAGTGGCCCTATGTCGTTCTTTCCGCAGACGGCACCCCGATTTCCTATGAGATCCACGGCGCTGGAGAGCCGACGCTGGTGTTCGTGCACGGCTGGAGCTGCGATGCCCGCTACTGGCGTGAACAACTGCCATACTTTTCAAAAAATCACCGTGTGGTTGCACTTGACCTTGCCGGCCACGGCCACTCGGGTTCGGCACGTTCGCAGTACACCATGAAACTGTTCGGAGAGGATGTACGTGCGGTGACAGAAGCTAGCGGCAGCAGCAAGGTTATTCTGATCGGCCATTCCATGGGCGGTACGGTCATCGCTGAGGCGGCCCGGCTCATGCCGAACATAGTCATGGGGCTGATCGGTATCGATACGCTTGAAAATATTGAATACCCGCTGACCCGTGAAGCGCTTGAAGGAATGACCGGCCCGCTGGAAAAGGATTTTCGAACCGGTAGCCGGCAATTCGCAGCAGAGATGATTTCACCTGACACAGATAAGCAGCTCCGCGAGTGGATTCTGGCGGATATGTCTGCCGCGCCGCCTGCCGTTGCAATCAGCGCGATGAAAGAAATGTTGTCACAGTACATAACAGGGGAAGCGGCCAGGATGTTTGATGAAATCCGCATTCCCGTCATAACCGTAAACGGGGATCTGTGGCCCATCAACTATGAAGCAAACCGGCGACATATGTCTTCCTTCGATGCCATTGTTTTGAAAAAAGCGGACCATTTTTTAATGATGAATCGTTCAAAGGACTTCAATCAGGCCTTAGAAAAAGCAATAAACACGATTACAGGAAAAAAAGTTAAGTAGACAAGAAGGTCTTCATCCATTATGACAAAAATTAATCGTCAAGAATGAAGACCTGACTCCGAGATCCACAAATTCCGTGACTTTCCCCCATTTTTTAATTCACTATACCTAAATCATATCTCTCCATTCATAATATGACTTCTTTATGAAATTCAGCGATCGATCAAATTCGGCCATACAATCTATTGAAATATGTTGTGATTTTAATTTGGCAATGCTAATAAATACTAAGTTTTTTGTGTCGCTGCCGGCTTAATACTTTCCTAACCCGAATTTTGAATAATTCGGTTGATCCGGGGTGGCTGGTAAGGTGCAGTCGTATTATAAATCACAACTTATGGGACATTTATTACAAACGTTTGCTGATGCTGCAATTTCTACAAGAACACTCCAACAATAAGAGCATTCAAAAGTTCGGGATAGGCGGTGTTTTATGCAGTATAAGACCATTTTAGAAAACCGAATTTTGGGATTCAACTATTTGAAAAATAATGCTTCATGCTGAAACCATCTTTTGCAGATTAGGCTGCACTTTTTGCAGCATTTCCGCGGTCATTTAGGCCGTATAATACTTGTTAGCTGAACAGAGGTAGGAGACAACGCTATATGAACATACGATTAGAAACAAAGGACGATTACATTCAAGTTGAAGAACTTACAAGAGAAG
>CAYVMI010000016.1:0-104785 GCA_964452555.1 uncultured Desulfobacterales bacterium
ATCCTGAGTGTTGCACCATAGGAAACATTATTTTAACAACACCTATGGACCCTTTAGTGTGCCCTGGTGGGCATCAGCTTAGCAAATCCAAAACCGTTCCGAGCAGCTCCTCCTGAGCTTTGATCACCTTTGTATTGGCTTCGTAGGCGTTTGTGGCAACCGTAACACCGACTATTTCGGTGGCAAGGTCGACATTGTTGGATGCCGGTAAAATTGGCGGTTCATTCGAGTGCGGTTCCGGCGGCCCGGTATCGTTTTCAGCCACTTGGCCTTCTTCAGTGGCCGTAACCGGGTATTCTGGTGCTTCCACACGGTCGATGTCGGCGCTAACCGTATGATTGGGACCTTCTTTTATGATGGCTCGGCTACGATCATAATTTTCACTGTACATATTGGCGATATTGTTGGCATGTACACCCATCTTTTTTCCATATGCCATGAGAGCCGATAAACTGCTGTTGATAGAAAACATCATGAGTGGCCTCCTTTGTTGACAGCATAATGCTGAATTCAAGCCACCGGGAACAAATTAAGATGAGATGGGCTAGGGCATGACCGAATGGAGTTGAGAATGCAGTAAATGGTCATGTGACAAGTTGTCATATGTGCTTGTTAGGCAACCCTGCAACCCTATCTTATACTTCAGATTTAGGTCAGTGGCTTTGCGTCCTGCTCTTTCGAACAGTTTGCCATTTTCTAACACACACCCTATCGGCAAGTTTTTTTTAGAACTTTAGCATTTTTTTTATTTTTATGTGTCAAGACATCAATTTAGGCCGCAGGTGTGCAATTGTTTATGTTTTGATCATATTATAATAAACTGAAATTATTTGAAATGTTTACACATTAGTTCATGTCCAGATCGTGATGGTTCCGGTCATACAGAGATCGTATTATCAACGTTAAATCCGGTGAAACAGGCATCTTTTCATAAAAAAGAACGTGGTTATCCATAAAGCTCAAGTTAATAGGATCAGGCTCACTGGTGTTCAGTTTTTCCAGCCAAAACTCGTTCTTAAAGCACTGTAACGGCCGCCGCCGCTCTCCAACGAAAAGATATTACAGCCATATAGGCGGTCATATAACCATATTAACTGTTTTCCTAACGGCGGCCTAACAGTGATTAAAGAACTCAAACAGTTGCCTGGATTAAAGCTGAACACCAGTCAGCCTGCTTAGGGTGCCACTTGAGCTTTATAGATAAGCGCAAAAAAGAAAGATGACCTGTCATGCTTGTTTCTATATTAACACATCACTTTGATTATCAATATGCCGGTTTGATTCCGGCCTTATTCCTGTATCTTTTCTTGGCGACCTGTGGTAAGGGACCAAAATTCAGTCTGCCCGATTTGAGCCCTTTCCACTGAAATGAACATGGCCGTTTCCCAGATGGAATGAGGCCACCTATGACTCAACTTTTAAGCCTCGCACAATTAAAGCAATACACCCGTGACGACCGTTATCTGGTGGTGGTCGGCGCTTTTACCGTAATGACGCTGGCATGGGGAATCTATTACAGTTTTGGTATTTTTTTGATTCCCCTGCTGGAAGAATTTGGTTGGTCCCGTGCCAATACCGCCGGGGCCTTCGCCGTCGCGATTTTCATTGAAGGGCTAGGAGGCATTTATGCCGGACGCATTGCCGATCGTGTGGGCATACGACAAGTTGTTTTTGGATGCGGAATTTTGATTGCCGTTGCATGCATCGGTATGTCAGTTATCCAAACTTTATGGCAGCTCTACCTTTGCTACGGATTATTTCTTGGTTTGGGATTAAGTTGTACATATGCTCCCCTGGCCTCTACCATAACACGATTGTATTCCACCAAACGGGGACTCATGATGGGGATCGTTATTGCCGGGTTGGGAGTGGGTTCCTTGATTATAACCCCGTTCGCCGATTATTTCCTGCGAATAATCGGGTGGCGTTTCTCGTTTGGCATCTTGGGAGGTGTAGCCCTCGTGGTCATTTGTGGGATTAGCAAATGGTTCCCTACGGGTGTTTATTCACCAGAAAGTCCGGACTCAAAATTACAAAACCCTAGGTATAGCGATACTAATGAGGAATCTCTTGCGCATGGTCAGTTGCTGCCAACCGGCGGTGGGCGCCAGCTCGCGTTAATATGTGGCCTTTTACTGTGTTGGGGTTACGCCGCATACGGCGTAATGGCTCATTTTGCGGCATATGCCATTGCTCAGGATATCAATCCGCCCCAGGCGGCATTTGCATTGGCATTTATGGGTGGAATGATATCCGTCGGGAAAATAACCATCGGCATCTGCGTTGACCGCTTTGGAAGTAAACCGACGCTGGTGATTGCCCTGATAACAATGTTTGCAAGTCTTTTATGGCTGAAGCAAGCTACCATGTTATGGGAGTTTTATCTTTTTGCTGCAATATTTGCTTTCGGTTTTGCCTGTGCATCGGTTGTCATGCCGGGATTAGTGGCCGACAGCTTTGGTTTACGGTCACATGGTTATCTATTGGGTATAACCAATGTTTTCGCTTGCGGCGGTTGCGCAATTGGACCGGTTCTAACCGGTCATCTCTATGATGCTAGCGGAAATTACAACAGCGCAATCTGGATTTTTGCTGCTTTCGGGCTGGCAAGTGCGGTGATCGCGAGCTGTTTGCATGCTTCTCAACAATCCGGCAGGATGCTTCGCAAGTGAGATAGATTCATTCTCTTGTATCGGAACCTATTATAGAAAACTAGTATATGCTGAAAACGCTTACATTTTGGTGCCGGACTATATCATCCATATCGCTATCGGGATCGGTATCGAAATCGGAACCGGTTTATTAGACTACCAATTCGATTCCGATCCCGATCCCGATTTCGATCCCGATTGTTGCGGCTTGTCGGCGTTTGGAAGATGCACTAAGAAGCGACCTGAGCTTTATAAATACGTGCCAAGTTTTATTTGAGTACGATCGGATGGATGCGTCAACCACTCGTATACATATCTGCAAGCGCTTCTTCCACAGCGGCTATCAATTCTTCAAATTTAATGGGTTTGGGAAGGATTTGCTGAGCACCCAGATCGCTGGCCAGGGTTAAATAGCTCCCGGGTTGATTCATACTGCCACCTCCGGAGATGGCGATTATTTTTACGTTGGGATGTTCCTCTCGCAGAATTGAAATCAGACGGCTGCCAGGCATTACCGGCATTAAAATGTCCGTTATTACCAAATCGAAGGGATTCTCGTTAAAAATACGGATGCCTTGCTTGCCGTTAGCGGCAGATGCAACTTCGTAACCGGCGCGTACGAGCATCTTTTGTAAAACGGATCGGACTTGTTCGTCGTCATCGATGATTAGGATGCGTGCCATAATTCACCTATGCGGTTTGGAGGAATGTTCTAAAAAAAATTGTGGTGAGTCGCCAAGCACTTTAAACCCCATGATATACTAATCGTACCAGATTCGTCAATATTTTGGTTATGCTAAAATGCAACACAGCGGAATCCCAGCAGGTTGGAATGCCCCTCGGAAGTCTGTTGAAATTGTGAATGAAGCCGTAGTTCCGGTCCTGATATCCAACTACCCCCTTTAACAATATAGTCGGCGCTTAGATCCTTATCGGCATCCCCGTTGGCAGTGCAGGACGTCCATTCAAGGACATTGCCCAGTGTATCGGCCACACCGAATTTGTTAATAAAATCCAGATAAGTATCAACTGGAGTTGTGTCGCTGATACCAGATTCTTCGATATTGCAGCCACCACTTTGCCATACATTTCCCCATGGAAACGTCAGGCTGTCCAAGGTCCGGGCGGCAGCCTCCCACTCTGTTTCCGAGGGTAGTCTTTTACCGGTCCAGGCTGCAAAGGCCATGGCATCTTGCAGGCTGACTTGCACAACCGGATGATTTCTCTTTTTATGAATGGTGCTGCCTGGTCCCCTGGGCTGATACCAGCAAGCACCGGAAACCGTTTGGCATTGGATATCGGCATGCCAGATTTTATGCTCCCGACCGGTTTGCGTATCCTTTATGTGTTGAGATCGGCCTGTGTAAACGGTTCCCTTTCCTTGTTTTTCGGCCGTAGTTTGGTAACCGGTATTTTCGATGAAAAGCTCGAAAAGGGCATTGGTAACCGGGAACTTTCCGATATAATACTCGGGCAGCTCAATAGTCCTTTCCAACTTTTGCCTTCCGTTGGACTGCAGGCTTCCGACTACATAGCTGCCCTTTGGAATGATTACATATTGATTGTAAAACTTATCCATTGCCGCCAGGGAACGATTAAATTCTTCGGCCAGAAGTTTGGCCTTTTGGGGATTTTGCGACCAATCGGGCACCTCTTCTACGCCCAGGGCTTCAACCCGATCAAGGCCATTATCCGCTGACAGATTATCCGGAGAAGCCTGATCGGCGGTATCACCGGCTGAATATTGCTCACCGTCAAGATCGTCAGAACTGCCTTTGGGGACTTCCCCCAGGCTGGTACCGGAAGGCCCATCCTTGTCCCCGGAAACGCCCAGGTCGGATTCAGCAGCGCCACCAGCAGGTTCAAACGGCTCCCCGTCGTTGGAGAAATCGGCATTATCCTCGAGTCCGATCACTGCTTCATCGGCATCAATAACGAACTCGGGTTCTTCCTCCACGATATCATCTGCGATCTCGGTGTCTTCTTCCTCGATATCATTTACGAACTCAGGGTCTTCGAGTTCGTCATCATCGATGATCTCGACAGCGTCTACATTATCCTCAAAACCCTGGATCGTGTCTCCATCTAACAGTTCAGATCCGGGGTCGCTTGCTGAGCCCCCATCTCCAGCGCCATCCCCGCTCCCGTCCCGATCACCTTGGCCGACATAAATACCGTCAGCATCACCACTACCGTTTGTCTTGCCTGTGCTTCCGCTATCTCCGCCGGCAATGCCGATACCACTTTCGATATTCTTTCCTGGACCGGTAGCTGCACTAGCATCATCGCTGGCAGTGTTGCCGGTGTCCGGGTTAGGTTCATCTCCCCCGCTGCCGGCAGGGTCGACATTATCCACGAACTCGAGCTCTTCTAAATCGACTTCGTCGTCTTCCAGATCCTCAATGTCATCTGCATCGGGAATGTCGAATTCAGTTGCATTTGAGCGGGCATCATCACCTAGACCGTGACCGGGACCACCAGGTCCTGGTTCACCACCGGCACCGTCTTCACCGGCCGGTTCGGCGTCATCAACGAATTCAAGTTCCTCGAGCTCATCGTCTTCAATTCCATCCTCAGTCGACGGTTCGTGCTCAAGATCGGTTGATAAGGCCGCATCGACATGCTGAGGGCCGGAGTCGCTCGCGCCAGACCCATCACCAGCGCCGATCCCGGCTTCCTGATTATTGCTTTGGCCGGCGTGGGGGGCTCCGTCAGTCCCCTTGTCAGCACCACTTTCTAAACTCTGGCCCAGACCGGCAACGCCGTCGGCCGCATCTCCGGTCGAGCCGCCTTGATCCGTGCCGGCTCCATCCCCCCCGTCGTCGGAGGAAACGGCATTGTCCTCGAGCCCGATTACGGCTTCATCGGCATCAATAACGAGCTCGGGTTCTTCCGCCTCGATATTATTTACGAATTCAGGGTCTTCGAGTTCGTCTTCATCGATGATGTCGACATCGACTACATTATCCTCAAAACCCTGGATTGCGTCTCCATCCAACAGTTCAGATCCGGGGTCGCTTGCTGAGCCCCCGTCTCCAGCGCCATCGCCGCTCCCGTCCCGATCACCTTGGCCGACATTAATGCCGCCAGCATCACCACTACCGTTTGTCTTGCCTGTGCTTCCGCTATCTCCGCCGGCAATGCCGATACCACTTTCGATGTTCTCTCCTGGACCGGTAGCTGCGCTAGCACCATCGCCGGCAGTGTTGCCGGTACCCGGGTTAGGTTCATCTCCCCCGCTGCCGGCAGGATCGATACTATCGACGAACTCGAGCTCTTCCAAATCGACTTCGTCGTCTTCCAGATCCTCAATGGCATCTGCATCGGGAATGTCGAAATCAGGTACGTTCGAGTGGAGATCATCATCTAGGCCGCGACCGGGATCAGGACCGGGACCACCGGCACCGTCTTCATTGACCGGGTCGGCGTCATCAACGAATTCGAGTTCCTCGAGCTCATCGTCTTCAATTTCATCCTCAGGCGACGGTTCGTGCTCAAGATCGGACGATAAAGCCGCATCGATATGCTGAGGGCCGGAGTCGCTCGCGCCAGACCCATCACCAGCGCCGATCCCGGCTTCCTGATTATTGCTTTGGCCGGCGTGGGGGGCTCCGTCAGTCCCCTTGTCGGCACCGCTTCCTAAACCCTGACGCAGACCGGCACTGCCGTCGGCCGCAGCTCCGGTCGAGCCGCCTTGATCCGCGCCGGTTCCATTACCCCCGTCGTTGGAGAAATCGGCATTATCCTCGAGCTTGATTACGGCTTCATCGGGATCATTTGCGAACTCGGGTTCTTCTTCCACGATATCATCTGCGAGCTCGATGTCTTCTTCCTCGATATCATTTACGAACTCAGGGTCTTCGAGTTCGTCAGCATCGATAATGTCGACATCGTCTACATTATCCTCAAATCCTTGGATCGTGTCTCCATCCAACAGTTCAGATCCGGGGTCGCTTGCTGAGCCCCCGTCTCCAGCGCCATCGCCGCTCCCGTCCCGATCACCTTGGCCGACATTAATGCCGCCAGCATCACCACTACCGTTTGTCTTGCCTGTGCTTCCGCTATCTCCGCCGGCAATGCCGATACCACTTTCGATGTTCTCTCCTGGACCGGTAGCTGCGCTAGCACCATCGCCGGCAGTGTTGCCGGTGCCCGGGTTAGGTTCATCTCCCCCGCTGCCGGCAGGATCGATACTATCCACGAACTCAAGCTCTTCCAAATCGACTTCGTCGTCTTCCAGTTCCTCAAAGGCATCTGCATCGGGAATGTCGAATTCAGGTACGTTCGAGTGGGGATCATCACCTAGACTGCGACCGGGACCACCGGCACCGTCTTCACCGGCCAGTTCGGCGTCATCAACGAATTCAAGTTCCTCGAGCTCATCGTCTTCAATTCCATCCTCAGTCGACGGTTCGTGCTCAAGATCGGTTGATAAGACCGCATCGACATGCTGAGGGCCGGGGTCGCTCGCGCCAGACCCATCACCAGCGCCGATCCCGGTTTCCTGATTATTGCCCTGGCCGGCCTGGGAGGCTCCTTCTGTCCCCTTGTCAGCACCACTTTCTAAACCCTGGCCCAGACCGGCACTGCCGTCTGCCGCAGCTCCGGTCGAGCCGCCTTGATCCGCGCCGGCTTCATCCCCCCCGTCGTCGGAGGAAACGGCATTGTCCTCAATCTCGATTACGGCTTCATCGGGATCATTTACGAACTCGGGTTCCTCTGCCACGATATCATCTGCGAGCTCGATGTCTTCTTCCTCGATATCATTTACGAACTCAGGGTCTTCGAGTTCGTCATCATCGCCTTTCAGCTTATCATCAGCCACCATCGCGGATTCAGAATGATGGGAACCACCCTCGGTATCATTACCATGACCACTACCTAAACCATCACCCTGGTGGAGGGCGGTCCCAGTATCAGGCCCATCTCCCATCGGCGTACGACTTGATTCCGGTTCAAGGTGTGAATCGGTGTTCTGTTGATCGGCTAGGTTCTCCGGGATCCGGGGATCTGAGACTCCGTTGTCTCCAGTATCAAAAGTGTCTGAGCCGATTTTCTGGGTAATCCCATCGACGACGGATTTTAACTCAGTGACAAAATGTTGACGGTCGGCACCTTCATTGGTCCCATTTTGCTCCAATTTTGAAAGCATCCCATCAACCATTTGCAATATTTTGGTGATTTCATCCAGGCTGGCAGGGGTATCTCCAGGCATCTTATCGAGGATTGCATCCAGGGCCTTGTCCTTGGCTTCTTCGGACATCACAAAAATATTGGTACTGTTCAACTGAAGACCATCTGGATTATCGCCATCCGAGGCGAGTTTTTTTAAATCGATATTTACGGACGAGCGCACACTGCTTAGGTTTTTCTGTTTTTTTCTTATTAAATCCGGATTGTTAGCAGTCGGCCAAAGCTTCTGTATAAGGGCCTCGGAAGGAATGAACTGCAGCGTTCGAACCGTATCCGCTTCTTCATAATATTGCATTACCGCCTGAATCAGTCGACTTTTCAGCGATTTTGCACTGGGGTAGGGCAGGCTGGATACAACCTGCTGTATACTTTTAAGAGAGATAATAGCTGCCATGAAACTTTACCTTATAATTCCAAGAAATTACTGCAAATCTCATACCAAATATTAATTTGAGATTGCGGGATGTTGGTATGGGATTTGCTTCAATATTCATAATTGTAATTTCCAAAGCATAAGCTGGATCCACTAAATTTGAATCAATGAATCAAAATACTAAAACCCTTTTAGGCAAAATGAGGTGGGTTAATGAAAATTACCAATGACGAAGTCATCAAGACCGGAGAGCAGGAACTGATCGATTCCATTAATGGTGAACTGGATTGGGAAGTCATGGAAGACATTTTTAAGAATAAGCACCATCTTGAAATTGGAGAAGATGTTGAATATCGGAGTGGTGATTTAGTCGTTCATGATAACCAGGTAGCCTATCAACTGGAATTTGATGTTCAGGTAAAACTGTCCATTCTGGTGGATAGAGATGGCAATTATCTATCTTTTACCAACGATAGCGCCACTGAGGAAGAACCAGACGCGAATAAGAAATAAAAATCATCAATTAAAAAACGTTGGAACCCATGGACAGTATTCGACGGCGATTTGATCAGATATTATCAGACCACCTTGAGCGCCTGCTGGGCAGGCAATCCAGTTTAATTAATCTGCCGATTGATTTATTAAACATCTCAATTATTATTTTCTTGGCTGAACAGGCTGCCAATGAGCGGGACCAGATGATCTCAGAAGAGGATCGTTATAGTCGCAAGACACTACACGCTGAGCTGGCCGAAGTAGGCTTCGGATCCACAGCTCAATTTGATCAAGCGCTAGATGAAATGTTTAGCAGGTCGTATATTGTTGAGGATGATTCGGGACGGTTGATAGCTGGTGAGTCGCTGGTTGAAGTGGCTCAGTTGTTGGATTCCATTTTACCGAAAATGCCGGGGCTTAACCTGATCGCCTATATGGCCCAGGCACTTGATGAAACGACTTCAGGTAGGAAAGAGTTAGAAGATGCTGCCCGTCAATTCGATCAGACACTTTCGATACAAGGTGTTTGCATACAAGGCTCACAAGAACTCTCTCCCAACAAAACTGAACAAAAACAGATACCCGAACAAAAGATGCCCAAAGGATCGATATCCGATGAGGTGTCCCAGCGCTTGATCAAATCGATCCACAACGAAGTCGAAAACAAACCGGCCCGGCAATCAAAGGTGCTATCCGCCAAAAACCAAAATGAAATCAAGCCCGTGTCCTTTGGCAAAGTAAAAAAGATTCCTGAAACCGATACTCATTATGCTCAGGAAGAAGAAATTCTGCCTGATCTCGCGGAAGAGGTTCAAAATCCTGAACCTGAAGAAATTGATGACAAAGTCACTGAGATAGTAACCCCCTCCGACGTACCTAACAAAGACGATTCAGACCTGGCAGCCGTTGAATCAGAATCCCAAAACCGTCAAGATCCGGAAGGTTCCCAACCAGAAAATAATTTGGATGATACCGACATATTATCGAATATGTCCACGGGGGTTGAAAATCGAAGCCGCCATCTTAAGCATGATCTAAACCAAAGATCCAAACTGGATGAGGTGACCATTTCAGCTTCTGCTACAACATCCGAAGATTTGTTAGCCACTCAAGCATCAACTCAGGATGAGGAAACAGCGCCTGAGCCGTTGGAAACGACAGATGAGAATATAGAGAAAGAGATCAGTAAATTCGAAACAGACCTGGCCATGCAATGCCCCATCTGCAAATCAGGCCAAATCGTTTCGGAGGTTACCACAAAGGGCAAAAATTATTATAAATGCCCCAATAAATCCTGCAATTTCATTAGCTGGGGAAAGCCTTTTCATAACGAATGCCCGCGCTGCCACAATCCTTTTTTAATCGAGGCGCAAAAGAATGGTACCACGGTATTAAAATGCCCACGGGCTACCTGCAACTACTGGCAAGGTGGTCCTGAATCCCAGGAACCATCGAATCAAAAATCAACAGCCCGATTGCGCGCCTCGAAATCCGGGGCACCCAAGCGTCGCCGCAGGGTTGTGAAACGTCGGGTCGTGCGAAGGAAAAAATAGTCGACATCTTTCCACATGCCGGAAATGTCTCATCACCATCCGACCAGATCGCAAGATAATCTGACGTGGTTTTCCGAAAGCCCAAGTTAATTGAAGTCGGCTCCATCATGTTCAGTTTTTACCAACCAAAACTCTTTCTTAAAGCACTGTAACAACCGCCGCTGTTCGTTAAAAATATGAATATTTACAAAATACAAGTGCACAACTGATTAAGCAAATTTCATTGCGGTGACCTAACAGTGGTTAAAAAACTCAAACAGTTGCCTGGAATAAAACTGGACACCAGCGAGCCTCTCTGGTGTACCACTTGAGCTTTCTCGATAAGCACATTATCTGTGTATTTCCTGATATACTTTTTAATCAAAACCTGACCAGGATTAATTCGCATAATCACCGGGTAAAATTGCCTGGTATATCTCTTTGCGGAGGGTAGATGTCTGCAGTCGCTTGGGGATGTGTAAACGCAGCCTTGCGATCGGATTTTTGGCATCGATACTATTGAGAGCTTGGCGTGTGATTTGGATTGCCTTCTGGAGCGGGTAATTTTCGGTAAACAATTCACCCCAGGTATTATTGTGAATAATGTCCGTACCGGACATATCATCCAGACCTGGAATTTTTTCGAGGTTAGCCACCAGCATAATTCGATTATAGCGGGCTGCCTCCTGCAGGTTGGCACCAATCTTTATTTGAGACAGCGATGGTAAAAAATAGGCATGCATGTGTTTGAGCAGGTCGATCAGGTCGTTTACATTGAGACCGGATGGGTTGGGTGCCATAACAATTTCGGTACGATGATAATCATAAAGACCGTTTGAAACCAGCCAGGCGGCTGTTCGAGCGACTCGCCGGGATGTAAAGATGATTGATTGCTCGGTGGAATTTTCGAATGGGTATCTGGTGCCGTCATACAGGTGCCAGACAGGTTTGCCGGTATGGTTTTCTCCCAGCTTGAATATACACTTATCCAGAACCAGTCCACCTTTTTTAAGAAACGGATTTAACTGGATTTTATTTTTGTGTTTGGCAAAAAGGACGTGGATTTTCCTTCCCAACAGGGTCAAATCATGATCATTGATTGTTTGGGGGCCATCCTGCGGACTTTCATGTCTCAGCTGCTTATAAGTTGAAGAGAAAAAGGCATTAATTTTTGCGGCAAATTTCAGCTGGCGAATGTAGCTCCAGTTTTCGATCTGATTCAGATCTTCGCAGAGATTCAGGGACCACCGCCATTTATCTATTAAACTTTTAAAAACCTGGATTTGGTAGTTAGGATGTTTTGATATCAGTTTAAGCCGGTTGAGTTTGGGTTTGGTTTTTATGTAGAAGGCTTTGCGCAATAACTCCATACGACCAAATTTACGGGCCTGATGATAGTAATTAAGTATGGTATCAATCATCAAAAGATAGGGATCCAGATCATTGATCGATTGGTGACCTTCGAAAACCCGCTTTTTGATGACATCACAAAGCAGTGGCCCGCTGAAGCTTTCGGAAAGATAGCTCTCAATCATAGCCATCTTGATAAGCGCTTTGAAGGGATTGTTGATGCCCTTACTCAGATGCCAGAGGGTTGATCCAAGAAATTCTTCTCGTGGTACTTCACCCAGGTAGCCGAGTTCAACAAAATCATCGCGGTCATAAAGATTGTGCTGCTTCCATTGGGACCAATATTGCTGGTATTCGACCTGGCTTATGGACGGTTGCACCACCCACCAAAAAGGGATCTTGCCGCAAACCAATAACATGGTGCGATAAAATTCCTCCTTGAGAAACTTTTTTTGACTGGAACCGGCACTTTCCTCATTGACTTTACCAAAGTCATCCCGGCGGATATCCTGGATTCGCATGATGAAAAAATGGACTTCCATGTCGAATTGCTTTTGGCACCAGCGTGATATTTTTTCGGTTTTGCGATGAAGTTTTTGGATATCTGCGGCCGTGGAACGGTCAGCGTCGATGCACACCCAAAAATCATAATCAGATTCCTGGTTCTGAGAGACCGTACCGATACTCCCCATCAGCATGAGCGACTCGATGATAGGGCGCTGGATGAGATGTCGTTGGTAAGCGATTTTAAATTTACGCGCCTCGGGGAAAAAATGATTGATCGTTGCCTTGAGACTTTTGGCGGAACCAACCCCATAAACACCGCAGGCACTATCACCGTCAGGAACATAGCCAGGTAGAATTGTATCGTTGAGACTCAAGAGTGCGGGTATGATTTCAAAAGCGACGGGCGCATTTTGGGGATTCAATTCATACGCGCATTTGCGACGCTTTTGAATGTAATTGAGGAAGAGTTGTTTATGCCTGCGTATGCTATGAATTTTAAGTTCGACCACAGTAGGTCCCCTTATTCAGATAATTAAACTGCCGAATTTTGTGGCCCTATACGATGAGATGCCAAAAGATTTATGGAGTTTTCAGGTATCGGCCGTTTTGTCATGGTAGTGTCTTGAAACCGCGCCGCCAAGTTCGAGTCGATGGTACCGACTGTGATATTCAAGAAGGTATCTTGTCGTTTTGCGCGTTGAAACCAGCTCTTAATTTCTTGTTCAAGCTCCTCGGCTTTTATTTGGTACGTATCAGGTTTACCGAGTGCCCCAGTGGAATTAAAGTAAACCCAACGATCGTCGATCCTATCGACCAAACCGGTATGTCCAAATTTTTTGGATGAAAAAGATAAAATCGATCCCGCTTTTATATGGGGGCGAATTTGCTGCCAAACATTATCAAAGGAATGGCCATGACCTTTTTTAAACGTCAAACTAACCGGTTGATTGGAAAGTTCGCGGGTGAGCCCTTCACCGGTTAAATAAGTATTCAGTTTTTTACCTTGGTTGAGCGCTTGCCCAATCAGTCGATTGGCCAAACCCTGTTTACCGTAGTAGGCAATGCCGTTATCTTCCAATAGATTTGCCAGGAATTCCAAGCAGTCACTGTTTTTAAACCGATTTCTAAGGTTCTGCACCAAGGTGTTTTCGATTGAATCGGTTGGCGGATCTGTACGCTTATGTCCGATATTGCTCGCATCGGCGACGGTATCCTTAAGCTCAAAAATAGGCTGTTTAAACTGATGGCTCTTGTATAGGTAGATTCCCACAGCTTGCAGTTTATGGGTCAAATAATCGAAATGCCCACGACCGGCCGCGTCTCTGGGAGCTTTTCCGTCAATAAAAGCGTGCCGCTCCAGAATAACTTGAGCGGTTTTATGAGCCTTATCCGGATCCGTCTGGCGTAGATTTTGCCACCTTGCGTACTGGCGGGTTTTCTTCAAGAGCGCATCTGCCTGGGAAACTGCCAACTGCTTGTCGAATTGAGCCCCATGCATTTGCGGGGGCACGGAGATACCCTTAGTAGCCAAAGGCTTGATCGGATTGACAGATAACATTTTTTTCTCTGATTAAAAGACACCTACAGGATCTTAGATCCGGTTGAGTTTATCGTATTTCACTGTCAATCTGCAAAACGAATGCCATATTCGGATGAAGATTCACCTATTTATTCAGAAAGTGGCTCAGTTCTATTATTTAAATGATTTCAGCAAGATATGATGGTGGGGAGTTACAATATCCTAAAAAATGTCAGTTAATTGATGACATTAAGGCTCACAGAGCTGGATTTTGCATTTTATGTGTTGGTGCCTGTCAACATATTGACGGGTTTGGATTGTTTTTAAATGTATTTGAGGAGCGCTTCGACCTTTTCACGACTTTCGAGAAAGGAAATAATGAAGCGATCGATGTCGCCTTCAGTGATGTGTAGCAGGGCAACCGCTTCATCATAATGGTTAAAAGCGCACATATCCGATTCTGCACAGACGCCCACAAGTATACATATGGCCTCGGCCAGATAAACAATGCTGGTTTCGATGTCTTTCCTGGCTTGGGGTGCCTGTAAATGATGGTTGGCGATGATAAAGCTCATTTTTGGGCTGAAACCCCATCTTGCCATCATCATGCCGCCCAGACCTTCATGGTCGATTCCAAGAACGGTTTTTTCGGCTTCCGAGAAGCTCAGTTGTGCGTTTTTCACCAGACGATTGATTTCTTCGATGGATTGGGCCACATATCTTTCCATAATCAGTTTGCCGATGTCCTTTAATAACGAGGCAGTGAACAGTAAATGCTTGTTGGCGACGTTTAGCTGTTCGGCAATCCGCTTGGTTATCATGGCAGCCGAAATAGATTGTTTGACAAGTTGGCCTTCGGCCAAATTGTAGCCGTGTTGAGCTTTTTTTAAATTTTCAAAGGCACATCTAAACAGGCAAAGTTCGACAATTTTATCAAGACCCAACAAAACTGTGGCCTCACGGATGGAATTAATTTCTTTGGAAAGACCATAATAGGCAGAGTTGCAGACCTTGAGCAGATTTGCCGTCATTACCGGATCATAGGTGATAATGTTTGATACGGTAGACATGGAGCTTTTGGGATCCTCGGCGGCGGCCAGAATCTGATTGACCACGTTGGGTACGGGTGGAAATTCATCGATCTGTTTGATTATTTCACGTGGGTCTGCCATCGTCTTGGTCGCTATTCAATCGGCGGCTGAAGTGCTGGAGGGTTGGCTGCCATTTTTCGTGAAAATGCTCCCAGAAAAAAGTTTGGGCAAGAACATATCGGTTATGCGGGGAGCCTGCATTTTTCATTTTTCTATCCCAATCGGCCTGCATGGACCAGAGTTTTTGGCGTTGTTCGGGATCGTCGACTTGATTGATCAAGTCTGCGATTCTTTTTTTACGCTCCAACTCGAACGCAAATCGGTTTTCCTTGAATAATTTAGAAAGGCGGGCATGTTTCTCTAAAGACGCCTTTTCCCGTTTTTCCTTTTCCTGCGACCAAAGCGACCCGTCCATGTCATATTCCTATTGTGAAGCGTCAACTCATGCAGGATACGCCTCAAATCCTGCGGAGAAAGAATCTTTTTGCCGATGAAATATTCGCCGATGGGGCGTTGTAGGCGGTGTTGCTTCCCCAGTAAAGCCATATGCTCAAAAGATGTTATGTAACCTTTGTGCAGGGCATAATCGGCGAATTTGTAATCATAACCTCTTTCCCAGGCGCGTTCAATAAGAATATTGTTTATATCATATGTTGTGAGGATACCCCATTGATGGGCGATCTCGCCAATTCGTGGACGCTGCCGCTGCTGCCAGCATATGGCTTGAATCAATGTCCGCCAGGATATCATCCCCGAATAATATAGAAATTGGCCCGTAAGCAAGGTACGATTGGGGATCGATCCGCGATATCGCAGCTCGGATGCAGATTTTGGGGGATTGGGACGGGAAGAATTCGTACTTCGATAGTCCTGGCGGGTGCGGAGCCGATTGACCGAAGATAGTTTTTTGGTTTGGATGGCTGTCCGTAACGTTTCATAGGCCGCGTTTATACGCATGAATTTATTACTTAAATCAGATGCGATCTCCCCGATGGCTTCGGATCGATCCGGGTGCGTTTCCAGGGCCTTTTTGCGGTAGGCTGTTTTCAACGCCGGCAACTGCAAGCGTCGTATTGAGTCGGGTCCTGGCTTTTGGGGGGGGGATAAAATTAATTCGTAAGCCGCCAGCAGATCGTGTATGCTTGGGTTCGGCAACTTCATCAGGATGCCAAGGCTAGGTCACGATCAAATAGCTCTGTATTGCGACCATAGAGATCCATAAATATTTCAACTACTTTAGGATCGAATTGGCTCCCAGAGCTTTCCTGAATTATTTGGAGCGCCTTTTCCACCGGCATCTTTTTTCGATAGGAGCGATCGGTAGTGAGCGCGTCATAAACGTCCGCCACAGCCAGAATGCGTGAGAGTATGGGAATATCTTCTCCACTAAGGGCATCCGGATACCCACTTCCGTCATAGCGTTCATGATGGTGCCTGATAATGCTGCGCTCATCTGCCCACATGCCAAAATGACCGATGATATTGCAAGCTATCACCGGATGCTTCTTAATGATTTCGAACTCTTCTTCGGTAAGACGGCCAGGCTTTAATAGAATATTATCCGGTATACCGATTTTACCGATATCATGCAGGGAGCCGGCTACATTCAGCTGGTCTTGATCTTCTTGTGAGCACCCCATGGCCTTGGCGATATTGACGGCATACTTTGAAACGCGAATAGAGTGTTGTTTGGTGTAAGAGTCTCTGGCTTCAATGGTTTCCACAAAGGCATAGAGCGTGGAGAACAGATTTTCAAAGATATTTTCATAAAGTGCCAGGTTCTCAATGATGTAGGCGGCTTTCTCGGCAATGAAATTCATAAAGTAAAGATCTTTTTCCTTAAATACGGCCCCATCATTGTGGATTAACAGCACTAGGATGCCGAATAAGTTCTCTCGGATTTTCAGAGGGATGCCCATTGTTTGATCTCTACCGCCGTTGGTTTTGGCAACGAGTGGCATGCCATCGCGGGCAACACTTTCAATAATCTTTTTTATGATGCCATCGGTATTCTCAGCCGGCTTGACCTGATCTCTGATATGGGAGGCAAGGGTGGTATAGCCATTTGTATCCGAATAGAGAACGGCGCAATGAGCCTCATCGCACGGTGTAATTTGGCCACATAGCTGAACCAGCATTTTAAATAAATACTTGCTGTTGCCAACTTGATTCAGCTTTTGCAGAATCAAGTTCATAATTTCAACTTCATTTATTTTTTCCTGGAGTTCGGTATTGATTTTCAATAGTGTTTCACTTCTTTGGGCTTGCTCCTGAAATAATATATTTTGGGCCAATAGGGATTTCTCGCGCATCATCCTGTTGATGGTTAACGGAATCTGCGCCATGTCAACGGGCTTGGTTAAAAAATCGACAACACCGTTCTTAAGCGTCTTGATGGCATTGTCAATGGTGGGATATCCGGTCATGACAGCCATGGGTATCGTGTTGTCATGGCGATGAATATGCTTGGCAAGTTCGATACCATCCATGACCGGCATGGATAAATCCATGAAGCAACAATCTATGTTTTCATTATAGACGATGTCCAGTGCTTCGGAACCGTTGCCGGCCGTATATACAGTATGATTGGTGGTTGCCTCCAAATACTGCCTAAATATATCCAAAATCGGTTTTTCATCGTCTACGATTAGTATGCTGATTGGATTGTCCATAGCGCCTTTTATGCGTCCGAGCTGATTGACTTTAGGTATACTGTTTTAAATTGGGTGAATTCATCTTCGGTCAACATGCCAGATTTTCTTAAGTATGCAAGGGCCTGCAGCTTGTCGACGAAGTTGGCATTGCTGTCAGCGTACAGGGAATGCATCCAGGCCTCGTTAGAGGAAAAAAACTTTAAATCCCGCGGATTTTGATCGCTTTTTCTCTGATCGAGTTGCATCAATTCCTGGGATGCGTCTTGCAACTTTTTCAGCAGCTCTCTATTTTCTTTATGCAGTTTTATTTTTTCGGTGGCGCGATCAATAACGATTTTAAACTCATCGAGTTTGCATGGTTTCATAACATAGTCATAGGCACCTTCCTTGATGGCGGATACCGCTGTTTCAAGGGAGGCATAACCGGTGACGATAATTACGATGACATCCGGATTGATCTGTTTAGCTATCTTAAGAACATCCAAACCACCCATTTTAGGCATGACCAGGTCCACCAGAATCAGATCAAAACTAGTTGCCTGGATTTTATCCACAGCCGCTTGGCCGTCATGGCAAATTTCAATGGTTCTTTCAGGACTAGCCAAAACATCTTTTAAAATTTCGGCGATCACTTTGTCATCGTCGGCGATCAGTATCCGGATCGGAGTGAGTTCTTGTTGCTCCATTTATATTACGATTTCCATGACTTAAATTTTCCTGTCAAATAGCATTCCCATCATTTCTTCCATTTTGGCAGAGAGGTCCAGGATCTCCCGTGATGGAATTTCCCGAATGATTTCACCAGTTGATTCATCCGTTACGATGACGATAACTTGATCCGAGGCATCGTGGATGGCAAATTTCAACTTGACATTGTGAAATACTTCGAGGGTCTCCTGCAATTCTGCAGCCATGATTTCCAGCTTTTTCTTGTCAGCGACTTTTTCCTCTTTTTCCGTTTCACTACTGATGGCCGCAGCTGGAATACCTGATGCCGAAGTATCCGTAGACGAAGACGGTAAAAGATTCCCGGAGATGGAGACAGTTTCGATTTGCATAAAAAACACCCCCTTTTTGTTAATATCGGACAAACTTAATAAAACTTTAGTCCGAAATTTACGGAATCTAGTTTTTTACATCCAGATACCTGGGAATGCGCTTATTGGATGGACCGTAACTGTTTACTGCAGACCGGTTTTTCCTGAAATTCAGCAGCTCCCTCTTTAGCTCCTTACTTTTATTTTCCACCGACAGCAGCATGCCTTCCTCCATCGGTGCTGCTGATTTCAAAATGGTTTTACATTTATGAATGTGTTTTTCTACAAGTCCTCTGGTTTTGTTGGTCAATGGATTGGTTTTACCGTTATTGGGATTCAGATGCTTTTCAACCGATCGATCAATATGTTCAATCTTACGAATACAGGCCTGTCGCTCCGACACCATTTGGCGAAATCGCATGTCGTCAGGATCGTCCATCGATTCAGTCATTAGCCGGGTTATTGCTAAATACCTTTTTGACGCCTCTAGCTTTTCAGCCAGAAAAACCGGGATTTTTTCGTTGAGGTCATATTGATTCATCGCAACTCGGTCTCCCTATAAAGGGGCATAGTTCTTGGAAACAGGTGTACTTTGATCGTCTAATGGGATCCGTTGAGTCGGAGGCATTTTAGGCTCCTGTCTGGCTAAAATCTCCTGCCAGGCCGAAAACAGTTCAGAAAGTATACCGATAATTTCATCATAGGCAGATATATCCTGGTTTGTTTCGGCCTCAAGAATTCTACGGGTCATGAAATTGTAAAGTGCCTCCAGATTCGAGGCGATGGCGCCGCCATTTTCAAAATCGAGGGCGCACAAGAGCTCATCAATGATGTCCAGGGTTTTTTTGACGGCCCGGCTTTTGCCCTCGTAGTCCTTTTCCAAAAAATGCTGCTTGGCCAGTTTGAGGTTATCGATGGCACCTTCGTAACACATCAATACCAGTTTTCCAGGGTCCGCTGTGATTACATTTGTCTTGCGGTAAGACTGGATCCCGTTATTAATCATAGTTCCTCCTTGTAGGATTTTATTAACCCCAATTGCTGAAAAGGGCGCTTATTTGGCCCGATAGCCAGTTACTTTGATTCTGCAATTGACTCATCGTCAATTCCATGGCCACAAATCGGCTGATCATACGCTCCATTTTCAGATCCAGGCGGGCGTTCAAGGTATCAATATTATCGTCAAGACGATTAATTGTATTCTGAAGCGAATTTTGCTTGAAAGCCACATACCCGTCAAAGGAGTCGGTAATATTGAACAAGGAGCGATCAAAGAGTTCCGCCACGCCAAGGGTAACGGTAATGTTTCCGGCGTCAATATTATTGGATGTGCCGGTGTAACTGATGCCCAATCCATCCGTGTTGGTGTTGCCGGTATCGCCTCGCAGGTACTGTCCGGTACCGGTGGCGTTTTCACCGTCGATGGTGCCAGCCACATCCAGACCCGTGACAGTGCCGTTGACCATTCCCAGATCGAGATCGCGCTGGGTGGTCTGATCATGGGTGCCCAGATCGAGGCTGCCGCCGCCTTCGTTGTTAGCGGTGAGCGTCAAGGCAATCGCCGAGGCTCCGGCGGTGGTGTCTTCGATATAAATTTGTCCTTCACGCAGAAAGGCATCGACGGTTGTCCCCTGGGCGCTGTAGGCATTTTCTATGGCGATGAGCAGACCATCCAGGGTATCCGTAGTGGTGTCGGTAACTGTATATGTGTCGCTTATGGCAGTGGAACCGTCCCGCGCAAAACCGGAGATCGTAATGGTGTCATTGTTGGCCACATCGGCACCGTATACATCCGCCCAGGTAGTGGCGGCTTCTACGGCCACGTTATTATTACTGGATGCGGTGGTGTTGCCGGTCTGGGAAAAGATGATGTGGTCATAGTTGCCGTCGGAGGTGTCCTGGGAAATGTCAAAGGAGGTGTCGCCGTAAACATCGCTTCGTAAAACCAGATGGCCGTTGCCGTCATCTTCGGCGGTGATGGCCATGGCATAGCGGCCGGTTTGGCTGCCGTCATCGGCGCCGTCGGTTATATCGACGCTGCCGAAAAATTCACCCTCTCCATCATGACTCAGGGACGATAGGGCCAGTTGGCTGTAACCGTCGAATTCATCCATGACCATGATCCGGCCGGAACTGTCAATGGAGGCGGTTACCTTGCTGGCAAACGCGTCTTCGATGGCCGACAAAAGATCCTGGACGGTGTCTGTGGTTGTATCGCTGATGTCATAGGTGCCGTTAATTTCGCTGCCGTCGCGGGCTGCCCCGGCAATGGTGATGGTGTCATAATTGGCAAATGTTAGCTGGGTTCCCAGATCGGTATAGATACTGTCCCAGGTGGTTTCGGCGGTAATGGCACTTGTTTGGGTTGCGTCGGCGTACAGCTGGGCGTCACCGACAATCGTCTGGACATAGGCGCTGTCTAGTTCCGCATTGATTTCATTGACGATATCTCCAAGCGACAAGTCGCTGGTGATGGTGATTTCGGCCACGTCGTCGCCCTGGGTAATGGTGAGGGTCTCGTCCACACCCCCGGCGGAAAGATCGCTATATCCGGTATCTTCGCCGCGGGTGGCGGCCCGATCGATATGGACAATATATTCGCCTGCTTGGGTGTCCCGGGAATGCCCGACGTAAGCCACACTGCTGGTGGATGCGGTGCCCTGGCCGACGAACAATGAGACCACATCGTTAAAATTGGACTGAAGGTAATTACTCAGCAGGTTCTCGTCGATGGTCAGTTCAAGTTGGCTGTCGTCATTCACCTTATTTTCGATCCCGATGAGACCCAGGGATGAAAAATCATCATCCAGCCCCCAGATGGTTTCCGTCAGCAGGGCGGTGAGATCTGATTTGACCGAGCGCAAGGTAGCATCGCCGAAAAGGATGCCGCCGGTCTCTTCGGACTCGGCATCGAAGGTAAACTGTGCATTGACATAGGACATCACCTGATTGTAGCTGTCCACAAAGGACTTGATATTGGACTCAATGGTCTCCAGATCACGATCGATATCGAGGGTAATGGTGGTGGCGGCACTCTCGGCGGTCAAGTTCAGGGTGACGCCGGAGATGACATCGTCGATCATATTACTGGATTTGGTTACGGTTACACCATCGATTTCAACCACGGCATCCGATCCGGCTATAATTTCCCGCTTGCGGGCTGCCGCCGCGCCAAAGGCACCGAAGTCCAGCTGGGAGTTTGCGTCCTGGAGGGTTGCGGCCAGGCTTACGGTCAGTGAAGCACCCCCGGTAAGGTCATCCACCTGAATGGTGCCGTCGGAGGTAACATAAGCCACAACGTCACCGTAGTGGGATTCAATTTCATCCAACAGATCCTGGATGGTGGTGGTACTGGAGATATCGAAGTTAATCGTACCGATATCGCTGCCGGACGTGTTCGTCCCGGTGAGTGTAATGTAGTCGCCGGCACTGTAGCCACCGGTGGTGAATGTATTGTAGCCGTCGATTTCGTTTAAAAGGGTTGTGGTGGCCAGGGTGGCGCCATCGCTGGTCAGGTTGTTGGCGGAAACCAGGCCGGATACATCGATGCTGGTATGGTCGAGGATGCCGAGGCTGTTGAGGATGTTGTTTTCATCCACAAAGGTCTGGGTGCCGTCGATCTGAATGCGGTAATAGGTATCGCCATCCACATCTTCGGAGATAACCGCGGCCGTGACACCGGAAATGGCGGCATTGTTGATGGCATCCTTGATATCGTTGAGCGACATGGCGGCCAGGTCGATGGTCACGGCGGTTCCGCCAATGGTCAGGCTGCCCGATGATGCCTCTCCGGCGGACAGCCCCAGCATGGTTTGAACCGTAAGATTGGGCGCTGCAAAACGGTCGCTCTGGGCGCCTCCGGTGATACTATTTTTTACAACGGTGCTTTGATTGTCCTTCCAGCCGAATTTTTGAACCAGATCACTGGCTGAACCGTTCACCAGACTGATGCCGTCGGCGCCGGTTTCATCGCTGGTGAGAATCAATCGGTAGTCGTTGGCACCATAATTGATGATGCTGGCGGTGACACCGGTGGGATTGGTCCCGGAATTGGCATTGTTGATCAGGTCGGCCACATAAGCCAGGGTATCGGTGGCGCTGATGGTAACGGCTTTGCCATTAATGATGATGTCGCCGGCATACGAACTACCAAGTTCCTCGGTCTGGCTGGTAAAGGGATTGGAGCTGAGTTTCTGAGATGTGGCCAGGTTGGTAATCTGGATACTGTAGCTTCCGCGTGCCGCTTCTTCGCTGGTGGACACCGACAACAAGTCATAGGCGCTGACATCCTGGCTGTTGGAGGCCATGCTGGCGGTGAACTGGTTGAAATCGTCGCGATCCTTGAGCTTTTCGATTGCGGTTTTCAAGGCCAGCAGGTTGGAGTTGAAGGATTGCCATTCGCTGAGCTGCACTTCATATTCGGCTTTTTCGGTTTCGACGATATCCACCCGTCCGCGCTCCACGGCGATGAGTTCATCGATCATGCTGCGCCAGTCAAAACCGGTTGCCAGGCCCGAAATTTGTGCGGTGCTGATTGCCATTATTATTTCCTTGTTTATTCAGTACCAAATTAATAGGGAAAATTTATCCGTCCTTAAAAGAGGTATCGGAAAAAACTGCCCAATACTTGAGCTAATTATACATTTTTGTGCGCCTGACCATATAGGTAGCAAGAATGCTGCCAAGCATAATATCCATCCTAAAAAATGATTGTTTTGATGGCTATTACTAAAAAAACCCCGTTGCGGGGTACCGCAACGGGGCCGATGGGGGCACGAGGTTGTAAAAGCTTATGATTATCCAAACAGGGACAGTACGGATTGCGGTGACATGTTGGCCTGGGCCAGCATGGACGTACCAGCCTGCATGAGGATCTGGTTTTTGGTAAAAGTGGTCATTTCGGCCGCCATATCTACGTCACGGATGACTGATTCGGCTGCCTGCAGGTTCTCGATGGAAGTGGACAGGTTGGCCGCAGCATAGCCCAGACGGTTCATGGATGCACCGATTGTGGCTCGGCTGGAGGCCAGGGTCTCGATGGCGGTGTTGATGGTATCCAGATCCGCCAGGGCGGTGCCGGTCACAGTGTTGATGCTAAGATCCGTTGTAGAAACCATATCGATGGTCACATTGATATAGTGGTCGGATGTATTCTGGTTGCCGATGACGAAATTACCACCTGCGGCTGTAAATTGCAGGGTGTCGCCATCGAGGGCAGCAGCAGATACATCAAAATTGTCCAGGGTTGTTAAACTGACACCTATGGACTGGAAGTTAACTGTTTGTGCCCCGTCGGAAAAAGCATGCGTTTCTCTATCGGTGCCACTGATTGCCGTAATTGCGGTAGCTGTAGCAGAAAATGTGACCGTTTCAGCATCGGCTACGCCATTCATTGTAACGCTCCCATATCCGTTGGCTGTGGTGAGACCGCCAGAAGCTGAATATACAGAAGTACCGTATCCTCTGAGGACGGTCTGGCCGTCATACTCGGTGGCGTTGGCGATACGATCGACTTCTGCCTTCAGGGCCGTGACTTCATTCTGAATGTCGGTGGCACTACCGGCGGCATTGGCCGAGGTACCCTGGGTGGTCAGCTCTTTGAGTCGCGTGAGAATGTTGGAAATCTGGTCAAAGGCACCTTCTGCCACCTGCAACAGAGCCATAGCTTCTGACGTATTTCGAGAGGCAACCTTGTAGCTGGCGATGTCGGCGCGCATACCCGAAGAAACCGCGAGACCAGCGGCATCATCGGCGGCTTTGTTGATACGGAAACCGGATGACAGTCTTTCCAGAGATTTGCTCATGCCCATATCCGAAATAGTCAGGTTTTTATGAGCGTTCATTGCTGCGATGTTGTTTTGAATTCTTAAACCCATGATTAAATCCTCCTTGATTTAATAAAGTGGCCGTCATTGTGACGACGTTTGTAATGTTGGCATCCTTGCCTTAAGGCCGGCGACCCGGACGTTATTGAGCGTTTACCTGTCCCCCGTACATGTTGGGTTGCCTTCAACCTTCAGCACTTATATCGGCAGTATGGACGAATGACTTTAGGATTATTTTATTTTTTAAATAAAAACATTCGAACGGCTTAAGAGCTTATTATTATTGTGAATATATGACAATGGGCATAAATCGACCGGTGGTGATATCGGGAAAGATCTGACAATGCTATTAGCTGGAGCTACCAAGGAACTTGTTTGTCAAGCGCTGACGGTAACGAACCGGGTCTTACGTAAGTGGATCAATTGTATTTCAATCCCATCGGAAGAATCTGGCTTACAATGAAAGCATGCTGGTTAAATAACTATGGGTGCAAAAATGAAGAACAACTCAAGGAGCTTTTGGATCAAGCTAATTTGGAGGGTATCAATAATCCCCAAAAGACGCAAAGAACTACCGATTTCGGAACGTTATTATCACGAACGCTCTAAGGGGTAAGGTGTTTTTGTGATTCAATCGCGGAATGACTCATCAGGGACTCGATCGGCCAAACTCGCGCGTAAGTGATTGTCAAAGAAAGAGCTGACAATCACTTGGCAAGAAGCCCCCTATTGCATGACTGCTGCACTGAAATACAGGCTCAGGATGATTTGGGAGCTTTTTTATCGATTTCTAAGTCCAACGCATTCAGAAAGTGTTCTATACCGCTGAGGATGATTCATTTCACATCTGTTGGCGTTTTGAGAGAAAAATTTCCCGACTACTCAGGTAGCGGTATTAGCCAGCACTGTGATTCTTCTTCAAATCGTCAACAGCGTTTTGGACGATATCAATCGTCGATAAAAGCAGCTGCCCCATGATTGTCAGCGCATCTTTTTCCATTAACAGTGCTTTAATGGCGGCGAAGTTGCGGTCGTGGAACTGATCGTGAAGATAGTTTTTTCGCATTGAAAAGTTAGTTATATACCCGCCAAAAACAGTAGCGAGAAATCTAAGCGAGGGATGGTGGATTATGTTTTCGCGAATATTGACGACTTTCTTTTCCAACTGTCTGACTATATTGATTACATTCGGATTCGGAACCTTACTGACAGTCAATTCGGCTGTTTTTTCAAAATCAGAAATCAGGTCAATCCCTTTTTTGCAGTCCTTTGACGCTACATGCATGTCTGAAACACTCCGGACCAAGCGTGAAACGAGATCGCTGTTTTCATCAGCTGTATGCAGCTTGCCGTTTTTTTCCGTTGCCCAGATATTTTCCAGATGATCACCAAAACGATATGGTGCCGAACAATAGCGGTTTAAGGCATCTCTAAAGGGCATCAAAACAGCGCCTTCGATTTTTGCACCATTAAGACATGCGTTGATGCAGCGGCCGGCATATTTTTCAATCTGTTTTTCAAGCGATTTCCTGCTTTCAATAAAAGATCGGGTTGCCATCAGTGTTTCGCCATTGTTCCCATCTACAGCCGTTAAATTATTTCGATATCTATGTAGCGTGCCAAAGACCATCCCCTCTACATGGGTTGCGCCGGTTGCAGGAATCGAAAGATCCTGACCGACCATGATGATAGGATCGCATCCCAGGTATTCAGCAATTTCGAATGCATAATTACCCACAGTGGGGCTGGCTGTCAGAACATCCATGTCAAAGCCAAGCCAATCAACGATTTCAGGGTATCTGTGGGAAATGATTTTGGGGCCCTTGTATGATTCATAGGTGTCGGGATAAACAAGAGAGCAGTACACAAAAAAAGTATCTTCAAGGCCGTTCAATCCTTTAAAAAAACCTGACTGTCCTTCAGTGCGTTCGATATTGGTGACAATCTGTGGCTTGATTCCGTGATTGAGAAGCGGTTTCAGGGCGGCATCAACACATACTAGCAGGGCTTTGTGTGACGCTTCCTTCAGAAGATGAATGTCCTTGTTCAAAGAAGGACCGGCACCGACCAGCACGGCCGGTCGTCCTTTGAAAGCCTTTTTGAATGCGTTGATCCATGGATCTTTGAGGATTGGATTCAGGTTTTTCAGCGTATAGTCGATACCCCGAATGGAATCATAGGGGTCATTACCGAGTTGCTGGAGCATGAACATGATGCTCGATTTGAGTTTTTCGACAGCGGTTTGGTAATAGATTCCTTCAGCTTTGCGCACAGCTGGCATGATGACGATCTTCAGACTTTTAAAATAAAAGGATGCATCAGCATGCCGCATATAATATGCGACGAGAGAGTTTAAAATCTGATCCGGCTTGGCGCCGACGATAAATTCTACCCTAGGGTGACCGATAATGCTGCTAAAATCCATGGTGGCCATGGCGGCCTTAAAGAGTTCGATATCCTTTTCAATAATGATAATATGCCGGATATCCAGTTTCTGCGCGAGATTGTTCAGTGCGCTGGCCACTTGATATCCCAGGCCGAAACCCATAAAAACGAGAATTGGCGCATAATGCAAATCCAGGGCGGACAAATAATTATGGCAGTATTCCATGGGATCCTTGTGGCCGTAGTAAAAAAGGCTGCTGTCACCGTCTTGAATCAAAACGTCCGGAAATTTATCGTCCGGATCGATTTTCACCGGTTTTAACAGCGTGATTGGATCTGTCGTATTGATCTTTTTAAAAATATCCGGATAACGGTGCTTTAATGCACTCAGGTTGGACTGATATATCTTTTCCCAGTTGCCGGTATTAATTTCCGTCATTTTCTATTCTTTCAAAGCAAATGTTTGGATTAAATGCTGGCAGGCCCGACTCAGAATTGTTGACGTATTCAATTGCTTATAGGCGGTCATGATTTCGACCATGCGAAGAATGATTTCGGTCAAATCAGCCACGCTGTTCAATGTTGCGGATATTTGCAGCTTTCTGTGTCGGATCCAGGCATCCAAGACGGCAATGCCTTTTTCAAGATCCCGCTTTTTTATTTCAGCATAGAACCGCAGTGCCTGAACCGCATCATACATATTTTCAGCTTTCGAAAGCTGTTTTATCACGGAATCGCACGATGCAAACTGATTGAATTCAAGGCTGGTTGCAGCATACAGGACCAAATCGTTCAACTTTTTTGGATCATCTGCTGCAAATTCAGACAGGCCTGTTTTCCCGGAGAAGAGCTTTTCAAAAACGTCGATCGCTTCTCTATAGGAACCGGCATGATAAAGCATATTTGCGCACATGGAGGCAATGGGATAGGTGTGCGGGAATGTGCGTAGAATCGTTTTGAAAAGCTCGCAATGGATATCAAGATACCCTTTTTGCATAAAAGCGCTAAAAAAAATGGCAATGATTCCGTCATATTTCGGGTTTTTTTGAACCCGAGATATGGCCCAGGTAAGCCATTCTACTGCTTTGTCCTGCTTTTCTGCTTCCAACCAATATGAAATGCCCATGAAAACTTGTTCGGGAATAAGTTGATTTATTGAGCATTTTTCAAGCACTTGCATATTTCGTTGATTTCGATAATCAACGTTGTCGGTGATATGCAGAAAGCGGATATTTTCAGCATTGAAGACATTGATACCGAGTTTCTTCATTGAGACATCAACGGATTCAAAAATCCTTCCTGAGAAGCTGATGCCGTTTACATTTGGGAAAATACTGGTTCTGATGTTAACCTTGTCCGGGGGTAAAGGGCTTGGTGACCGTGGTTCTTCCTTGAAGCTCTCGACGCGGATGTTAATACCTTTTCCGTTTTTTAAGGGTAAAATGCTTTTTAATACCAGTAGAGAAATCTGATCTTCTCGATAGATGAACTCATCGGCATCCATCCAGAGGACATAGTCACCGGTTACATGCCCCAGGCCGGCATTTCTGGCTTCACTGAAATGATTGTCCCATGGATGGGTTATGACTGTTGCACCAAAATCTCGTGCTATAGCGACGGTATTGTCCTGAGACCCGGTATCCACAACTATTATCTCGTCGACAACATCTTTTATCGAATCCAGAGCCCTGGCAATATAGTCGGCTTCATCCTTACACAGCATCAAGAGAGATAGTTTTGCCACACGATCCTGTTTTTCATTTATTGCACTGAGTATGAAGTCAATTTCAGGGAGCGGCAAGCCCTCGTTTTTCAAATCGAGAAGAATGCGCTTGGCTTTTCCATATTCATTCTTGATCAGATACACCTTGGCAAGATTAAACAGAATGGTTTGATCGTTTTCATTTAATGTGAGGGCTTTTTGAAAACTGGCTTCCGCATTTTCCAAATCGAATAAATAAAAGAAAGCACTACCTCTGATGCGCCATATATCAAGTAAATCTCCCTGCTTCAAAGTTATTGCATTCGAAAATTCAATAACCTGATGGTAATCGCCATTCTTAGCAAGATTAAAAAGCATGTATTTCAGAATGTCCACATGGCCCCAGCCGTTTTCAAGACCTGCCATGATGCCGGGATAATCGGTTTCGTCCATGATTGCATAACTGAAACTGTTTGGGGCCAGAAATTTAAATCCATCATATTGGGTTACATTTTCAAGGGGCTCATTTAAGTACCGTTCATAATCCTGGAGTTGTTTCTGTTTTTCCGTCAATCGGTCTCCAGGTGCACTGGAATTGATTTTTTGTGCCAGTCTTATTGGGCTGAGGGATATGGAAGATAGCTTTCTATTAAATATGGGTAGAATCGAATAATCATCATGAATGCGCAATTGTTTGAATATTGTTTTTTTGAAAAGACGGACCTCGGAAAACGCAAGACCACTTAAGCTTAGGACGTCATGCGATCGATACATGCCCAAACTTCCAAGCCATTCAAAACTGTCTTGATCGGCATGCTCTTTAATCAGCGGCGGTGATTTCTGGCAGGTGACATAGAAGGCAAATTCTTTGGTATTGTTCGCCAGGTTCCTGATCTTTGAGGCTGATCGGATTGTCAGGATTTCGCCTGCCTTCATGATCAATACCCATTCTGTATCTTCTTCATTGATAGTATGGGTTAATGTGGTTTGAAAATCCCCGTCCACTGACACAAAGGTAAAGGACGGGCTAACGGTCTCATCTATTTCATCCATGCACGGCTTTGTGACACCATGAATAATAACAACCCGACTTGCAGTGCCTCCGACGCTGGTTACGCTTGACAAGAGATCTTGATTGTTGCCGTTATCGATAATATATATCGTTAACTTTGGTTTCAAAATTTATGCTACCCTTCCCATCAAGACTTCGTCCACATATACACCTTGATAGAATCGATGATTTTTCCGGAGCCCTTCTTCAGTAAAGCCATTATTTTTGAACGCTTTTATTGATCCGATATTATCGGCATAAAAACCGGCGCTCAGTTTATGAAGCCTCAGAACCTTGAAGGCATAATTGCAGGCCAGAGAGATGGCTTCGGTGCCATATCCTGATCGCCAATAAGTTTTTTCGCCGATGATGAGGGATAAATCGGCAAATTGATGAGATCGGTTGATGGGCCCGATTTTAATATTTCCGATGTGTTGATGGGCAGCTGCAACGATAATGGCTAGAAAGAGCGAGTCAGGATCCGCAGTTGTAGCCTGGACATACAACTCAATGTCTTGCTTGGATTGAGGTGAAAATCTGGTTTCCAAAAATCGATTGACATCTGTATCGTTCATCCAACTATGGTAGGCATCGGTGACATCATCGAGGCATACCTTTCTGAGATAAATTCGCGGGCCTTGTATAATTATCTTTTGTGATACCTTGGATTCTTTTTCCGGTGGATGCATTAACATACTAATTTACCTAAGCTGGTCGTTTTAACTCGACAATCAGATTAACAATGCAAACGAATTGGTATTCCGGCGTTGCTAATTTGGGAACGCGTCTGCATCGGATTTTCATCTTTGAAGCAAAAATATGTTCCTGCCGAGACAGCATCTGCTTTTCCATCCAGAAAGCCTTCGATAAAATGTTGGGTCAAACCGCAGCCGCCGGATGCCACCACCGGAATGGTAACATTTTCCACAATATTGCGAATGGTTTTGATATCCAGGCCTGCGCGAGTTCCATCATTGGTAATCGAAGTCAGTAGAATTTCTCCAGCTCCGCGCTTTTCGCCTTCCAAAGCCCAGGAAACCGGATCAAGACCCGTTTTCATTGTTCCACCTTTTGTATATACTTCCTGGCCACACCCATTCGCTGAGCGATAATCGATACTCAATACAACACATTGGGAGCCAAAGGCATCTGCGGCACGATTGATAAGTTCCGGATTTTCAACCGCGGCAGTGTTGATACTGATTTTGTCGGCACCACTGGACAGCAAGGATCGAATATCAGCCTTGCTGCGTACGCCGCCCCCCACCGTAATGGGCATAAATATCTCTTCCGTTGTACGGTGGACAATATCGATAAGTGTTTTTCGATTTTCGCAAGATGCATCCAGATCGAGAAAAATCAGTTCATCGGCTGCTTGAGCTTCATATATCTTAGCCTGGGAAACCGGATCGCCGATTTCGATGGATTCTCCAAACTGCAGCGTTGTTACCAGCACCAAAGGAGGTGGATTCCCAAAGCGGCTGGTTTTCAGCTGTAATTTTGGTATGAGGCGTCGTTTCAGCATGTAGGGTTCCAATTTAAAAAATTTTCTAATAGCCTGAGCCCATAATCCTGACTTTTTTCGGGATGAAACTGGGTTGCAAAGATGTTGTCCCTGCATATTGCGGCCGTAACCGATTCACCATAATCGCAGGTTGCGACAACATCCCTAGCGTCATCACATTTTACGTGATAAGAATGAACAAAATAAAAATCGGGTGACACAGGCAAGCCATCAAATAACGGACATTCATGGTTGTAATGAATGTCGTTCCAACCGATTTGCGGTACCCGTAAGGATGTATCGGATGGTTCGAGCGCGATAACGTCGGCATCGATCCAGCCGAGTCCCGTCTGCTCACCACCCTCGAAGCTTCTCCGTGCCATGGCCTGCATCCCGAGACAAATTCCTAAAATCGGTTTACCCTGATCGAAAACTGCCGAATGTAAAGCTTCAATGAGTGCTTTGGCATTTAGGTTGGCCAGACAGTCCTTGAATGCACCCACGCCGGGAAGTACAATGCGGGTCACAAGATCCAGATCATTTGGGTTGGAACATAATTCCACATCTGCACCGATCATCTCCAGTGCATTGTAAACTGAGTGAATGTTGCCCATGCCATAATCGACTAATCCGATCATTTTAACCCACCGCTACCCGCAGGGTCGCCGATTGGCGCTGTTGCCAGCGAGCCAATTGCATCTTAGCATCGCCCCGTTTCATGGCCCCGTAACGAGGCCACGTTAAGTAATCGTGCATTTTTTCACCCTGCAGGACGCTAGATGTTTCATGCTGGTAGGGTGATACCTGGTGACTTAAGGCGACCTCTAGAAATTCATCCTCAGTAAGGCCCACATACTGGAGGAATAGATCCAGACTGGGGGGGCGTTTACCTTCATATTCGGATACCATTCTCATGGCTTTATCCCGGTCCATTCGTTGGTTGCGGATATCGATGGATGCCAGATGCGAGGAGCGTGCGTATCCTCTTTTGATATATTTAATATAGTCTCTGACACCCTGTAAGTAACATTCTATTTTTTCATATTCATAGCCAGGGGGAACGCCTTCAACTCTATCTCCCTGCCAACCTAACTCCCTCTCAATAATTCGGTATTGTTTTTTAACATCCCAGGGAATGTAGGAACCCAGGCAAACCGAACGATATTTTATCCGGCGTAAATCTCTGAGAGGCGGATATGTAAACGGCTTTAAATCGCGTTTGTCGACGCTGCCTTCCAGGCGGACCAGCATGTCTTCTGCCGTTATCCCTAAGTTTGTGAATCGGTTGAAACGTTTTTCATCAACTTCTTCGGGTTGGTCATAACTATAATAGGCGGTGTATTCTGCTGATGGTTCACCCCACATAATCAGCGGAACATTCAATTGAATCGCAACCCACATGGGATAGGCGAAAATGCCTGAATGGCAATGCCAGCAAAAGTCACCTTTTTCCAGAAAGCTTTGCAGCATTAATTTCTGTACAACACGCCAATTGGGTGTGTAGACATGTATATCGACACCCAATGATCGAACGGTTCGAATCGTATTGTCGATGACCGTCGGACGTAAAAAACCATGATCAAAACGAACCACCAAAGGTTTGATTCCATATTCCTTTACAAGGTAATACAGCGTCCAGGTACTGTCCTTACCACCGCTGAATGGGATCAGACAATCATAGTCATACTTGCCTTTATAGGATGTGATCAGTTGATCCAATTCTCTTTTTTTGGAATCCCAGTCGATTGTATTTTGTTTGTAATCTTGCTGACGACAAATGTTACACTCGCCGTTTTTATCGAAAACAATTGTTTCATGCGTTTCAGGTAAAACGCATCTCGTACATCTTGTTAGTTTATTCACTTTTGCCTCCATAAGACGTATCCTTCATAGCTTGCCGGCTCCAAACACCACAACAGGTTGTCGTTAATGATTGGTGGCTGATTTTTTCAACATCCCCGGCAATGTCATCGAGGCCATGCCATATTTCTTTTTAGCTAAAAGTTCCCGGTACTTTTCTTTCAGAACGTGTGGTATGAAAAACAATTGCAGTATTTTAGGCGTGCGTATGAAGAGTCGATGTTTTTGGATAAAAATTGAAAGCGAACGCATAAAATTGCTTTTGCAGCTCATACAAAAAAGAATGGCATACCACTGGTATGTGCTTTCCCTTTCTGGGATCGGTTTTTTCTTCTCAATCAATTTGCTTATGGGTGCTCCCGGAAAGAAACTCAGTTTGAACACCTGTATTTCTGCTAGGGGGAGAGAAATAAGAAATTGAAAGGTCTTGTGCATATCGGCTGCAGTTTCAAAAGGATTGTGCGCAAGAATATCATAGCTGAATTCGATTTGTTTCTGTTCCAGCTTTTCGGCCAGGATTTTAAATCTTTCACCAATATTCGGTCGATGATAGATATTCTGAAGAATGTCATCGCTGGCCGACTGGATTCCCAATCCACTTGTTTTTAGACCCGCGTCATACAGCTTATCAATGATATCCGGTTTATGAAATTCAGCTGCAAGATAGGCGAAAAAAGGCAAATTGATATTTGATTTATAGAGTTCCAAAAAGCGATCAAGCCATTTACGGTGATACGGGAAGACTTCATCTTTAAAACGGATGAAGCGTGCACCATTGGCTTTCGCAATCTGAAGCTCCTGAATACACACCTCGGGACTCCGCATGCGGAATTTTGGATAGCGCATGTTATCATGATCATGATATAGTTTTTTCCATTTTCCGGACATGCAATAACTACAGTTCATCGGGCAACCACGCCCCAGAAATATGTCGTACATTTTTTTATTGTAAAAACTGCGCGCCGATGTAATTTGGTTGTCCTCTACGAGGTACACATCGTCCAGGGTAAAATCTGGGAAAGCGATGTCGTCCATATTCTTAATCGGTTCGCGGGCAGGATTTCGGATGATATTGTTTTTATCTTTATAAATGATATTTTTGATTTCACGGAAATCCGTACCCTGGTCAATGGCTTTGCCCACATCTAAAATGGTGCCTTCACCTTCGCCAAAACAAACATAATCACAATATTCCAGATATTTCTCAGGTTCCAATGATGGCCCCCAACCCCCAGCCAAAATTGGAACATCTGGAATCGCTGATTTTATTGATTCAACCAGCGTTTTCCCTAATTGTGTCCAGAAAGAGCGTGTGCTGATGCACAGTATGTCCGGACTCATTTGCTTCAAATGATTTGCCAGCAAATCGATCTCTTTGGACGTCCAAGGCGCAACATCGTAGTGCATTCCTTTAATAAAGCCATTAATATAACACTCGTAGTTTACCTGGGTGCGATTCTTTTTATGTAAAAGATATTCGGAAGCCTCATCCTTGAACAATATGATGTTGGAGGCATGTCCGGCTGCTTTGAGTGTGGCTGAAAGCACTCTCGGGCCCAGACATATTTTGTCATAAAATGTTAAGAAAGCAAAATTCGCCATAAGTATATTCTCCTGTTGACCTGATATTCTCCCTGTTAATAAAAATATGCAAACAATATACCAAATACCGTTGGTTTCAATTCTGTAACCAATATTGTTTCATTCTCTTTCTTCAGCCCATTTCCTTGCCAGGTCATTGTATGGACCAAACCAATTCAAAAGCTTCTGCGGCTTCAAGTCCGGATGCACTTCCTCGGTGTTGCATAAGCGCTTTTAACGATTCCTCTGAACGTGGATGCGGAGAAGGGCGCGTTTCAGTTTCATATAACTGCATGGCTTTCATTTTCAATCCTATGGTGTCACTGATATCCATGAAGACATTCGGTTTGAAAACGGGCGAAAAGGTCTGGAACGCCCACTCGGTTGAAGACGGTGCTTCAAAGGCGTAGACCATTTTAATTTGATTTATGCTCAGAGGCCTTGCCGCAGTTAAGGTTGCCCGATAAGTAATTGCGTGATCAATATTCAAATCACCGCCATGTTGGGTGTAAATCACTTGCGGACGAATATCATGAATATGTTTTTCGATGATTTTGACAATATCAAGCAGTGGTATTGTGTCAAAACGGTTGTCAGGGAAATTGTACATGAACAGATCTTTGGCGCCTAACAACTCCGCAACCTTTCGACTATTGCTTTTCAATGTTTTCAATAAAGATGAATCAGCCTGGTTTCGTTCCAGATATCGGGAAGTTATTCCTTCTCCAAGGATGACGATGGTAACATCGTTTCCTTCTCGGGCCAACCGTGCAATCGTACCGCCACAGCCGATAACCTCATCATCCGGATGAGCGGCAATGATCAAAACTTTTTTCATCATACACCTACTTTATAATATAGCCTGTTGGCTGTCTCGTGAAGGGCACACTCCGGACATGAACATCCTGACCTAAAACATCGTGCACAGCGCTTGTTTCTCCCGGCCAATGCATCGTGTTATATTCATCAAACACCATAATGCCGCCTTTCAGGAGCTTGGGATACAACAATTCAATTCCCAGTTTTGCCGGTGAGTATAAGTCAACATCCAAATAAACAAATGAAAACCGGATATCGGTCCTCTCTTCTAAAAACATAGGGAGCGTTTCCTCAATATTGCCTTTAACAAGTTGAATTTTGTTGGTGAGACCATGCAATTCAATAACATCCTCAAGGAGCTGCAAGTCACCATGATATGTACCTTTGTGTATTTGATTGTTTTCATCTTTGTTTTCATCAAAGGTTTGCAATCCCTGAAAAGAATCAAAACCTATAACCTCGGCGTGATTTCGATTTCTGAAAATATCTAAAATTTTGGCGATATATGTGAGACTTGTACCATTCCAACATCCCAGATCACAAAAATGCCCTGGTAAATCAATCACCTTTTTCACTAAATCATAAATGGCTAAAAACCTGGCGATATTGACAGATCCGGAAAGCAATGGCCAGTTATCTGCGATAAACCAAAATGAAGCATCATCATATTTCTTTGCAAAAGCATCTCTCTTGTCAAAGTAGTTTTGGTCTTCGATGGAAAATTTTTTCATGCTAAAACTCCAATTCTTCATGCCAATGTAGGTTGAATTCACTGTGACTGTGTGTATTTACACTGGCAGTTATAAAACATTTTTTTTAAATCTATATCGACATACCAATTTACAATCTGTTCGATACGACCCAAGTGACAAGCAGCCACCAGACCGGTTTTTTCATAACCGTTGGCATATTCAATGGTATGACCGTGAATATCTGTCAAAAAACCGTCACTTTCTTCAAGGACGAGTTGGGGAGCTGCCAGGTCCCAATCACGCACGGGAACGTCTTTGATAAACAGGCCGGCGGTGCCATCGGCCACTTTGCAGATTTTAAGTGAAATACTGCCACATTCAATATAATGCGTAAAATCAAAGTCCATGTATGCTTGAAGTGCAATCCCGCGTGGCTCAGGATAATTGTCGATCAACGCGTTTGGCATTGTTTTTGACCGCATCAATTTGGAGCCGTTCAGAAAGGCTCCTTTTCCCTGCTCAGCTGTATAGAGACAATCGATAGCCGGGGCAAAAATAGCAGCCAGTGATGGTCTATGCCCTACCATGAGCGCAACCTGGGTAACGAACCCGGGATAACCATGGGCAAAACTGGCTGTCCCGTCGATGGGATCTATCAGCCAATAACGTTCCGGGCGTTCGTCAACCCAAGATTCCTGTCTCTCTTCACTGATAACAGGTATGCCGGGTGCAAGCGCCGCCAGTCTTGCCGTAAGTTTTTCATTGGCCAATGAATCGGCTTCGGCCTTGAATTGCGATCCCTCCCAATGTCCGCCCATAAGACCTGATTTGCGCCATTTCAGCAATTGTTCACCAACAGATATTACGATATCAGTAAGTTCAGATAGCATGCTGTATTCGCTCTATTACTGAGGACAGACGTTCCCGGCGGGATTTTGATCGCCAACCAAGCGCTTTGAATGCTTGCCGTTCATCTAAATGTACAACGGGTTGAGGGATTATTCCGTGTTCCACGTGACAATTTGGGACCAGTTTCGCTATGTCATCCGCCAAGAGATCTAAACTGCAGGGCTCGCCTGTCGCTATATTGAGGCATTGAAATTGCTTTTTGTTTTGTTTCAGTGCTGCCACGAATGCCGCCATGAGATCTTCAAGATGAATAATATCAAGTGGAAGAGGGAAGTTGGCAGTAACACAAATATTTTTTGTTCGAACTGCAGAACGGCAATACTGATACACGATGCCGTTTGATCGGGTATCACTGAAAACGCCGGGAATCCTGAAAATCGTTACGGCCATTTCCGGGGTTGCCCCGACTGCCAACAGCCTTTCACAGCATAGCTTACTGGTTGCATAATGTTCCAGAGGGGCACAAGAAGTTTGTTCCGTTAAAATTGGTGCCTGAGGCATTCCGTAAACAGCCTGTGAAGATGCGAAAATAATGTGTTCAACCTTAGCCTTTAAACAAAAATCCAGCAGGTTCGTCGTGGCAATAACATTGGAGCTGTATATTTTATAAATATTTTGATTTCCAGGGATTGGTGCGGACAATGCATTATCTGGATTGGCATTAAGTGCAATATCTACACAACCGGCCAAGTGAATGACAGTTTTGATGGAAGCAGATACCGTCCGTGCTGCAGCAAGATGCGCTGGTTCCGTCAAATCTAAGGACCACCGGTCTTCTTGTAGATCAACAGCGTTGGAATGATAAAGGGGAATGACTTTTTGCCCCGATATCTTTAATCGACGCAACAAGCTTTTCCCGATAAATCCGCCCGCACCGGTCAGTAAAATCATCTGTTCTCACCTTTTGTTAATTCGGTGTAATGGATGACCGGTCGGTCATTAAAGTCCGCTTCTTCCACGAATACATCGAGCGTACGCCTCAACAGCACTAATCCCTCACGAAAATTTCCAAACTTTTCACCAGTCCCATGTCCGATTGCCTGGGCTATGAGACCACCTATTTCATCAACACCAGCAGCGATTGTTAACGAAACAGTTGTTGAAAAACGCGGATTTATTTCAAAGGGGAGAGGTTTTCCTGTTTCGGCATCAATTCGCAGTTGGAGGTTAAAAGGCCCGTTGGGCTTTAATCTAGACTGAATGGTTTTACACAGTGTTTCGATCTTTTCGTTGCGCCGCGTAACCGCCATGTGTGTAATCCCTTTTTTGAATATGATTTCCTTGGGGATGACAGCTTTTACGTTTCCATCTCGCCAAACAACGACCGAAACTGTAAATTCAGGACCTTCTATATACTTCTGTAGGAGGAGGTCCTCTGGTTGATAGGGACTGTTTTTCAAAAAGGTGATCAGGTCTCTCTCGGAGTTGATGATTCCAACACCTCGGCTTCCACGGCCCATGCGAGGTTTGGCAACAATTGGAAACTGCATATTTCCCATACCGTTGCTTGCCAGATGCGTTTCGGGGGCAGCGATTCCAACCTCTCTTAGGTGGTGCATCAGTTGAAATTTATCCAGGCATGTTGCGATAAATTCTCGCTGGGGCAGTATGACCACGACACCTTTTTTCTCAAGCGTTATTGCCGAAAGGAGTTCTTCATCAACAAGCGGCACGACAGCATCAACTTTTTCCTGAAAGCATATTCGACCTAGGGCCGGCAGAAACTCGGAGGAATGACCAGCCGGGATAATAAACCCCTTATCTGCCAGATAAAGCCCTACTGCGTAAGGATCCATGTCAGCAGTTAAAACCCTATATCCGCTTTGGTGTAATTTTTGAATCAGGCCGGGAATCGCAGCTCCTCCTGCACCTGTTAAAAGGACCGTGGTCATTTCTTACTCCTTCCACCAATAAGGTCCCATGCAAGCGGGGTTCCTTTCGGGATATCTCTATTTGCACGACACCCGATCACATGATTCAGATACCGAGGGCTCAAACCGATACCCGGTCGGATGGAGCGTATGTTGAAAGATGTAAACAAATCTCCCGCAGTTAGATCCTGCGTCACGAATAGCGAACGTCGGTAGGCACGGCTTGATAATTCTTGTTTGGTTGCTTGATAGTTTATTTGCCCCAAGGACTTTTCCGTTATACGGATTGCTTCGGCCATCATCTTGAACTCATTGGGTTCTAATGAAAAGCCAGCATCCGGGCTGGGAGTAGAGCGAGATAGGGTAAGATGTTTCTCTATGATGCAGGCACCAAGTGTAACCGCTGCAATCGGGGCGGAAATACCGATTGTGTGATCAGAGAGCCCTACAGGAACTTGAAACGCCTGAGACATGTGTGGGATTGTTCGCAGGTTCATCTCCTCGGGTGGTGATGGATATGCACTGGTGCATTTAAGCAATGCAAGCTGGTCGGTTCCAGCATTACGTACTGTTTGTACGGCCTCATCAATTTCCGCCAAAGAAGCCATTCCCGTGGACATTATCAACGGCTTGCCGGTGAGTGCCAACTTTGATAAAAGAGGCAAGTCTACAATTTCAAATGAAGCTATCTTATGGGCTGGCACATGCATTTTTTCGAGAAAGTCCAAACTGGTCGGATCTACCGGGGCTGAAAACAGGTCCAACCCCATATCTTGGGCTATTTTTTGTAGTTTCGGTTGCCAGTCCCAAGGCATATACCCCTGACTGTAGAGTTCATACAGTGTCTGTTGATCCCAAGGCGTTCCTCCCTTCACACGAAAATGATCCAAGTCAGAGTCCAGTGTATGCGTTTCCGGTGTAAATGTTTGCAGCTTGATTGCATCTGCACCGGATTGTTTTGCCGCTTCAATAATTTTTACAGCGCGATCAAAGTCCTGATTGTGGTTGGCGGACATTTCCGCAATAATGTAGACGGGGTAAGCGGGACCAATCCGGCGGTTATTTATTTCGATATAATTTGAAACCGTATTCATCACTAAATTGAATCCTTAAATAATTTTTTCTCAGTGTGTGAAAACACGTATTAGGATTATGCCCCAAAAGATTGAGTAATTAAAAAAGTTAGCGCCTCTGCGCCCATTTATTTTCTCCAAAGCCAGATCCGGGTTTGTCCCATTTCAGCAAGCGGGGGAAGTGTTAGTGCCAGTTTATTGACGGGCGCGTCATAGTCAGGTTCTTTATTTTCCTGAGCTGCCATGGCAGCATTAACTACTCTACTTAAAAAATAATAAGTTGATGTAAAATGATCGACCGATTCCAGCCGGACTCCGGGCAACACTAACGTTTCAATTTCATCATCCAATAAATAGCGATTGTGCCAAGGCGGCTCAATCGGGCTCAGTTGCATAAGTTCACGAAGGTGGTTGATCCGGTCAAGGCCGTCTTGACTGTTTTCGCACATCAGATAACATCCGCCGCCATTCAGTAGCTGGCATAAATTTGCGATGACCCTTTTTTGTTCAGGCCAGTCTTTAAGATTGATTAAAGCCCTTTCGGAATAGATTAGGTCAAATTTTCCTCGATTATTGGGTATATTTAATAGATCGGCTACTTCAAAGCTAAGCGAGCCTTTTAGATTCGCATCTGCTGCGCGAACCTGTGCCATCTCTACCATTTTTTCGGCAAAATCAAATCCCTCAATGTTGACGTTGAATTTTTCAGCGATTTTAATAGCGGTGATACCATTACCACAACCTGCATCTAGAATCCGCATGCCATCGCGAACATGTTTTGAGATGGCATCGATTTCCAGTTGTTTTAGGATAAGATCGTTGGTGCCAGCAGCCCTGCCGAGTTTTGCTCGGCGATTCCAGTGTAGATGAACTTCACTATCGGTTGTCATTTTAATCATTCCTTTTAAAGCTTGAACGTATGGCACTGATCACATTTTTGCTACCGTATCCCTGAATTATCGATCGGCCTGTCGTACTCATGGATTCTCTCCTTTTTTTGTCGACCATCAGCGCGCGAATAGACTGGCTGGCCTCATAAACATCGAATTCATCAAACCAGCCTAAATTTTCGGACATACCTAACGTCTGAAATGTTTCTGCATTTAACTCTTGATTTTCAGCTAATATGACCATGCAATTGGGAAGCCCCATAAAGCCAAACTCTAAATTCGTACTGCCGCCAGCACTAATTGCTAAATCGGCCCAGTCCATAAGTTGCGGCATATCGGTCACGGCTTCTAGCATATGTATGTTTAGAGCTGATTTTTCCATTTTCATTTGGATATCTTTTTTATGCGGATTGGCAGCACCGACAATAATTTTAATCTCAAGCCCGAAATCAACCAAGTATTCCAAGGTGTCTAATATTTTCACGGTTACATTTTGGGGATCGCCGCCACCCATTGTAACCAATATCTTACGGGCGATATCAGCTATCACCACCTGGCGGCTGCGCCATTTTTCAAACTGACGTCTTAGCAATACATACGGTGCGCCTAATAGGAGTTTCGTGTTCGGCTTACAATTGGAATAGTCCCTCGCGTGAGCATAAAGATTTTGGTTGAGGACAAGATCTGCACTATAATGCTGGTCATTCCTAAAATCATCCAACCATAAAAGATTGCTCCCTTTGGCTTTTAAATAGTTTTGATACTGACCGTTAAACTGGTAACCGTCTACCACGATACAAACGGCACCTACTTCTTTAGCAAGTTTTGACGTATCACGGGCATCATCAAGGCTCCCTATTTGAGTCCCGATGTTTATTATCGCCATATCCTCCTTTTGAAGAAGTTCGGTCAGTTTTTTATCGGTTGCTGCTGTCAAAAATGTAACCCTACCACCTCTGTCCTTCCATGCTTGGGCTAGAGCAAAACACCGCATAAAATGACCTAAGCCAATTTGCGTATTCGCATCTGTACGAATTAATAATTGTTGCATTATCCGTTCCGCACTAAATTGATAAATTTGTGGCATTCGGATTTAATTTTCATATTTGCATTCAAACCCTATCGTGCTTCAATATGTATGCTTGATCGGCAATCAGTGATTTTATTGCACCTTCATTGCGTTGGATGTGAGCATTGATTTGGCACAGGCTAGGAGACTTCTGTAACTGGGCCAAGACATCTCCCATATTGAAATCGGATTTCAACGGATATATTGATTCGATTAGCTCTCTAACCAGAATAAAATCATCAGGTTCATCCACAGTCCATCTCAGATGGGAAAGATCGGGAGAATATGCAAGGTTTCCTATCTTGAATTTGTCCGGATGGTTGCGAATATATGGTGTTACGTGTTCTCGCTCCGAGGGCAGTTTTGCGTTGGCATGCGCCTTTGCCAGAACATCGAAAGAGAAGACCTCCGCATCGAGTCCATCTGGTAGCGATGGCGGATCACAATTACTAGCATAATCGAACTTCTCTCTATGGTAGAATTCAATCAATTCGTCGATTAACACCGGGTCGATCAAGGGGCAATCTGCAGTAATACGAAGGATGTGCTCGGCCTGCACAGTTTTAGCCGCCTGATAAAAACGATCTAGAACATTAGCCTCGGAACCCCGAAAAACAGGTATACTCAAATTGGTCACCAACCGTTCAATAGGATCATCCGTCCGATTCTTGGTCGTAGCGACCATAATTTGGTCTATTCTCTGAACCCGGGAAAGACGCTCGACTAAGTAGCTGAGCAAGGGCTTGCCTAATACTTGCTTGAGTACTTTTCCCGGCAAACGCGTGGATGTCATTCTGGCTTGAATAATGGCAGTAACTTTGGTGATCATTAGGCGATCCTCTTAAAGCCAACAGTCGATTGCTTTCCGATTAAATGTTCGCCAATATCTCCTTTTTCGATTCTGACTTTGATTTCACTAAAGGAGGCGTCCGCAGCCTGCAAATATTGATCAATATGATCATTCGTATGAGCCGCCATGGCATAAAAAACGGTTGAGGCCAGAAAGCCCTGTTCCAACATTAGTTGGATAAAATAGGCTTTCATGCTTTGGGCCTGGGGGCCATCAAAACTGAAATGGACCATGGGTTCCATGCCGGCCACCTGAATTTTAAATCCATGTTTTTGGGCCAATGAACGCCAGCCTGCGGCCACGTTGGTACCCAAGGCCACCAGGTGTTTACCGACATTTTGAAGGCGGTGTTTTTCTAAGGTGGCCAGCGCTGCCACCGGTCCGATGCGTTCGGTCCAGGCGGTGCTGCTGATAAAGGAACGCTGGGCGGATTGCATGACCTGGCCAATTCCGATTACGGCGGCCATGGGATAGCCGTTGCCCAAGGCCTTTGAAAATACGGCCAGGTCTGGTGGGGTTTCATGAAAAACGAGATGGGCGCCGCCGGTGGTATAGCGAAAGCCGGCTGAAATTTCATCCACAATTAACACGGCACCACACTCATTTGCCAGGGCCCTAACGCCGGGGACGAAGTCCGGCTCGGGTTTATCGCTACGCAGAGGTTCCATGACGACGGCCGCCAGATTTTTTCCATGTTGGCTAACCACCGTTTCCAGATCGTCCAGTCGATTATAGCGAAAGGGAAAGGCAGTGCCCTTAAGGGCTTGGGGTACGCCGGCCGGGTCAAGTCCTGCCAGAAGATGCTCCCCCAATGCGTTTTCGGATCCGATATTGGCGGACAGATACCAGTCATGCCATCCGTGATAACCGCAAAAAGCGATTTTATCTCGTCCGGTATGGGTACGGGCGATGCGAACGGCCATGGCCATGGCTTCACCGCCGGTACGGGCATAACGGACCATGTCGGCCCAGGGATGCAGGCTGCACAGCAGGTCTGCCAGGATCACTTCCTCCGGACAATTCAGCGAGCAGCTGGAGCCGTCTTTAACAGCCTCTAAGACGGCGGCATCGACTTCCGGATCGGCATAGCCGAGTATATTGGCGCCAATACCGGCGATGCTCATATCCAGATATTTGTTGCCATCCAGGTCCCACACATGGGCGCCGCTGGCCTTGCGATAATAACCCGGCCATACACCCAGCGAGAACATGTCCGGCCGTTTGGACAACAACTGGGTCATCCCAGGTATGCGCTGCCTGGCTCGCTCTTGCATGGAGAGACTATTGACGAGATTCATGACGGGTCATCATCCTCCCAAAGCGCCGGATTTAATATTTTTTGGTCTAAATTGCCAAACGTGTTCCGGATTTCATTGATTTGTTGGGGATCAAGGTTTTGATTCCAATTGTCCAAATTCAGATCCAGTTGGTCTGGAGTTTCTGCGCCGACAACGAGCTTGGCATGGGGATAGACCTGTTTGGCATAGGCCAGGGCCAGTTGGGCGCGGTTCATGTCGAATTTAGACGCTAAGCTTTCCAATTGCTGGATTATCGGTTTGGTGTCTTGAAGCGTACCAGGCAAGTCTTTCTCGTGCATAAGAATTAGGCCTTGTAGAAATATGCTGCGAACGTAAATGGTTTTGTGCAAAGCCGCCGCTAATTCGAACACGCCGGCGGCCTCGAATCTGCGATCCAAAATATTCGATGGAATTTGAACTATGGAAATATCCCTGTGCTTTAGCGCTTGAATTGCTCTGGCCGGAGTATATACGGACACTCCCAGGCGCGATACAAGTCCATGTTGATTTTTTAGGTTCAGCAGTGTTGGGCCGATCACTTGATCCCAGGTGTCGAGCAACTCCTCATGATGCAACATTACACCTTCTAATTTGGGAATTCCCAGCCTAGAAAGGCTTTGCCTTATAGCGTCTTCAATTGTTTGGGGATCATCTAAGGGGAGGTTCGGGTCCAGTTTGGTGATGATTTTTGTGCACTGCTCAAGGCCCAAGCCTTGGAGTGCTGCGCCCAGAACCGCTTCGCTGTTTCCATAGGCTTGGGCGGTATCAAATTCAATGATCCCGTTATCGACTGCCAAGGCAATTATTTTTTGAGCTGTATGCAAGTCAGGCTGACCCGTTTTATTGGCAATGCCGTAGGCCATCCCGAGTTGGGCTGTTCCCAAAACCAATCGGGGCTTAGCGGCCAAACTGGTATGGCAGGAACTATCCTTTTTGGGGACAGTATCAATAAAGGGGTGGCTCTGCAGGGCGTCTTTGACGGCCAGGATGACTTGATCAATGTCAGCCTTTGAAAGATCGGGATAGATCGGCAAGGAGATGATCTGCTGAGAAACTTGTTCAGCCACAGGACATAGGCCAAGACCGGTATGAAAATGCTTGCGGTAATAAGGTTGTAAGTGAACCGGATAATAATGGACATTGACGCCAATACCCCGGTTTCGCAGATACACAAACATGCGCTGACGGTCATCCTGAGCGTTCTGGCTTTCAATCCTAATGACATATAGATGATAGGCATGGATTCCATCAGGATTCTGATTCAGGGGACTGATACCCGGAATTTTTTCAAAAGCGCGGTTGTATCGATCCGCAATGTCGCGACGTTTTTGTAAAAAGGATGGCAGCTTGGCCATTTGATTGATACCCAGTGCACATTGAATATCGGATAAGCGGTAGTTGAATCCCAAATCGATCATTTCGTAGTACCAGGTATTGTGCTTGGCACGATTGTGGTGGTCGACGTCGATGCCATGATTACGAAAACGGCGCATTTTTTCGGCCAGGTCGGATCGATTGGTGGTGGCCATGCCACCCTCGCCGGTGGTGATGTGCTTAACCGGGTGGAAGCTAAACACGGTAATATCGGCCAGGCTGCCTAAGGGTTTATGGTGGTATTCGGCGCCGAGGGCATGGCACGCATCGCTGATGATGGCCAGATTATACTTACGGGCCAATGAAGATAAGGCATTATAATCACAAGGATTGCCGGCATAATCGACCGCGACGATAGCCTTTGTCCGGGGCGTTATTCTGGCCTCCGCCTGACATGGATCCAACAAGAGAGTGTCTGGATTTACATCTGCAAATACAGGCGTACCGCCTTGGTAGAGCACGGCGTTGGCAGTGGCAACAAATGTAATGGGCGGCAGAATAACTTCATCTCCGGGGCCGATGCCGAGAGCATACATGGCCGTATGCAGTGCGGCTGTGCCGCTGTTGACAACCACCGCCTGTCGGGCTTCGACATATTCAGCGAATATGGTTTCAAATTCGGCTACTTTGGGGCCCGTTGTTAGCCAGTCTGACTGCAATACTTCGAGGACGGCGCGACAGTCGGCCTCTCCGAGTGAATGGCGCCCATAGGGAATGCCTTTTAGCTCCGCCGATTTATTGGCGGGAGTTTGGCTGTTGAATACGGCCGGTTGGGGTCTCATGGCGTTATCTGTGTGTGTGCCTCAGCAATGCCCTCCTCATCATTGAGCAGGTCCAAAATGGTTTGTTGGTGCAATTTGTGAATCGTTTGTGCAAAAAGGGCGGTTGATTCAGTCTCTTTGGTTTTGCCTGTACTGATAATATCTTTCAGGGCTTCACTGCTGAGCCAGACTTCATTCTTGTCACTCGTATAGGTGAAGCCGTCCGGCAGTTTTGCTCCGGTTTTATAGTTTTGTCGTTTCCACCACGTATAATTAGGTAGGACGATGTACATGCCATTGTAGGATATGGTATTGCGGCCTTCCTCCTCGGTAATGAGCGCCTCATGTAGTTTTTCGCCCGGTCGGATGCCCACATACTCAATCTTGCACTCAGGGGCGATGGCCTTGGCCAGATCGATAATTCGCATACTGGGGATGCTGGGGACAAAAATTTCACCGCCTTGCATATGGGAAAGCGCGTTCACTACCAATTCTACAGCCTGGTCAAGGGTAAGCCAGAATCGGGTCATTCTCCTATCTGTGACAGTTAATGTTCCGCTTTTTTTCTGTTGTTTAAAAACCGGAATGACACTTCCCCGACTGCCGATGACATTGCCGTAGCGGACACAGGCAAACTTAGTACCGCCCGTACCCGAATAGGAGTTTCCTTGGATGATTATCTTGTCGGCACACAGCTTTGTGGCTCCATACAAATTTACCGGATTTACCGCTTTATCGGTACTTAGGGCGATTACTCTGCGAACACCGGTATCGATGGCGGCATCGATAATATTTTGGGCGCCGTGGATATTGGTTTTGATAGCTTCCAGGGGATTGTACTCACAGGCCGGCACTTGCTTGAGGGCGGCAGCATGAACTACAATATCAGCACCTTGCATGGCCCGGCGTAAGCGTTCGGCGTCCCGAACATCCCCGATAAAATATCGCAGACGTTCCTCTCCGAATTTTTGACGCATTTCATGCTGCTTGAGTTCGTCGCGGCTATATACGCGAATGGTCTTTGGGAGGTAGGTTTCGGTCATTACCTTGCAAAAGTGTTTACCAAAAGAGCCGGTTCCACCTGTTAATAAAATGGTTTGATTTTTCCAGTCAATATTTCCCATTCTGAGTTTCCTGGTTTAAAGTCATAAGACGTTGTTTCAGATTTTAACCCGTTCTGGATATGCTGCAGGCTCCAGAAAAGACCTAAAGCGCAACCAATCTAAGTGCGCACCATGACTATTGCAAGTCATGTGCCATAGAGGCCGTATTGGTAATATATATAAAAATCAGTATTTTATAGCTTTAATCTGATCGAAGGACTAAGAAATGCGATGCCAGGAAGTCAAATAATTGACGTTTCTTTCTGGTTGTAAGGAGGTTGAACTTATTTCGCGTCGCTCACAATTGGAATAATGGAAGACAGGAATGATGGAATATCGGAAAACAACAGAAACAGTATTGTATTTCATTTGAACTCATTGTTCCATTGTTCCACCATTTATAGCGGTTGTCATAATTATGTTCCGTTTGTTTTAGGAAGCGGATCAATTATTTTTTCAATCCGTCATATCAATCAAAAGCATCAGTTGTGCCCCACGGATTGGTGATGAAGGTATGCCGATTGGTAGTAAAATCAGGTAGTCGAAACATCACCAATCCGTCAGGGCACTACGCTAGCGAGGCAGATTCAATATGATATGACGGATTGAAAAAATAATTGAACCGCTTTCACTCAGGCTTTTATTTCGGAACATACTTTTGACAATTAGTATAATTATTCCACAGTGCGTTGCAGGAAAATCAGATTGCATATAAAAATTCATGATTACAATTAGTTATATAATTTTCGAGACGTTAAATTAACCCATCTGAAAGTCCCGGAGATATTTTTTTGAGGAAAATGAAAAAAAATCTAAAGTTTTTCAGAAGAGGGACCGATAGTATCATTGAAACAAAACCAGCAATGTGTTTGAGGCATAATTATGTCATTATCAGTTTATCAAGTTAACAGTGTCCTTCGGGTTTACAAAGACCAGCTTCGCCATGGTAAAACCATGCATCGTTCGCTGGATCAGCAGAAACCCTCTCCGGACCGCATCAGCATATCTTCCGAGGCCCGACGTAAAAGTCTGGTGGATAAAATTTCGTCGGATATCGCTGAGAGAATCACGCGGAATGGACCTCAGGATGAAATCGAAAAAGAGGTTTTCAAACAGCTTGAAAACGCATATGGTTCTCAATTGGATATCGCTGACGACGATACCGCTGATTTGGTTTTTAAAACTATCGATGAGAGTGGTGAAACCATTAAATCACTATCCATCGAGGATTCCAAATTCTTGGCGCATAAATTGCATGATATCGCCAGAGAAACTTTAGAAAAGATTGAAGATAATCGATTGGAGACGATCTAATGAAAATAGACAACAAGATTGCCAGTTACGAATTGAGCAAACATCTCAGCAATGCCTCCGGAAACGTATCCGAAGAGAAACAGCCGTCTGCCGATATTAAGTCCGTCCGCAACGGCTCACAGGATACCATCGTTCATCTTTCTGATGCCTCAAAAGAGGTCAAACTGGCGGAAGACATTATCGCAGATACGCCTGCCGTCAGGGCGGATAAAGTAGCTGAGATTCGAAACCAAATCCAATCAGGCACCTATGAAATCGATCATGAAAAGGTTGCGGCTAAGATGATAGACAACAACCTGGAAGAACTGATTTGATACCCTTACCCCCACCTGCAAGCCATCGACAAGTTCGGCGGGCTTTGTCGCATCACTAATTTTTCGCTTTTCTCATAGTCAGGCACATGCCGATTACAATTCGTAATCACCAAAATAAAAACGCCCCGTTAACGTAAACGGGGCGTTGGTTAGAGGCAGTGTTAGCCTTTTAGGCGGCGTCTGCAATGGGTGCTAAATTATCGTGGTTGAGCACTTTGTCGATATCGAGTAATGTTTTGACCCCACCCTCCATCTTGGCCATCCCCAGAATGAAGTCCGTGTCAAGCCCTTTGCCGAAAGCGGGTGTATCTTCGATCTCCTCGCCCTTAATGTTTAGGACTTCCGAAACAGCATCAACCACAATTCCGATCAAGACGATACCGGCTTGAGTTTCGATTTCCACGACGATGATGCAGGTACGTTCAGTATAATCAATGGCTTCCATTTCAAACCGGAGCCTCAGATCAACCACAGGAATCACCTTGCCACGCAGGTTGACCACACCTTTAACGAACTCGGGCGTTTGCGGCACGGGTGTTACCGGCATCATGCCGATAATTTCTTTTATCTTTAAAATGCTGATTCCGTATTCTTCATTGTGCATGGAAAAGGTCAGGTATTTGCCTTCACGATCTTTGGAGCCTGGAGCGGAGTTTTCTTTGACTACATTAGGTGCTGACATTGTTTTATTCCCCTTCGCAAAATTATTAATATATTTTCATTATCGGCCATTTCTGCCAAAACTTTAGCCAAATGATTAATAAATTTCAGGGACAGCTCACGTGAATGAATTTAAACACGCTTTTTTTGATAAATACTCGGACGAACATAGGCGTAGCCATGGTCTATGTTGTTCAAGCTCTCGGCACCACCGATAATAAGGTAGCCGTCCGGTTTCAGGGCTCCATGAAGTTTGTTGATAACAGCGGCTTTGGTGGCATTATCAAAATAAATCAAAACGTTTCGACAAAATATGACATCATATTCCTGAGCGGGCGTGGCGTCGGTGACCAGGTTATAACGATTAAATGCCACCATGCTTTTAATTTCATTACGAATTTTAATAAAGCCGCCCCACTTGCCATGCCCTTTTTTAAAGTATTTTTTGAGCATTAAAGCCGGCATGCTTCTGGCCCTTTCCATGGGAAATATGCCCTGTCGACCTTTTTGAAGCACCTGAGTTGAAATGTCGGTGGCATGAATGGATGGCCTGAAGCCTTGCTCCATGCAATGGATGGCGATGGAGTAGGGTTCCTCTCCACTTGAAGAGGCAGCACACCAGATGTTTTGATGGCGGTCTTCCAGATACTCGAAATGATGGCGTTCTCTGAAAAAAAAGGTATGATTCGTGGATATGGCATCAATAAAGGAGACCAGCTCCTGGGAATCTTTTTGCATGCGTCCAAGGTATTCGCGCACAGATCCAATGCCGGTGGCGCGAAGTCGTTTGGCTAGTCGGGCCTTGAGAAGCTGCTGTTTCCCATCATGAAGATTGATGCCACACTCCCGGTAGACGATATCACTGAATTGTTTGAACTGTTTGGTGGTTATCTCCATGTTTTGAATGACAATTCTGTCTCTCCTGCACTTTAATAGTCAATGACCACCGACCTCGTCGGTGGCATGAATAGGATCCTTATCTGTATCCGGTAGTCAATTTGCATACCCTGTATGTCGTCAATGGATCTGAGCAAGATTTGTATAAAGCAATGTTCGTACCATAATAGAGCGTTTGCCAGATTAACCTTCCGAACTCCTCGCCGGACTTCTTGCGGTAGGGCTAGACATTTTACTTCCATACGCAACCTATGAGGTCCGAGTCGGTGGCATTGACCGCAAAAGAGCGACGACGTCTTTCGCCCTAAGGCAAAAGCTGGGCATTATCATAATATGGTGGAACACGATTTCATTTCAGGCGGAAAATATTGCCTATTGGGCAAAAATATCTTGTCAAAAATTTGACACCCGTCAGCTTCTAGGCGGTTTTATATCAGTTGTCATAAATATTTTTCTAAAAAATTAGTGGGAGTGGGAAGAAGCCCAATATGCCCGGTTTCAACCATTCCCCTAGTCCAATTGTGAGCAAAGCCAACAAATTTCGCCTCACGGGGCCTCACAGTATGATTCGAAGCACATTTTTAACAGGTGCCGGGGTTCTGGTACATTCTTTGCAATAAAGCATCGCCATGCATGGCTTAGGGCCGTGCCTGATCACCTGGCCCTCTGTGGGGGGGTTAAAGCAATTTCTTCTTTCGGGTGACTTACACCTTATGATCGGTGCCGAAAAAGCTTAACAAACGGGCAATGATTGGAGCAAAGAGAAAAAAGATGATTCCAAAATTAAGGGAGAGGCGTTCATACGTCCGGGGGGATTTTTCTTACCGTGTTAAATTCAGGGTGCTGACTCGGGATGAGTGCAAAATCAGAGAAATGGCTGGTAATAAAATGTCGTTCTACGAGCAAAAACAACTCAAGGTTGGAACCGTTTTGGACGATATAGCTGACAGTGCCAACCCGATCCCTAAGGGGCTGATCGAGTTTCTGGTGGGAATAGATGATAAACTGGATCAGATACTGACCCTTTTAACAGAAAGTGAGGACTGCAAAGAGCAGTACAAACAAGGACTGGGTGTGGATATCAGCGCGACGGGCATGGGGATCATTGCGGACTTGCCGGTAGTACCTCAGCAAACGATTCAGGCTAATATCACGCTTTCACGGGTGCCGCTTATCAATCTGGATGTCTATGGTGAAGTTATTCAGGTCATGCCCGCAGCTAAAGGGGATAAGCGCATGTATCATATCGGCATCCGTTTTCTGGATTTGAATGCAAACGATAAGGAAAAAATTATCAAATGCGTTTTTCAAAATGAACGCGCGGCCATCAGAGAGCGTAAACGCCAGGAAGAAAACACCGAAGAGCTGGAAACTTAAGCGAGGTTCAGGCGCGCATTCAATATTTTCACAAAGTTATTAACGCCCGTCTGTGGAACATTATTAGGAACTGTGTATGAGACTACCATTAAAAAAAATCAGTGCAGAGGTTGAGCGCCTGGCTTTAGATGCCGTCATGTTGGATCCGGGCAATATACCGCAATTGGGTCAAACGGTCACGCTTTTGGAATCAATCGAGGAGTTAACAAAAAACGGCAAAAGAGGGCCCTTGGGGTCTTTGACCCGGGCGATGAAGCAATACATCGAAAATGTCATAATGGGCGAAACCACGGATTTGGAACCTATTGGAAAAGGCGTTACCCGGCTCCAGGAAGTTTGCCGCAATCTTATCAAAGGCAATAAGACCGACAATGATGTTTCTGGGGCGCTCCAAGCATTGGGTACCGGTAACGGGGCCGCCGGCAAGGAGCAGGCTTCAAATCAAAATCCGGCTGATTCGGATACCGATCAAACAGATTCGCCCCCGGACTCCGCATCCAAACCGGAAGCGGATACCAAGAATCCAAACCAGAACACCAAACAAACGGAGCCTGCCCCGGCTACCATGGCTGAGGAAGATAAAGAGATCATATATGATTTCGTAGCAGAGTCCCTGGAAAACTTGGGAACCATCGAAGTGAAATTGATGGATCTCGAGCAAGCGCCTTCTGATATGGAGATCATCAATGCAATATTTCGGCCTTTCCACACGGTAAAGGGGGTTAGTGGCTTTCTTAATTTCAATAAAATAAATAAGTTAGCCCATGTAGCTGAGAATTTATTAGACAAAGCGCGCAACCAGGAACTGTCCATTGATGGAGAAATCGTGGACGTCATATTGGACAGTGTTGATTTGCTCAAGAACATGATTGAGAACGTCCAGGCCACGCTTGATGCCGGAGACCCATCTGAAGGGGATATCGATACATCCCAGTTGATGGGCCAAATCGAGTCCTATCTTACTCAGGTCGAAGAGGGCGGCAAGCGCCCCCTGGGCGAAATGTTGATCGAAAAAGGTTCGGTATCGGAAGAAGATGTACAGGCGGCGCTGGAAACGCAGACGGAGGAAAAAGAGAAAAAATTGGGTGAAATCCTGGTGGAAAACAAAAAAGCCCAGTCGCGTGAGGTCGTATCCGTACTGCGGGAACAACGAAAATTTGAGGGCCCGTCTACGTTGCAGGTAAAGGTGGATACCAGCAAGCTGGACAATATCGTGGATATGGTGGGGGAGTTGGCCATTGCCCAGTCCATGCTACGTCAGCATGACATGGTGCAGTCAAGCGATGATCGCAAGTTATATCAGATTACCAACCAATTAAATCTGTTGACATCCGGTTTGCAAAACACGGCCATGTCTTTGCGTATGGTACCCATCAAGCATACTTTCCAAAAAATGCTGCGACTGGTGAGGGACCTGAGTAAAAAAGCTAACAAGGACATTGGGCTGGTCATGTCGGGAGAGGATACTGAAATTGACCGCAACATGGTGGAAGAAATATATGAACCCATGGTGCACATGATCCGTAATTCCATCGATCATGGTATTGAAAAGCCGGATGAACGCGAAGTCGGCGGAAAATCCCGCAAGGGGACCATCAATTTGAAGGCCTATCACAAGGGCGGTAATATTGTGATTGAAATAGCAGATGATGGCCGCGGGCTTAATAGAGAAAAAATCAAGGAAAAGGCTATCAGCAGCGGCCTGATCAAAGAAGACGACGCCTTGACCGATCAAGATGTCGATAATTTGATTTTTCATCCCGGTTTTTCAACTGCGGATAAAATAACCGACATCTCGGGGCGCGGTGTGGGGACCGACGTGGTCAAAAGCAAAATTGACAAGTTGCGCGGGCGGGTCGATGTCCAATCCCGCACAGGTAAGGGCACAACCTTCTTCATTTGGCTGCCCTTAACATTGGCAATTGTAGATGGCATGATCATTAAGGTGGGTGCCGAGAAATACATCATCCCCACTCTGAGCGTTCAAGAATCATTTCGACCCAAGGAAAGCGACTATCACACGGTTAAAGGCGAAAATGAAATGATTAAGGTGCGCGACAGCTTGGTTCCGCTCATCCGGCTGGATCGGCTGCTGAAGCTTTCCAATAAGGTTAGCATGGATATAAGCGAGGACACACCTTGGGACCGTTTGGTAGTCGTGGTGGAAAACCAGGAACGCAAGATGTGCCTGCTGGTAGATGAGTTGGTTGGGCAGGAAGAGGTGGTCATTAAAAGCTTGGGTGGCTGGCTCAAAGATGTGAAAGGCATCGCGGGCTCCGTCATAATGGGAGATGGCAGAGTCGGCTTAATTCTGGATGTAGCCGGAATTTTTAACATCGTTTCGAGGGATTCCTAATGAATATCATTGTCGGGGTCGGCGACATGAAAGTGAGCAATAATCCTGAGGCTGTCTTGGCGACCTACTCACTGGGTTCATGTATTGGCGTTGCGGTTTACGATCCAGTGGCAAAAGTGGGCGGCTTGCTCCATTATATGTTGCCCGAGTCTTCGTTGGATGCTGTCAAAGCAAAAAAGAATCCTTACATGTTTGGTGATAGCGGTATCCCGCAGCTGTTTAAATCATCCTATAAACTGGGTGCCAAGAAAAATCAGATGAAAGTTATGGTACTTGGCGGCGCTCAAATTTTGGATCAAAATGGATTGTTTAATATTGGTAAAAGAAATCATACCATCGTACGTAAAATGTTCTGGAAGAACAATGTGATGGTGGATTACGAGGCGGTTGGCGGAACCGTAAACAGAACCATTAAACTCTCTGTCGACAGTGGGGAAGCCTGGTTAAAGGTATCGGGCGAAAGTGCGAAGCAGATATCATGGATGTAGAAAAAATTATAAATGACATCAATTCGTTAGAACCTGTCTCCCAGGTGGAGAACAAGGTCATGGAGATCATTTCCAAGCCGGAAAGTTCCATCAATGAAATCGTGGATATCATTAAATATGATCAAGCCATGACTGCGAATCTCTTGCGCATATGCAATTCTGCTTTATTTGGTCTCACCAAGGAGATTGTATCAATCAAGCAGGCCGTAGCTTATCTGGGGATCGATAAAGTAGCTTGCCTGGTTATGGTCGGTAAGCATGGTAAGAATTTTAAAAAGGATCATAGCGGATACGATCTTCAAGACGGTGCCCTATGGCGCTACTCGGTCTCCTCGGCGCTGATTGCCCAGGATTTGGCCGAAAAGAGGGAATTAAAGAATATCTCCAGCCTGTTCACATCGGCATTGCTCAAGGATATCGGCAAGGTTGTATTAAATACATACATGCATGATGCTTTCAACCAGGTTAAGGCCAAGGTTCAAAACGACAGCCTCACGTTTATCGAGGCTGAAAAAGCGGTCTTGGGTATCGATCACGCTGAATTGGGGGCCAAGGTGGCTGAGAATTGGAATTTTAGCCAGGCTACCGTTGATATTATTAAAAATCATCATAATCCGGATCAAGGATCATCGGATGACTTGGCCCTTCCGGTTATTTATCTGGCTGATTCCATCTGTATGATGATCGGTATCGGTGTAGGTGCCGACGGGCTTGCCTACCGCTACCATCAAGACATTGTGGATCGTCTTGATTTCAGTGATATCGACTTACAAATAACCATCGCTGAATTCTGGGATAAATTGAAAAGTATTGAAGAACTCGTTCAATTATCAGGGGGGAATTGATAAATGGCATTCAACGTTTTGATCGTTGACGACTCGTCAACCATGCGTTCGGTGATTAAAAAAATCATCAAGGTTTCCGGCTTTGACGTAGGAAATTTTCTGGAAGCCGGAGATGGGTTGGAGGCATTAGATGTGCTTGAGCGCGATTGGGTGGACCTTGTACTCAGCGACATCAACATGCCCAACATGAACGGGCTTGAGCTGATCGGCAAGATGGCTGAGAACGAAATGTTGAAATCCATACCGGTCGTGATGGTTACAACCGAAGGCAGTGAGGAAAAGGTCGAAAAATCGAAGGCATTAGGAGCGGCCGGTTATATCAAAAAGCCGTTCTTGCCTGAGGATATCAAGGTGGCCTTGTGCAATATTATGGGTGAGGAGATAAAGGATGGACAAACCGATGATGACGAATCTGAAACAGGCGATTTCTAGTGTCCTGGAAACCATGTTTTTTTTGCCGGTTCAAATAATTGACAACGGCGGCCTTCTGGATAATTGGTCGCAGCAATGCACAAAAATATGGCGTGCCTCGGTTCGATTTGAGGGGCCGGTCAGCGGCGCTTTTATTTTGCTGATTCCAACACATCTTGCCAAGGAGATCACGGCCAATTTTTTGGGTTTGGATGAAAACGAAGTCGAGTCAAACCAGGAATCTGATACGGTTAAAGAGGCATTGAACATGATCGGCGGCTATGTACTGTCCCAGATCGAAAGGGCGGAAGCGTATCAGATCGGTATTCCTGAAATCTTGGCAACCGATGGCACGGTTCTATCCGCAACACAGGTGAAACCACAGAACATGGTCACAATCGAGACCGATGAAAATCATTTGGCAGTGGGGCTCCACCTGGATTGATGACGTAGAGAAGGCAATTTGCATAATGAGGAAAAAGATAAAGGTATTAATTGTCGACGATTCGGCTGTCGTCCGCAAAGTTTTCAATGAAGAGCTTTCTAGGGAGCGCGATATTGAAGTCGTGGGCACGGCCCCGGATCCATATGTGGCGCGGGATAAGATTGTCAGCCTCAAACCGGATGTTGTGACGCTTGATATCGAAATGCCCCGCATGGACGGCATCACTTTTTTAAAAAAGCTGATGCGTTATTATCCTTTGCCGGTGATTATTGTCAGCTCTTTGACCACCAAGGGGGGCAAGCTGGCCATGGAAGCCCTGTCCATTGGTGCCCTGGAAGTGATTTCCAAACCTTCCAGTGCGTATTCCGTCGGTGAGATGAGCGTGCAGCTGATTGACAAAATTCGGGCGGTCGCCAACGTAAAAGTTGAGGCCAAAGCCAGCGAGAAAAACAGTAACCAGCCTGCCATCAGGCGAGCGCCTAAAGCACTGGCAGAGACCACCAACAAAGTCATAGCCATCGGCGCTTCCACCGGCGGAACCGAGGCATTGAAAACCGTTTTAACCCAGATGCCACCAAATGCGCCCGGAATCGTGGTGGTACAGCATATGCCGGCTCAGTTTACGACCTCTTTTGCAGAGCGATTGGACGATTTGAGTGCGATCACTGTCAAGGAAGCCAAGAATGGTGACTCCCTGGTAAATGGTACGGCACTGATCGCGCCGGGGAATTACCACATGCTGCTCAAACGAAGCGGTGCCCGGCATTATGTGCAGGTAAAAAGCGGACCGTTGGTTCATCATCAACGTCCAGCCGTGGATGTGTTATTTCACTCGGTTGCGGATACGGCCGGCAGCAATGCCGCCGGTGCCATTTTGACAGGCATGGGCGCCGATGGGGCTGCAGGGCTGCTGAAAATGAGAAATGCCGGCGCCAGGACGGTGGCCCAAGATGAAAAAAGTTGTATTGTGTTTGGTATGCCCAAAGAGGCGATCAAGGCCGGTGCGGCCGAAAAGGTGGTATCCCTGGTTGATATCGGCAAAACTGTGTTGAATATGGTAGCGGAAAAGCGCAATTAACGAATTGGAGACGGTATGGGTATGAAAAATCAATTAAAGGCAAAGATTGCTGGCATCGTTGATGATAAGCTGTCAGATGCGGAGATTGAAGAGCTGATCAGTTTTTTCAAATGTGCTTTAGCCGATGGCTTTAACCTGGAAGATGAGCACTTCTTTAAAGACCTGGCGTATGAGATGAGTTCTTCGGTAAAGGATCTCGCTCTTATGCTTATTGAATTTAGAAAAGATCTGCTGGCGCGCATCCATCCGGGAATTACGGACTTGACCGAAAAATATATTCCCCAGGCCGCCGATCAGCTGGAAGGCATCATCGAAACGACGGAACAGGCCGCCAATAAGATCATGGATAATCTGGAAGCCATGCAGGGGGATACCGAAACAGTGGCCGGAATAATGTCTTCGTTCAATTCCGGGGTAATACCCCCTGATGATGTAACGGCTGAGGCCGCCGGGGCCCAAATCGACAGCCAGACATTGGTGCAAATGATGCCGCACCTCAATCAAATGACTGAAATTGCAGATAATAACAGGTCGCTGATTGCGGATACATTTGTTCAAATGAGTTTTCAGGATTTGACTGGGCAGCGCATCAAGCGAATTATGAAGCTGGTTCGTGAAATGGAATCGAGGCTTCAAAAAATGATTGTTTCTTTTGGCATCAGGTTGGCTGAAAAGGAACGAAACCCCGAAATCACCGAGTCGGAACTGGCCCAGGCTGTGGCCGATAAAGAAACCGAGCTGGCCGGCCCCCAGAAAGTAGGTTGTGGACTTGATCAGGCTGGGATCGACGAGCTTCTGGCAAATATTTAAAAAGATCAAAGGAGGATTGCTTGCATGGACAAAAATATGAACGTACTCATTGTTGACGATTTTGCTACGATGAGGAGGATACTGAAAAATATCATGAAACAGCTCGGTTTTTCCAATATTATTGAAGCCGAAAATGGCAAAGACGCTCTCAAACAGCTTAAAGCGGAATCCATCGGGTTGGTGTTGTGCGATTGGAATATGCCCGAAATGGCCGGCATCGATGTACTCAATGCCGTCAGGGGTGATGACCAACTGCAAAAGACACCCTTTGTGATGGTGACGGCCGAAGCTCAGAAGGAGAATATCCTCGAGGCGGTGAAAGCCGGTGTCAGTAGTTATATTGTGAAACCATTTACGGCGGAGACCGTAGAGGAGAAGCTGCAGAAGGTATTTAGTGGTTGATATTTTTTATACTTCCTGTCAGAATTACTTTTTGATAGAATTACGGACATTGAGCGGTCGATGTTCGGGAGGTGATCAATGGACATCAGAGAGATAGGCGGTTCAACCGCGGTCAAGCTGTCTGCATCTAAGCAACAGAAACCATCAGATGTTTTTGAACAAATTTACAACCAGAAACTGGCTGCTGTCTCGAAAACGGAATTACCAACTCAATTGGATGCCAAACAGGGTTTGATCGATCAAAGCAATCGGGTTTTGGATCTTTTGGATGAATATGTTCAAGAGTTGCGCAATCCCGAAAAAAGCCTCAAAGAGATCGATCCTTTAATTCAAATCATTCAAAAAGAAGTCGACCTCGTGGAAGCCAAGGCCTCAGATCCGTTAGTTGCCGGAGATGATGGCATCGAGGGTCTGGTCCAGGATCTAACTGTGACGGCTAATGTGGCTTTGTTGAAATTTCACCGAGGTGATTTTATTTAGGATTGACTGTTTCGGTATAACAGGGAACTGTGTATGGAACGACTACTGATAATTGATGATGATCCTGCTCACCTGAAAGTCGTCGCAGCTGCCTTGGAACGCAAAGGTTACGACATTACAACCGCCCCGGACGGTCAGTCCGGGATTGATGCATTAGAAAACAACGTTTTCGACCTGGTTCTCACCGACTTAATGATGCCAGGTGTGGATGGCATGGGCGTGCTCAACCATGTGGTCGAGCATTGCCCCGACACGATTTGCATCATACTCACAGGCCACGCAACCATCAAAGGTGCAGTCGAGGCTGTCAAAATCGGTGCCTTTGATTACATGACCAAGCCGGTCACTGCCAGCGAGCTTTGGGTCAATGTTGAGAAAGCACTCAAGTTCAAGGATCTCAAAGAAGAAAACGTCCGACTGAAACGGCAACTCCGCAAAAAATATTCCCATAAAAATATTATTGGCACCAGTGAAGCCATCCAGAAAATCTTTGCACTCATCGAGAAGGTCGCTGATACCGACAGTACTGTCCTGATCAACGGCCCCAGCGGAACCGGCAAGGAACTTATCGCACGGGCCATACACTATGACAGCAGTCGCAGCGATAAACCCCTGGTTATTATCAATTGCGGAGCCATTCCGGAAGCTTTGCTGGAAAGTGAGCTATACGGGCATGAGAAAGGATCTTATACCGGCGCGCACAAGGCCCGTATCGGGCGCTTCGAGCTGGCCAACGGCGGCACCATCTTTCTTGATGAAATCGGCGAGATGAGTCCTTCTCTGCAGGTCAAATTGCTACGTGTACTCCAGGATCAACGCTTTGAAAGAGTCGGCGGTACGAAAACTGTTCACGTGGATGTTCGTATTATTGCGGCGACGAATAAAAACTTAACCGCCGCGATCAACGATGGTTCCTTTCGTGAGGACTTGTATTATCGACTCAATGTGATACCCATAAAAGTGCCACCCCTGACCCAACGCAGATCAGACATCCCACTTCTAATCAGCCATTTTTTAAAGAAATTTCAAAAGGGAAAAGAACGCAAAATCGAAGGTTTTGCAGCCGAGGCCACCGACGCACTGGTAGAATACAACTGGCCCGGCAATGTTCGTGAACTTGAAAATGTCGTCAAGCGTATAACGATTCTGGGTGAAAATGAGGTTGCCGATTTCGCCGATTTACCCGAACATATCCAGCAGCACAGTCTTTCGGCCCAGGACGACCCGGATGTGCTTTTTCAGGAGGGATTATCCCTGGATAAGGCCGTTAAAAATTATGAAAGAAAGTTGATTCTGGGAGCTATGGAAAAAAGCGACGGGGTCAAAACCAGGGCCGCCAAGCTGCTTAAGATCAAACGCACCACCCTGGTTGAAAAAATCAAAAAACAGAACCTTTCCAAAGCCGCTTCATAAACCCAGCATACGTCAAAAAAATGACGGTAGCTGCCGATCAAGTGATTTGTCCGCTCACCATTCAAGTTTAAACTTCCAGCCTGCAACATTTTGGCCACCGGCTTTCAGCGGCCTACGGCCTATCATCACGCCGATATGCCAAACTATAGCATCTGAATCGCTTAAACGCTGGCGCTTATTTCGGAAAATAATTTTGACAATCATGTTTTCAGGCGTTTTAAGTTTTAGGTGTTAAGTTTTAAGTGGCTGTAAATGTTACTTGTTTTTTGTCCTAAAACCTAAAACTTAAAACCTAAAACCGATGAATTCGACTTTTTACGAATTCATCATTTTTGGCAACCGGTATGTAAAAGGCTCTAAGGGTTTAATGCAAAAAAGCAATCCGAGCATTCGACGGCATAAACGGGCTTAATTGGCATGCTAATTGCTGTTTGGTACAGCATGCAGTTTTTTCCTACTTATAGCTTCAATCGTGCTTTGGTTTTGCTGGTCATAATCACCTGCCTGGGGTTGGGTTCCGCCCAGGCAGCGTTGGTGCCGGACGCAAACATTGCAACCATGGACCGCATTACGGCTTTGGATGTGGATACATCCGCTGGTGCGACGGTTATCAACATTCAGGGCAATGGCAGCATGCCAGCCTTGGCTACCCGAACCATTGCTTCCCCGCCTAGAATCGTTATCGATTTGTTGACAGCGGCACCGCGCTTCAAATCGATCATTAAACAGGTGTACGATTCGAACTTAAAAAGTATTCGTGTCGGCCACCATCCTGTTGCCATTCGGATGGTGTTGGACGTGAACGGTTCGGCAGTCCCCCGATTTTCCATATCGCGGCAAGGCAAAATATTGGTTGTACATCTCAAATCTGCCGCTTTGGGTGGCTACCCTGACCCAAATTTGGACGGCGGTTTATCAAAAATCGATAAGCATAAAGATGGGCAGGAACGGTTAAAACCGATCAAAAACATGACCAATGCGGCGCCGGCTGCACCCAAACAGATTGAATCCGATTTAAGATCCAGGGGTGCTGATGCCACCGATAAAGAATCATCAAATCAGGAACGGGTACCCGCAAATGTCATAAACAAGTTAAATGTTGTCGACCTGCCTGGTGATGCTGTCGAAAAAATATTCGATGCCGAAGCCGAATTAATTCAACTGAATATGGGTGACCAACCATATGACATCAACGCCTATATAAATGCCGTTATCGCCTACCGGGCAAACAACTGGCCGGGCGCCATCGATCACCTGGAACAATTCATCCAGGCCTCGGAAGCCAACATTTTTGTTGAAAAGGCCCATTTCCTTCGGGCGAAGGCCTATGATCGCTTGCACACCGATGTGTTAGACAATCGATTCAATGAAATCAGAAGATACTACGAGGATGCCATCTATCAATATCCTCAATCGCCCTATACACCCGACGCCTACTTTGCGATCGGAAATATGTTTTTTCGATCGGAAATCTATTCCGAAGCTTTGGGGTATTACAATTTGGTGATTGAGATGGATCAATTTTCGAAGGCGACAATATTAGCACGACTGAAAAAAGCACAGATATTTTCTGTTCGGAATAAGAAAGCCGATGCTCTTAAAATTTACGCTTCCGTGATTCAACAATATCCAGGCTTGCCCGGAACCATAAAAGCCAAAGTGGGTATGGCCGTCATCATGTATGAGCTGAACCAGTTTCGTAACGCGCTCAATATCCTGGTCGACCTTGCCCGTCAGCCGGAACATGCCTACACTTATCCGGATATTTTATACTATCTGGGCAATATTTACTACCAACTCGGGTCTTTTGCCAAAGCGCGTGAGCAGCTATTTCGCTATTACAACAGCAGCCCGGATCAAGCGAACAGCCCACTGGTATTGGCTCGCATTGCCGATGCTTACCGTGAATCCGGTTTGGCTAAAAAGGCTACCCAATTTTATCAACTCGTTTTGAAACGGTATCCGCAATCAGAAGGCGCCCTTATCAGCATGTACCGACTGGCCGCCATGCAGGAAAATGGTGATTTGGCAAACGAACAAGGCATACAGCCCAAATTCAATATAATGGGCGCATCCTATAACCTGCCCCGTAATATCTATGAGGACGTCATCCAGAAAGCCATCGAAAAAAACGAGTCAACGCCTTTGCTGCAATTTGCATTGCTGAAACTATCCATTCTCGACCAAAAAGAAGAAAAGTATGAGGACAGCCTGATCCGCCTGAAAGACCTGATGAAACGTTATCCCCGAACCAATTTGAAACGTGAAATCGAAATCACTTATGGCAAAACCCTTATTGCAATCATGGAAAAGAATCTTAGGGTCAAGAAATACAAACATGTCATCAATATATATCACGCTGAAAAAGTCATGATTGAGAGGATAAATACGCCGGAGATATACATCAGTGTGGCCCGGGCGGCCCTCAAGTTGGGCCTCGCTGATTTGGGTGCTGAAATGTTCGAGCGGGCTTCATTACATATGCCGGACAAGCAAAAACCTTCCGACCTTATTTTCTATGTGGGGCGTGAGTATTTCCGCTGGGGGGAACTCGACCAAGCGGTCAGGTACTTGGATCTGCTGCTAAAAAACCGCCCGGTTGATCAATTTACCGGCGAGGCCTGGTCGTTGAAAGGCCAAATTCACTTCGAAAAGGGCGAATATAATCAGGCCGCAAAGATGTTCGCAAACGCCCTTAAGTTTAGTGCCAAGTCTTGTGACCGCAAAGACATCCTCATGTATCGTGCCAGAGCATTTTTAAACCTGAAGTCAAATCAGAATGCACTCCAAATTCTGGCGCAAGCGGAATCCGCTGTGGCAAGCTGTCTTGGTAAAAAACCTCAAATGTACACCGAAATTGGAAAACTCTATATGCAGCTCGGCAAGCCTAAAAAAGCGCTGGCGGTTATGACCACTGCCCATGACATGGCAAATGACGGCAGTTCCAAGGCGCGTTTGAAAATTGAAATGGCCCGCTGTTACGAACAGTTGAATCAAAGGGATTCCTACCTGGCCATTTATACAGAGGTGGCCAACCATGAAGACCCGTTCTGGCGGAATGTCGCCCGGGAAAAGATGGAGGCTATCAATTTCGAAACTTCAAGTTCTGATACGAACTAGTTGAGGACAAACGGATTATCTTATGAGGTGTAAAAAAGTTCTATTGGTGGATAGCGACACAAGCGAAGCCATTTCGGTAAAGCGTATTTTTGCCCGCGCGGGCCATCAACTCAGTACAGCCCATGACGGTGCGTCTGCGCTGGATATATTGACCCAGGACCAGTTCAATCTCGTGATTGCCGAAATGAATCTGCCTCAAATGAACGGGATTGACCTGCTGAAAAAAATCAAAACATTCAAATCCAGTTTGCCGGTTATCCTGATGTCGGCCAACGCACGCGTACGGGACGCTGTTGAGGCCATGAAGTCCGGCGCACATGACTTCATTCTCAAGCCCCTGACTATGGAAATGATTAAGCTGTTAACATCCCAGCCGGCAGTCAAACGGCCTGCTGGGCCAAGTCGCAACGGCAAATACAATATCGTCACCAAGGATTCTGAGATGCTAGGGCTATTGGATCAGGCCAAAGAGATTGCCAACAGCCGCGCTTCAATTTTCCTCCAGGGTGCCTCCGGTACAGGTAAAGAGCTTTTCGCTCGATTTGTGCACCATCACAGCGATCGCCGGGACAAACCTTTTGTGGCTCTGAATTGTGCCGCCTTACCCGAGACCCTGCTTGAGAGTGAGCTGTTTGGTCATGAAAAAGGTGCTTTTACCGGCGCCATTGGCCGTAAAAAGGGTAAGTTTGAACTGGCGAACCACGGTAGCATTTTGTTGGACGAAATAAGTGAAATGGACTATTCCCTGCAATCCAAATTGCTCAGAGTCTTGCAAGAAAAAGAGATAGACCGGGTGGGCGGATCCGAGCCCATCCCGCTGGATGTACGCGTCATCTCGACCACAAACCGGGACATCGAACAGGAGATCGAAGCAGGCCGATTTCGTGAAGATCTCTATTATCGCTTGAACATTATTCCTTTTCAGTTGCCTCCCCTGAGTGAAAGAAAAGCCGACATCCCTTTGTTGGCGGAACATTTTATTAAAAAATACAATCGAATCGAAGGAAAAAATGTCAAGGCTTTGACGCCCGAAGCACAGCAAAGCCTTTCGCAGATGCCCTGGAAAGGAAATATCAGAGAACTTGAAAACCGGATTGAACGGGCAGTCCTCATCTGCAAAGACGACCTGATACAAGCTCAAGATCTCAGTTTGGGAAACCGTGGCAAACAACAACAAGCGGTTGCCTCGGCCGTTATCTCCGCGGGTTCATTAAAAGAAATGGAAAAAAAGGCCATCTATCACACCCTGGACCGAACCGATGGGAATCGTACGCATGCAGCCGAGATATTGGGCATCAGCGTGAGAACACTTCGCAATAAGTTGAATGAATATCGGGAAAAAATGGAGGCGAGTTAGAAAAGGGCATACAACTTGCTTCCATTATGATGTCGAAGTCGGAAGGGGGGCGTCAGCTGGCCGTAAAATTGGCCTTTCGGCTTGGCATGGTTGGCCCTCAAAAAGGAAGGGACAGAGTATGACGGATAAGTTATCTTTCAGCGGCACATTTAAACTTTTGGAAAATGCCATGAATGTCTCCAAGCAGAGACATTCGCTGTTGGTGAGCAATGTCGCCAATTTGGATACACCGGGAGTCAAAGCCAAAGATCTCGATTTTAAATCAGCCATGCAAAAGGCCATGAATAGTAGCCAACAGGTACGCATGACCCAGACGGACTCAGGTCACATTACGCCGCCCGCCAATGCTTTGAATAGCACCGAGATCGTGGAAGAAGAGGGTGAATGGAATGGCTACAACTGGATGAATGTCGACCAGGTCATGACCAAATTAACTGAGAATAATCTTATCTATCGAACCGCAGCCGAGGCCCTCCTGCGTAAAATTGCCATCATGAAAGAGGTTCTCAGGGAAGGAGGACGCTAACGTGGACTTTTTATTATCCCTTAAAATTAATGGTGCCGGTCTTTACGCCCAAAGAAGGCGCATGGATGTTATTTCCAGCAACCTCTCTAATATTGAAACCACCCGGACCGAAGAAGGCGGACCCTACCGACGCAAAATGGTTGTCATGGGTACCCAGCCCGTTGAAGACTTCAATTCCTTATATAACATGCAACTCGAAGCGGTTGAATTAAAAGGCATTGTGGAAGATCAGAGTCCGTTTAAACGATCATTCAATCCCAGCCATCCCGATGCTAACGATGAGGGATATGTGTTGAAGCCCAATGTTGATCTGGTCGTCGAAATGACCAACATGGTCATGGCCAGACGCGCTTTTGAAGCGAACCTGGCCGCCATCAAATCAACCAGGCAACTGGCGCTCAAAGCGCTCGAAATAGGAAAATAAGCGATGAATGAGCTAAAAATCGGTAGTGTTATTCAAAACATCGGCACACGGAAACAAGTTGCTAAAACCGAGGGTGGTCAGGGCTTCGGTGATATTATCGGTGCGGCTGTCGAAAAAGTCAACAAGCTGGAGCATGAAGCCGATCAATCCATTGGAGATCTTCTCCAGGGGAAGGCCGATATCCACGAAACCATGATTGCCCTGCAAAAATCAGATATAACCCTGAGAACCTTCATGGCCGTTCGAAATAAGGTAATCGAAGCATACCGTGAGATTATGCGTATGCAGTTTTAATGAGGGCGGATAGGTGTTTGTTATGAGATACTGCATATGCAGTTTTAATCAGGGCCGATAGATGTTTGGGCTGAGATTATGCATATGCAATTTAAGACTTGCTAGTTCAACTGGAATGGTTACCAAACCCGGTCAGTAATTTTGATAATTAAAAAAATAGGAAGTACCGACAATGAATGAAGCCTTAAGCCAATTTCTGCTGATGATCAAATCAATGCCTGCCTCGAAGAAGCTGAGTATGCTGGTGGTTGTGACCCTTGTGATCGCCGGTTTCGCGGTTTTATTCATACTGGCCAATCGGGTCGATTATCAGGTTCTTTTCAGCAACGTGGCTCCGCAGGATGCGGGTGCGATTATTGAGGAACTTAAAAAAAAGAACGTACCTTATAAAATTGAAGGGAATGGTACCCTGATTATGGTGCCGGGCGAAAACGTGCATGATTTGAGATTAAGCTTGGTCAGTAAAGGATACCCCAGGGAAGGCAGTGTCGGATTTGAGATATTTGACAAGACTGATTTCAAGACTACCCGCTTTGTCCAGGAATTGAACTATCGCCGGGCTTTGCAGGGTGAGCTGGCCCGGACCATTGGCCGCTTCAAAGAAGTCAGCAGCGCTAAAGTATTTATCGTCATCCCCAAGGAATCGCTTTTTGTGGCTGAGGAAAAATCACCTTCGGCTTCTATCCAACTTGACTTAAAATCAAATCTGCCGCCGGAAAAATTGGCCGGTATTATTCATCTGGTGGCCAGTGCGGTTGAAGGCCTGGATCCTGAGCAAGTCACGGTGGTAGATACCCGCGGGCGCGTGATATTCAAAGGTGGCAGCAACGCCAGCACCTCAGGATTGCTCAGCACAATGCAACTGGATTACAAATCTAAGATCGAAGCCGATATCCGTAGTAATGTCCAGAGTATGCTGGAAGGTATCGTGGGGCCGGGCAAGGCGATTGTACGGGTAAATGCCCAAATTGATTTTAATAAAATCACCCTGAACGAAGAGGAGTATGATCCTTCGTCAACAGTTGTTCGCAGTAAACGCGATGTCTCTGAATCCGCCCGGGCCGGTAAAAACCAGGCTGAGACTCAGACAACCATCATCAATGAACGGGCCGGTGTATTACCTTCCGAGGATAGTGCCTTTAACGACAAAACCAAAAAGGATACGGTTACCAATTACGAAATTAATAAAGTGACGCGGGCTACTTTCAAGCCGGCCGGAACAGTTACGCGACTTTCGGTAGCCGCCGTTATCGACGGTACCTATAAATCTGAAACCGCGGAAGATGGCAGCCAACAAAGAATTTATGTGCCCCGAACGACTGCGGAAATGGCGCAGTTCGAGGCGATCGTTAAAAGTGCCATGGGATATAGCGAGGACCGCGAAGACCAGATATCGGTTAGCTCAATTCCATTCTCAGATACTGTAACCTTCGAGGATCAGCCGGAGGCTCAGAAATTCGACGTGTTTCAAATCCTCAATGATTCCAAAAAACTGATAATCAACGTCTTTCTGATGATTCTGGTATTCTTTATTCTGATCCGCCCCTTGCTCAAGAGTCTTAAAAAAATGGCTTCCGAGCCGATATTTGAAAACCAGCAACTCCAGACAGCGGCAGAAGGCGTCCAACAACTGCCCACCAGGGAAAATATGGGGCCCAGAGAGCGGGTACTCGAGATAACCAAAAGTGAACCGGAAAAAGCAGAACAGTTAATCAAGAATTGGATTGGTGAGTAGTTATGTCTCAGGCCAAGCTCAGTTATGACAGTTTAAACGGTATCCAAAAAGCATCTATTTTGATGTTGGCTTTGGGCGAGGAATTTACCTCGACAATTTTTAAAAGGATGGATGAAAAAACCATCAAAGAGATCGGCAAACAAATGTCCGATATCAGCTATATTCCATCCAACATCCTAAACTCGGTTATGGATGAGTTTTTAAAGTCATTTGATAACGATCAGAATCTGTGTGTTTCGGGCAAATCATTTTTAAAGGACGTGGTCACGAAATCATTGGATGAGAATACCGCGCGTGAGGTTGTTAAGTCGGTGGATAACGACACCAGCGGTAATCCCTTCAGCGATCTAGCTTACATGCCATCACAAAATCTGGTCAATATGCTCCAGGGGGAGCACCCCCAAACCATCGCCCTGATTTTGTCACATTTGTCAAATGATAAAGCGGCGGAAGTACTGTGCCTGTTTCCGGACGATCTGAAAGCCAGTATTGCCTTTCGTATATTACAGATCGGTGATGTTCAGGATGATGTCATCCGCGATTTGGAGGAATTGATTAAAAAGGATTCGGTCAATTTCGGAACAAGTGCTCGCAATTTCGATGGATTGGAAACCCTGGCCAATATTTTAAACGAAGTAGACAGCAACACCGAAGACAACGTCCTCTCTTTTATCGAGACCGAAGACAATGATCTAGCCGAAATGATTCGCCAAAGAATGTTCGTCTTCGAGGATTTGATTTCAGTTGACGACAAGAGTTTCCGGGAGCTTTTGCAAAACGTAGAGAACGACATTGTGATCAAAGCATTGAAAACGGCATCTGAGGAAATGAAGGAGAAAATATTTAAAAACCTATCCGAACGAGCCTCTGAAATGCTCAGGGAAGACTTGGAAGTATTAGGACCGGTACGCTTGGCAGAGGTAGAGGAAAACCAGCAGAAAATAATCAAGGTGGCCAAAAAACTCGAGGCCGACGGGCGCATTGTATTGGCCGGTAAGGGTAAAGATGATGTATTCGTCTAAGCTAATTCAAACCAGTCGTAACGACGAGGATGCCTGGTCCCAATATGAAATGCAGCCGCTGGAATCCTTTTCCTTATCGACCCGGGAAAATCAGGCCGATTTCATTTCGTTGCAGGTCAACCCAGAGAGTCCCGCCGATTTTGTTCCCCTGATAGACGACCCGGATGAGAATCAGCAGAATTGCAGCAATGAGCAAATGAGTCCTGAGGATAGACTGGCCTCGCAGGAAAAAGAAGCTTATGAGAATGGTTTTGCCCAAGGTGAGAAAGATGGCCTCGAGCTGGGAGAGGCCAAAGCCGAAAAATTAACCAAAAACCTGGAAACACTTTTGGAAGAGATGGGCCAGTTAAAATCACGTCTGGCTAAGCAATATGAGAAGGACGTCTTAGATCTCGTGTATGCGGTCGCTCAAAAAATCATTCAGACCCAATTAAAATTCAGTGAATCTGCTGTCAGAGATACCATTCGATCTGCCCTGGCTTTAACGGCTGAAAGACGCAACATTATTTTAAAGATAAATCCGGACGATTTTGAATATGTCGAGAAAATCAGGCCGGAATTGTTCAGGGAACAACCCAACCTGAAATCCTTGACGGTCATGCCGGATAACGCCATCGGACGCGGCGGATGCGTGCTCGAAACCCCAAGTGGTGATGTGGATGCAACCATCGAGACGCAGCTTGCGCGTATCTATCAATCCCTAAACGAAGCTTATGTCGGCTAACCATGATGTCAAACAACCACCCGCAAATAGATTGGCAAAAGTACCAGGGTGCCGTAACCAATGCCCGGCACATTGTGCAAGCGGGTAGTGTCGTAAAAGTTTCGGGCATTGTGGCCGAAGCAAACGGTCCCGGTCTAAGTATCGGCAGTCTGTGTAGCATCACCAACGACCAGGGTGCCAAGATTGAGGCTGAGGTTGTGGGATTTAAAGACAACCGCGTCATTGTCATGCCACTGGGTGATTTGATCGGTGTAAAGCCCGGCAGCCGGATTGTTTACAAAACCAACAAGGCAGCGGTACCAGTAGGAGATGCTTATCTGGGCCGGGTGATTGACGGGCTCGGCCGCCCTCTGGATGGGATGCCTTTAGGGAACGTGGATCTGGAATACCCTGTTTACGGGAGCAGACTCAATCCCTTGAAGCGCGATATCATTCAGACCTCCCTGGATGTGGGCATCAAATCCATCAATACCTTGACCACTATCGGTAAAGGGCAGCGCATCGCTATCATGGCCGGTTCGGGTGTCGGCAAAAGCGTGCTGATGGGAATGATTGCTCGCAATACCGCCGCCGATGTCATTGTTATTGGGCTTATCGGCGAGCGCGGACGTGAGGTCCGGGAATTTATCGAACGGAATTTGGGATCGGAAGGTCTCAAGAAATCGGTCGTAGTAGTGGCTACTTCTGATATGCCGGCCCTGGTAAGGATCAGAGGATCCTATACCGCCACCGCCCTGGCCGAGTATTTCAGAGATCAGGGCTTGGACGTAATTCTAATTATGGATTCCATCACGCGCTTTGCCATGTCTTTGCGCGAGGTGGGATTGGCCGCTGGCGAGCCACCGTCAGCCAAAGGATATACCCCCAGTGTTTTCAATATGCTGCCAAAAATCATGGAGCGGGCCGGCACGGTCACCGGGAAAGGCAGCATTACGGGCATTTATAATGTTCTGGTCGAGGGAGATGACATGAATGAACCCATTGCGGATGCGGTGCGTTCCATCGCCGATGGCCACATCGTCCTGTCGCGTAGACTGGCTCAGAAAGGTCATTATCCGGCCATGGATCCTTTGGCCAGCATCAGTCGGGTTATGAATGACATTATTGAACCTGACCATTTGGAAATGGCCCGAGAATTTAAAAGAACGCTTTCGGTCTACCGGGAAGCGGAGGATTTGATTAATATTGGCGCCTATGTGGACGGCAGTGATTCGGAAATAGATTATGCCAAGGGCAAGATACACGAGATGAATTCGTTTCTGCAGCAACGCATCGACGAAAGTGTCCGTTTTGAAGATTGTATGGCCCGTTTTAATCGGCTTATGAGCGGGAATTGATATGCGGCGATTTTCATTCAGGTTGGAGAGCGTACTAAAATATAGGCGATTTTTGGAAAAAAAAGCCATGATACACCTGGCTGAGTTGAGACAAGCTTATGTGGCAACTGAAAACAAAATCGTACAACTAACCAGCATGCGATCGCGATTGGCAGCAACCTGTCGCGGAGAGGGTTTTGAAGGCGTGGTTGTCCCCCGCTATGAGAATTATCGGTCGTATTTAGAGAAATTGCGTTTGGACCTGGAGCAGGCTGTCGAAGAGCTTAAAAAGCAGGCAACAAATATTCATGATCAAGAGGCTGTCCTAAAATCGCAAACACTTAAAAGGAAGGTCTTGGAAACCCACAAGGAATCTCTGCTACAGGATCACAAGCAAATGACCGCAAAAGAGGAGCAAAAATTATTGGATGAGATAGTTATAACTCGACAGGAGGTAAACGCGTGAAGTCCGTTACACAGTATTTTTTGGTCTCTTTGGTATTTATAAAAATATTGATTTGTGTCGTTTTTGTTTTCCAGCTCGATCTGGGAGTTCTATTTTCAGGCTCAGATGCCATCGCTTCGGAAGCGTCAGGGTCTAAGGAGCGCATTGCGGCGGCACCGGAAGGCAGCACAGATGATGAAAACATCTCGCTTGAATTCCTGGTACGCAAGATGAAGCGACTTAAAGAAAAAGAAAAGGCCTTGGAGAAAAGAAATGCAGAATTAATTGCCTTTCAAGCGGAGATTGATCAGAAAATCGAAAAGCTGACCGAACTTAGAAATGAGATCAAGTCGGACAGAGAACGTAAAGAAGGAATTGAACGGCAGAAAATTAAGCATTTGATCAAAGCTTATGCTGCCATGAAACCCCAAAGTGCAGCCGGCTTGATAGAAAGACTCGAAAAACCGTTTGCAATTCAGCTACTGGCCCAAATGAAAGGTGAAGCCGTAGGACAAATACTAACCTACGTGGATAAGGATAAAGCCGCACGGCTAATTGAGGGGCTGGCCAAGCGCGAATAAACCCCAAAGTTGCATAAACAACATCATTAAGAATGATTAATAGTTTTTATGCAACGTTGGGATTGAATCGTGAAACAATCGCAGAAAACAAAAGCCCTAGGCGGTAACTTGCTTAGGGCTTTTTAGCTAGTAAAATCTCAACATCGAACATCGAACGTCCAACACCCAACGTCGAATTTGGATTCGGTCGTGCGGCGCAGGCGATGACCACACACTCTTCATTTTATAAAAATAGAAGGATCCATATTCGATATTCGATGTTCAATGTTCAGTGTTCGATGTTGGATGTTCGCATTTTGCACCTCACCAAATCGGCAATGATTCGATACCGATTTCGATAGCGATCCCGATCCCGATGAATTTTGGAACATACTTGTGACAATCGCTCTAAAGTAGTCTTGAGCTATATATTCCAGATTATTATATCTAAGCGTAGATGTCGAGAAGAGAGCCCTTCTCACCGGGAAGGACATTTTTAGGATGGCGTTTTTCCAAAAAGGTGAGTGTGGCTTCATCTTTCTGTGACTTTTGGCGGCCACTAGGATTTTTAGCAATGCCGGTTTCATTGGAAGGTTGTACCACCATCAAGGCTTTGCTATTTCTAATAGAGTCAATCATTATGGGGTTTTCAGAGTCTTTTTGATAAGCTTCCTGGCTCAACGGTAACGGGAGTGCTACTTCTAGGTAGCTTATGGCGCCGGATATGTAATCCACACCGATCCATTTCTTAACTACCCACAATATTTATTAAACCATATCAAATTGATTAAATCAAGCCGCTTTTTCAGCGACCGGAAAAATTTTCCCATCACGCCTGCCGGGTAGGTAATTTCTAACCGCCAAACAGTATCTCAGCGAAATTGTTAAGTGTGTTTATATCAATAACTATCTAATATAAAAGGAAAAAATATAAACTTCTTAAGTTGGTATGACCTTTGCTATTAGTTGGGTCGGAAATAAAGAAATCACCATCTAACCGGGGTTGAGGAATGAAAGTTAACATTGCGTCATTGCTAAAAAGTCAAATCCTGAAAACCGATCAAAAACTACCGGGTACAAATCCAGCCCGAAGTCAATTTCTAGCTATGATTGGAAAATCAATGCAGCCCAAAACGAGACATCCCTTTCTATTGGGATCGCAGTCGACTCCTGATTGCCAAACCCCAGTCGGTATGGATTATTCCGCCGGCCTGGAAGCACTTCGTTCCGGGCTGCTGGCCAAAGGGAAACCTTTTGACCAGGTCTATCTAAAAAGGGAAGACTTGCCGCTTATCCAGAACCTGATGACGCAGTTAGGCTATACACCAGATAAAATCGATCAATGTCTTCAGGATCTGCTGACCAGCAGTCGCGGCGGCGATTTAAAATTATCACAGCTTTTCCAACAACTGGATAAACTAGGCCCCCCCAATGTAAAGCAAACAGACACGCTGGTACTGACCGCTTCAGCCGTACCGTATCTGGAATCGATTCTGAATGAGTTTCACCTCAGTCCAACTGAAATTCGTAAAGTCCTCAATTCCAGTCGCACGTTCGAAGGCGATCTGGATTTTAAAGCGGTTGTACAAGCTTTGGATAAAGTCGGTAGCCATCGCTCACCGCGATTTTCAGGAATTGTTGATCTTGAGCAATCTCAAACCGTAACCCGAGATCTGCAACGAATGGGAATTCAGGTGCCGAGCGCTAAACAGACAGGTAGGCTGCACATTGAAGATTTCGTCACGGCTTTAAAGCGCATGGCTAATACACTAAGCAATGCCGCCCAGCATGTGAAGACGAACGAGCCCCTAGAGATAACTCCGGAAGTTTTAAGAAATCTGAGTATCCCTATGCCTCAGACCGGTGGACGTGGCCCGGCAAACCCCACAAAAGATACGCTTGGCACTCACTCGCATAAAGTTCCCGGCGCTATGAAAGCCATTCCAACCGAAGCGCAAACCACAATCAACCAAATCCTCGAACATGTGGTGGTCGATGGGCAGAAAAGCGACTCACTCACTTCTATCTTGACTGATTCTAAAATTAAGTTTACCGATCCGGTGGCCAAACAGCTGCAAGCCGAGCAAATGCCCGCCAAGCAGGCTCAATTAAATCCGCAGGGGACACATGATCCTCAATCTGTACTGAATGGGGAAACTCAAAAATTTGGGACCCCAGATCATGCCAACACCCCTAAACTCGTACCGGATTCCAGTCAGCAGGTACCGCTGCAGGAGGTGACAGAACCGGACCTGCTTCACACCAAGCCCAAGTTGAAATCCATAGACCAGCAACCTGAGGGCATTGAACCCAAACGATTTGAGGCGATTTTGACTAGCTCTCAGAAAAATCAACGGCCGGCCGCCAGTCTGCCCAATTATCTGGTGGACCAGCTTGGGAGACAGATCTCACGCGCCATAAACCGCGGGGACGGTATAATTCGTTTTCAGTTGAAACCGCCCGAACTGGGATTTATCAAACTCGAGATGCAGTTGACCGATAGTCAGCTAAACCTTTCCGTCGCGGCTGAAAACAGTTCGGTCAAAGAAATTTTGCTGACCCATATGCACGAACTGAGAGAAGCACTCATGGGTCAGGGTATCAAAATTGATAAGCTGGATGTTCACATCAACGACGGCTTCAATCAGTCTTTGGCAAATTTCCAAGAAGGACCCAGCAAGGAAAAAGGATCTCAAGACGGGACCAATTCCGGGAACTCCGTTGCAAGCAACGATGATACACCCGAGTCTTTTATTCATGATCGGGCTTCGCCCCGGAGTGATGTGACCATCGATCTGGTTGCTTGATCTCAACATGAACCCAAAAAGGAATCACACCATGTCAATTGAAACCATTACCAATTACTTAGGCCCTTCGTTTCTGTCCCAAGACACCCCGACATATCAATCGGAGGAATCGGACACACTGGGTCGCAATCAATTTTTAACACTCCTGGTTACGCAACTGCAAAACCAGGATCCGTTGAATCCCCTCGAAAGTCAGGATTTTACGGCTCAAATGGCCCAGTTCAGCAGTTTGGAACAACTTTTCGATGTGAATGAATCGTTGATGAATATCCAAGCCGGCATTCAGGCAAGCCAAAAAGAAAACGCACTCGACTATGTGGGTATGGAGATCAAGGCCGCCGGCAATACCCTCTATAAAAACGGGGAAAACCTGGACCAGGCCAGTTACTATTTGGACAGTGCCGCTGAAGTCGTGGTTTCGATCTACGACAGCAACGGGGTGGAAATCCGTCAGATTCAGGCCGATTTTCAGGAGAGCGGTGAGCATGATTTGGAATGGGACGGCCGCGATGAACACGGCAATCTCATGCCGGACGGCATCTATACCTACGGGGTCACGGCCATCGATGCCGACGGTTATGATGTGGGCACCACCACCTATTCAAAAGGCGAGGTCACCGGCGTGAGCAGTCAGTATGGCCAAACCTATCTGATCGTCGGGGAAAGGTTGCTGGAACCGGACAGCGTATTGGAAGCATTAAAAATTGAAGATAACTAGGGAGGAATAAAATGTCTTTATCAAGTTCATTATTTTCAGGAATCAGCGGTTTGAGCGCACTGGGCAATGCCATGACGGTTATCGGCGACAACATCGCCAACGTCAATACCGTGGGCTTCAAGGGAAGCCGGGTAACCTTTCAGGATGTCCTGAGTCAATCGGTGGCCACCACCGCCGGCACCGCTCAAGTGGGTCGCGGTACATCTCTGGCGGACATCAGCAGCAGCTTTTCCCAGGGATCCTTCGAGTCCACCGACTCGACCACGGACCTCGCGATCGGCGGCAGCGGTTTTTTTGTGGTGCGGGATCCGGGCAATGACAACAATGAATTCTACACCCGTGCGGGTGAATTCAGATTTGACAAGGAGGGTAATTTTACCAATCCGGCGGGTTATATCGTGCGCGGTTGGGAACTGGATGAGGTCTCGGGTGAGCAACTGGGAACCATAACGGACATTACCCTGCAGTCATTTACGTCTTCACCTTCCGCCACAACCAATCTTTCCATGATTGTCAATCTGGATGCCGACGCCTCCAACAATTCGGCCGGTTCGAATGACGCCCTTTCAGCCAGATGGGATGGAGACAATGTCGATGGAAATTTCATCGGGGCCGGCGATTATGAGTACCAAACAACGCTAAAGGTATATGACTCCCTGGGCAGCACCCATGACGTCACCATTTATTTTGATCCGGGTGAAGCCGCCACCGATCCGGTCTGGGAATACATCGTTACCTGTAATCCTTCCGAGGACGCCCGTACCATAACGGACGCCGATCATACTGGTTTGCTGGCCCGCGGAACGGTTGAATTTAACAGTGCTTCGGGGCAAATTTCCGGAGCCGCCGACAGTCTCACGTGTGAGTTGAACGATGGCGACGGCACCTGGACCCTATTAGACAATGCTGCCGACGCCGTTCCCAATGGTGGGTATTTCGCTTTTAGACCCGAGTTTATCGACGGGATTGCCATGAATATCAACCTTGACTTCGGCTCCCGATTCAATGGCACTGTCTGGGCCAACGACTCCCTGGCCACCACTCAGTTTGCTTCAGCATCCACCACCGTGTTTCAAACGGCCAACGGCTATGGTGCCGGAGACCTGGAGTCGATGACCGTAGCAACAGATGGTGTCATCACCGGGCAGTATTCCAACGGTCAGGTTCTGCCCCTCTACCGGGTGGCCTTGGCCAACTTCCAGAACGAGCAGGGCCTGTACAAGGTGGGCAGTAACCTCTACCGGGAAACCCGGCTCAGTGGCGATCCCATCACCGGGAGACCCGGACAACAAGGTCTCGGCAGTATCTCTCCCAATTCACTGGAGCAGTCCAATATCGATATCGCCAGTGAATTTGTAAAGATGATCACTACCCAGCGTGGTTTCCAGGCCAATTCCAAGATCATTACGGTAACCGACCAAATGTTGAACGAGCTGATTAATCTGAAACGTTAATTTGGCAAGTTAAAATTGTAAACGGCTCGACTGAGAACTTCTTGAGGTTTTCAGTCGGGTCGCTATCCATTATTAGGTCGCAGGCTGTAGGCTGAAGACTGTTAGGCTGTTAGGTTCGCTCTTAGCTGGTAGCTCTTGGCTCTTAGTAACCCAAGGTCCCATAGTTGCTTGCCTTCAGATTTACAATCTGCCAATCTTTACACCGCGCCTCGCAACCTGCCAATAGATTAGCCCGCAATTGCAATCGCATTTAACTGGTCTATATGTGAACATCGAACATCGAACGTTCAACATCGAACATCCAAGTAAAACTAATATGTAAAGAGTTTGGCTACCTAAAATTTTCAGACCGACCAGCTGTAATAATAGGTGCCTCATATTGGTCCAAATTTCGATATTGAGCGTTGGATGTTCAATGTTCGATGTTCGTTATCACCCCGTCCACCCTTCATATCTACGGTTTAGGCTGTAACATTTTAGGCTGTAGACTGTAGGCCGCGGTTAGCTCTCCGCTCAACACTTAACTCGCAACGCGTAACTCGATTCCCGCAACTCGTTTAGCATGTCAAGATCTTGACATCGGCCCTTGATCTTTGACGTGGTACCCGTTTTTCGATGTGCTTTGAAGTCTCGCCGTTTATATAACTACCTGAAATCATATTAGAAATATTAATCAGAAACTATTTTAGGATTTGTGGCAATCATTGGCACAAAGGTTGCTCTATGTTCTGGGCATGAATTCTTTTAATGTTTTTTGCTAGGAGGAAATATGGATATCGCCACCCTATTGGGTATTGTTTCTGCTTTTGGTCTTGTGGTTGTGGCCATATTCATGGGCGGCGGGCTGGGCCTGTTTATCAATATTCCATCGGCCCTCATCGTTGTGGGAGGGACCCTCGGAACCACCATGATCAATTACCCCTTGGGAGACATGCTCAAGGTTGTCAGCGTCGTTAAAAACGCATTGTTTTCCAATACCATGTCGGGCAGCAGTCTGATTGAGCGGTTTGTGGACTTTGCCAATAAATCCCGTAGAGAGGGCATTCTGGCTCTCGAGTCGGAAATTAAAACCGTAAAGAATGAATTTCTGCAAAAAGGTATTCAACTTTCCATTGACGGCTTGGAACCCCAGGAAATCAGAGAAATTTTAGAAACTGAAGTAGAGTTTATTCGCAGCCGACACCAGTTGGGGGCCGAGATATTTACCACCATGGGAACCTTCGCACCGGCTCTGGGCATGATTGGAACCCTCATCGGGCTGGTGCAAATGCTCCAATCAATGGACGATCCCAGCAGTATCGGCCCGGCCATGGCTGTGGCCCTTTTGACGACGTTTTACGGCTCTTTGATGGCCAACCTTGTCTGTATCCCCATCGCTGGAAAACTCAAGGCCCGCAGTAAAGAAGAAGTCCAGTCAAAGGAGATGGCCATTCAAGGTATTATTTCGTTGTCCAATGGGGATAACCCCAGAATCCTGGAACAGAAACTCCAAGCATTTGTTCCACCTAATCAACGTAGTAGCTAAGCGGATATGGCTAGAAAGAAAAAAAATCGTGGTGATGAATCGTCCGGCGCCGATATCGGTGTCGTAATGACGTGTTCACTATTTCTGATCATCCTGACCTTTTTTATTCTGCTCAACTCCATTGCGGTGATCGATGACCGCAGGCAGCGTCTGGCAATCGGATCACTGGTGGGGTCATTTGGCAGTTTAACCGGCGGACTTTCCCCGCTTAAAACGGGGACATCCATCATGCCCTCCGCCGCCCCGGTGGTCAAACAAGAATTGGATTTTCAGCAATTCCTGAATGCCCTGGACGCTACTTATTTAGGCAATATGCAGGTGATAACCAAGAAAAATTTCGGCATCATCAGCCTCTCTGCAGACGATTTAATTGATCGATCCACCCATCTGATAAACCCGGTGAAATCGGGATTTTTGAACGACCTGGCCGGCTTTATCCGCAAGGGTAGCTATCCGGTCGAGATCATTGCACATACAGACAACCGGCCGGCCGAATCAAAGGGGTATCGGTCTAACTGGGAAGCCACGGCATTGATGGCCAATCAGGTAATGCGATATTTTGTAGAACAAGGCCGGATCCAGCCAAAAAGAGTTACAGCCTATGGACGCGGCAGCCAGAAACCGATTACTTCCAACGCTACGATGGAAGCGAGGCGATTGAACCGTCGGATAGAGATCAAATTGAACTATAATATGCCCACCTATGCAAGCAAGGTATGGGGAGATCGACCCGCGGGCAACTTTACCTATAAACGTTTTAACTTCAAGGTTTTTTAATATGCCGCGTGAAAAGGGAAATAGCGGAGAGGAAAAGGCTGAAAACACCGGTGCCTGGATGGTGACCTTTTCAGACCTCATTATGCTGCTGCTGACTTTTTTTGTGCTGCTGTTAACCATGTCTTCGCTGGATCAAAAGGCACTCAAAGAATTGATCAGCCACCTGCAAGACTCCACGGGGGTTCTCGAATTTTCAGGTTTGGGAGAGGTTAAAAGTATGACCAATCTCATTGAAAGATACAACACGAGTTCCAGCAAAATTGTGATCAGTCATAGCAAGTTGAAGGAACTTTGCGGATTAAACATGATTAAAATCGCCGACATCGAAAGCAAATTGAAGGACATCGAGGATCTGATCGACATCACGGATGATGAACGCGGCATCTCTTTTTCATTTCATGAGAACATTTTTTTCAAACCCGGCACCACCCGGATTGACGAGTCAAATAAGAGCGTTTTGGATACCATCAGCAATGCGATAACCAATAATTCAAATAAAATACTGATTATGGGTCACGCCGATCGTACGCCGGTAAAGCGTGGCAGATTCGCTTCCAATTGGGAGCTGTCGGTTCACAGAGGCCTGGCAGTGCTGAACTACTTTTTGCAGAATGGCAAATTGGAGCCGGCGCGTTTTTCTGTTGGGGGCTATGGCCATTCACGGCCTTTAGCGGCCAAAGATACTGAGAATAGCAGATTTGTAAACAGACGGGTTGAGATCATATTCCAACCGTTAGAGGAGAATTAGATGGCTGATAAAGACGAAAAAAAAGAAACTGAGGAAAAAGAGGCTTCCCAAGGCGGCAAGTCATTCATGAAATGGATCATCCTCGGCGTAGCGGTAATCGTCCTCGCAGGGGGTGGTTTTACCGGATATCTCATGTTTTCCAAAAAGGATGTTGCCGAAGGTGATCAACAGGAAAAGGACGCGGTCCAAGCGGCCAAACCCCAGGAAGTCGTTCAAAGCATCATTGTTCCGCTGGAATCCTTTATTGTCAATTTGATGGACCGAGGTGGTTCGGGCAAAAGATATCTGAAAACCACAATCGAACTGGATGTGGCCGATGAAACCAGCCGTGAGCTGGTGGATGTCCGCAAAGCGCAACTGAGAGACACGATTTTGCTTCTGCTCACCGGCCAGACCTTTAAGGAAATCAACTCCATAGAGGGAAAGCTGGAATTGAAGCAGGCCCTATTGGTCCGAATTAATCAGGCCTTGGGCGGCAAAATCGTCAACCGGCTTTATTTTACTGAATTTGTAGTTCAATAGGACGCATATGGAAAAGGTATTATCTCAAGAAGAAGTCGATTCGTTATTAAATGGAATTGACGAAGGCAAAGTTGAGACCGAGACTGATGTGCCCGAAAGCAACGAAGGCTTGCAGGCCTATGACTTCAGCAGTAAGTCCGCCCCTTATCATCAGCGGATGCCGGCGCTCGGAATTATCAACGAACGTTTTATCAGCTTTGTGAATACCGATCTTTCGAATGCAACCGGTTCGGGCATCGATGTGAGTGTCAGTGAGATCGACTCGCTGAAGTATGGGGATTTTTGTCGATCATTGCCGCTGCCGGCAAGTTTGAATATTTTTAAATTGAAACCGTTGCGGGGCTTTGCGCTGCTGGTTCTGGAAGGGCCGCTGGTATTTTCATTTGTGGATATATTTTTTGGTGGAAAATGCTCTACCCACGTTAAGTTGGAAGGTCGTAGCTTTACGGCTATCGAAACCAAAATTATCGAAAGAATCGTGAAAATTGTTCTACAGGACTATGAGCAGGCCTGGTCGGATGTGCACCAGGTGGAGGCCAGTTATTCCAGAACCGAGGTAGATCCGCAATTTGCGGGAATTGCCAAGCCGGATGATATGATCATTACCACCAGGTTTAATGTCGATATCGGCAATTTCTCAGGTAGCATGAGCATATGTATTCCCTATAACACCTTGGAAATAATAAAGGATGATCTCCGGCAGAATTACAAAACTGAAAACGTAGAGGTGGATTCGCCCTGGAAAAAAATTATCGAGAATCGACTTAAGGAAATTGAGATCGACCTGAATTGTACTCTCGGTATGACTACCATTACGGGCCGAGAGTTGCTGGATATGCAGACTGATGACGTCATCCTGCTGGATCAGCGCGTTAATGAACCTATCGGTATATATATCACGGATAATGCCAAACTTTTGGGCTATCCCGGATCCGTCAACAATAAGAAAGCCGTCCGTATCGAAGGATGGGGGAAATTGGAGTAAGTCATGAGTGAAACCGAAAACGAAACCAAAAAGAACTACGACTTTGATCTGATACTGGATATCCCATTAGAGGTAAAAGCGGAACTGGGTCGATCGAGAATGCTGGTCAATGATCTGCTGCAATTGGGTCAGGGGTCAATCCTGGAACTCGATCGTAAAGTAGGCGAACAGATCGATATCTATGTAAGCGAAAAGCTGCTGGCCAGAGGCGAAGTCGTGGTAGTCGACGAAAAATTTGGTATCCGATTAACCGACATTATTAGCCCGGACGAGAGAGTTAAAACGCTCGCATAAGGAATCGGATCATGGGAGAACTGCTTGAATTCAATCTGGTTTCAATGGGGGTCAAAACCGTGGCCATGCTTTTTGTGGTCCTGGGGCTTCTGGTTTTAACTCTTTATCTGTTTAAGCGTTTTACAGGGTATCACAACAATGCAAATGGCGAGGTTTCCATCAAGGCGCTGTCTTCATTGTCGCTATCACCCAAGGACAAAATTCAAGTTGTGCAAATAGAGGGTGAGAAGATTGTGGTGGGCGTTTCTCCCAGCGGCATCAATTACATTACCAAAATCAATCCCAGCGAACAGGATATCGTGGATATAAAGAGAGACCAAGCGGACAATGCCGAAACCATATAAAATAAGCCTTGGTGTTTTAACAGCAATGATACTCTGTGGCCTTACGGCCAGTAGTCTGGCCGCAGCTGAACTTAGCATACCCGCGGTCCATATTGATATCGACAATGAAGCCACGCCCGGGCAATTGCCGGTTTTGATGCAGATCATTTTTTTGCTGACTATTTTGAGCTTAGCCCCGGCAATTCTCACTCTGATGACTTCATTCACGCGGCTGACCATTGTGTTTTCGTTCCTGAGGCATGCCCTGGGTACTCAACAAACACCCTCCAATCAGATCATTGCCGGACTGGCATTATTTTTGACATTTTTTCTGATGATGCCCCTGTGGCAGAAGATTAACCATGAAGCCCTACAGCCCTATTTAAAAGAAGAGATTTCTCAAGAAATTGCCCTGCGCCAAGCCATTTCCCCGGTACGACAATTCATGTTTCGACAAACCAGAGAAAAAGACTTGGCCCTGTTTATCCAGATGGCCAAATTGGATAAACCGAACACCCCGGATGATGTGCCCACATCGGTGTTGATACCGGCTTTTGTGATCAGCGAATTAAAAACCGCTTTTATAATCGGATTTATCATTTTCATCCCCTTTTTAATTATTGACATGGTGGTGGCCAGCGTCTTGTTGAGCATGGGCATGATGATGCTGCCGCCTATATTAATTTCATTGCCGTTTAAGTTGATGCTTTTTGTTCTAATGGATGGATGGCATCTGGTGGTCGGATCTTTGATTAAAAGTTTTGCCGGAGGCCAACTATGACACCTGAGTTTGTCGTCACTATCGCTCAAGAGGCCATCAAAACAACCATCTTGGTTGCCATGCCGACGCTGATGCTGGGTTTGGGAGTAGGTCTTTTAATCAGTATATTTCAAGCCGTCACCCAGATCCAAGAGATGACGCTCACATTTATACCCAAAATTTTGGTTATCTTGCTGGGCCTGTTATTCTTTTCGAGTTGGATGCTCCAACGGCTGATGACTTTTGGCATTAATACTTTCGAGCAAATACCTTTTTATATTCGTTGAGGAGGGCATGCTAAGTATTTTTCAGACCCCATATCATGATTTCAATCATTTCCTGCTGATATTTATCAGAGTGGGGGTTATCCTATTTGTCCTGCCGTTCTTCAATTCCAGGACCATTCCGATTATATGCAAGGTCGGATTAACCTTGATCATCGCCATGGTAATCTATCCGGTGACAATCAATCCCGCGTTCGAAATTCCCACAACGGTTCTCGGTATTGCCTATCTGGTTGCTGGAGAACTGATCATGGGGATGATCCTGGGCGTGATCGTGCAGTTGTTTTTTGAAGGGGTCCGCATCATGGGGCAGCTCGTGGGATTTCAAACTGGATTTGCCATCACCAATATTCTGGATCCCCAGAGTGGTACGCAGGTTTCCATCATGTCCAATATGGCCTATCTGATGGCCATGGTGCTTTTCCTACTACTCAATGGGCATCACATTTTGCTAAATACGCTGCGCGAGAGCTTTGAAATAATTCCGGTGGGCGCCTTGAACGTGACCCAACCGATGCTACATAAGCTGGTCATTTATATGGGTGAGATGTTCGTCATCGGTTTAAAGATTGGGGCACCGGCGATCGCCGCCTTGTTATTTACAAAGGTTGTGTTCGGATTGATCACCAAATTGATTCCCCAGATGAACATCATGATTGTGGCTTTTCCGGTCCAAATTGTGATCGGCCTGTTGTTTTTTGGAATATCCTTAAGACTGCTGCTGATCTACCTGGAACAATTTTTAGGTAATCTGAGTAGCCTTTTAATCAATACAATGAAGTGGATATAGGCACCATTCATGCCAGACCAGAACTACGAAGAGAAAACAGAAAAACCGACACCTAAAAAGAGACAGGATGTCCGTAAAAAAGGTGAGGTAGCCAAAAGTCGGGAACTCCCGTCTGTGGCAGTCTTGCTTTCGGGTGTGCTCACATTGGCTGCTTTCTCACCCCATATGAATTCTCAATTACGCAGGGTTATGGAAAAAACCTTGTTTGCCTTTCCCTCCAGCGAGATCGGAGCTGCCGATATCATTAACCTGAGCCAGGACATGATCGGTCTGTTCTTACTTATTGTCGGCCCGATCATGGCGGTTGTTTTTATCATGGCCATAATTTCCAATGTTCTGCAGGTCGGGTTTTTGCTTTCAGCCGAATCCATAAAACCGAAACTGTCCAAGTTGAATCCCCTAAAGGGTTTGCAGCGGCTTTTTTCGATTCAGTCGGCCATGGAATTTTTTAAATCCATGTTGAAACTAGGTATCGTGGGTGTCGTATCCTATTTTGCGCTCAAGGCTGAATTGGATACGATCCCCACCTTGATGGACATGGAGTTGGGGGCTATTACAACCTACATCTTGGTAACTACACTTAAAATAACTTTGGCCTGTGCATTGGCGATGGTGGTCTTGGTTGCGGCCGATTATGCCTTTCAGAAATGGCAGTTTGAAAAACGCATCAAAATGACCAAGAAAGAGATCAAAGACGAACTCAAAACATCCGAAGGAGATCCCCTGATAAAGTCCAGGATTAAGAGCATTCAAATGGAGATGTCCAGAAAACGGATGATGCAGGATGTACCCAAGGCCGACGTCGTCATCACAAACCCGACCCATTTTGCTGTGGCGATTAAATACGACAGCCTTGTGATGGGGGCACCCCAACTGCTGGCAAAAGGGGCCGATGAAGTTGCCAGGAGAATTAAGGCAATTGCCAAAGAGCACGATGTCCCCATTGTGGAAAACAAAGAACTGGCCCGGAACTTGTTTGCCTCCGTTGAGGTTGGCAAAGAGATACCCGTTGATCTGTATCAGGCAGTAGCCGAGGTATTGGCTTATATCTATAGATTGAAACAGGCGCGCTAACACTTGATCGAGAGGATTTATACAATTAGCTTATGGAAGATATTATAAAAACAAACGGAAAAACAGCATCCGGCAGTGAAATGCTAACCGTTATCGGTGTGCTCGGCATATTGGTGATCATGATCATCCCTTTGCCGGCCATGATGCTGGATTTTCTTTTGGCCATCAATATCACCCTGGCAATCACGATTTTACTGATTGCTATGTATACCTTAAGACCGCTCGATTTTTCAATTTTTCCGTCACTACTTTTGATCACCACGCTGTTCAGGCTGTCACTCAATGTGGCCTCCACCCGGCTGATTCTGCTGCATGGTAACGAGGGCACCCAAGCCGCCGGAAAGGTGATTTTATCCTTTGGCAGCTTTGTGGTGGGCGGTAATTATGTGGTTGGCATGATTGTATTCATTATTTTGGTGATTGTGAATTTTGTCGTGATCACCAAGGGCGCTACCCGAATCGCGGAAGTTGCGGCACGCTTTACGCTGGATGCCATGCCTGGAAAACAAATGAGTATCGACGCGGATCTAAATGCCGGCTTGATCGATGAGGCGGAAGCCAAGCAGCGGCGCAAGGCAATCAACAGCGAAGCTGAATTCCATGGGGCCATGGATGGTGCGGCCAAATTTGTACGCGGTGATGCCGTTGCCGGCATAATTATCACGCTGATCAACATATTCGGCGGATTAATCATCGGCATTTTACAACAAAAACTGTCCCTCACGGATGCAGCCCAGAATTACACGCTGCTGACAGTGGGAGACGGACTGGTTTCACAGATTCCGGCCCTGACGATTTCCACCGCCGCCGGTATCATTGTCAGCCGGGCAGCCTCCAGGGAAACCATGGGCAAGGAATTCGGCAGCCAATTCTTTAATTATCCCAAGGCAATTTACACGGCTGCCGCTGTTATCTTCTTTTTCGGTCTCATCCCCGGTCTGCCGCATTTTCCTTTTTTGCTGCTTTCCAGCATTGTCGCCGGCAGTGTGTATTTTTTTAAAAGCAAACGAAAGGATACAGAAACGAAAACCAAGGAGCAGGCCCAGGAAAAACCGGAAGTCGGGCCGGAACCGGTGGAGCACCTTTTACTGGTGGATCCATTGGAACTGGAGGTGGGCTACGGTTTGATAAACCTCGTAGATCGGGGACAGGGCGGAGAATTTTTAGACAAAGTCCGCTCCATTAGGCGCCAGTTTGCCATGGAATCCGGTGTCGTCATTCCTCCGATTCATATCCGTGACAACCTTCAGCTTAAGTCAACTGAATATCAGATATTGGTTAAAGGCGTTAAAGTGGCCGGGACGGAGCTCATGGTCAACCACTACCTGGCAATGGATCCCGGTGATGCCACCCGTAAAATTAAAGGCATCGAAACCGTGGAACCGTCCTTTAATCTGCCGGCGATCTGGATACCTGATGAAACCAAGGATGAAGCCAAGCTTTCCGGTTACACGGTTGTGGACAATGTCACTGTCATGGCGACCCATCTAACCGAAGTATTAAAAAACCATGTTGCTGAACTTTTGGGACGTCAGGAAGTACAGAACCTTCTGGACAACTTAGCTAAATACTACCCGAAGGCTGTAGAGGAACTGGTACCCAATATCCTTTCTTTGGGAGCAGTGCAAAAGGTCCTGCAAAATCTGCTGCGAGAACAGGTGGCCATTAAAGACATGCTAACCATTGTCGAAACACTCTCAGACTACGGTACAGTTTCCAAGGATCCCGAATTCTTGACTGAATATGTCCGGCACAAGCTGTCTCGATCGATCATCAACCCCTATCTGGAAAATGGCAATGTATTAAAGCTGTTCAATCTCTCCCAGGAAACAGAAGACCTGCTGCAGAAAAATATCCAGAAAACAGACCACGGTTCCTATCTGACTGTCGATCCTAAAATCGCGGATGCATTAATTTCCTCCATCAAATCTGAAACTGAGAAAGCCATGGCAAAGAATATCCAACCTATTCTTTTGACTTCACCGACACTCAGAAGACATCTGCGAAAAATGGTCGAGTATTTTGTTCCGGCGCTGATTGTGTTGTCACACAGCGAACTATTGAGCGATATCCGTATTCAATCTATTGGGGAAGTAGGTTTTAACTATGCAAATAAGTAAATACAGGGCTAAATCAATCAGTGAAGCCACCGCCCAAGTTAAGAACGCACTGGGACCCGATGCCATTATTCTGGCAACCAAAAAAATTGAAGGGGACAAATACGGTCGTTGTTTTGAAATAGCGGCATTGCCGGACGATAACAGCCAGGTGCCAGAACAATACGATGAATTAAAATCAGACCTCATGCGTATTAAAGAAATGATTTGCTTGCTGAACGCCTCCGGCGGGCTGGCCGAAAGACTGATTACCAACCCGCCGGCCTTGAATGTGTATACCCGCTTAATAAAAAATGGCGTCAGCGACCAGTGTGTCCGAACGGTTTTTAACGCTGCCGGTGTGTTCAATCTGGATAGCAGTCCAAAGGATCATAAGAGAATTCAACGCAGAATCGCCCAAGAAGTCATGCGGCTGATCGATGTCAACAACCCCGCTAAAAGCCGGGATAGCGAACAGAAACTTTTAGCGTTGGTCGGTACCACCGGTGTCGGCAAGACCACGACAATTGCCAAGCTGGCCGCTCAGTATATGCTCAAAAACAAGAAAAGCGTGGGCTTAATTTCGATTGATAACTATCGCATCGGTGCCATGGCACAGCTGAAAGCCTATGCTGACATTCTCGGCATACCCTGCTTTCCGGCTTTTAACCGCAAGGATTTGCTTTACGTTCTCAAAAAGTTAGCCCAGCGCGATGTTATCCTGATCGATACGGCCGGTCAGAGTCAGTACGATAGGTCCAGAATTGCAGAGTTGCAGCGAATGTTAGCCGAGGATCTCGAAATTCAATCGCATTTGCTGCTGAGTGCGGCCACATCAGAGGCCGAGATGGATCGGACTGCCGCTAACTTCGGCCCCTTGAAGTTTCAGAATTATATTTTTACGAAAATAGATGAAGTTCAAGGCAAAGGTGCGATTATTAATCAGTTGATGAGGCACAATCTGCCCGTTTCCTATCTTACGAATGGACAGAATGTACCCGAGGATATTGAAATTGCCAGCAAGGAAAAAATTGCCAAATTCGTACTTAACAACAACTAGCCTGTCGCGAATTGGAGCGGAATAAGATGGATCAAGCAGCAAACTTAAGAGAAATAGTTAAACTCGAATCGGATAAAATCTGTCATTTTAAAACAGCAGGACAGGACAGTTTTTTATCCGGGGAACAAAAACCGAAAGTTTTCACGATTGCGAGTGGTAAAGGCGGCGTGGGCAAAACCAACATTGTTGTCAATCTGGCAATTGCATGTCAGCGTCTGGGTAAGCGTGTCCTGATTTTTGACGCTGATCTGGGTTTAGCCAATATCGATATCATCTTTGGTCTCGATCCCAAGTATACCGTCGAGGATCTTATTTCGGGGCAGAAGGATCTATCCCAGATAATTGTGCAAGGGCCGGAAAATGTGTCCATTATTCCGGCCAGTTCCGGGGTTCAGGAGTTGACCCATCTGACCGAGGGCCAGAAGATGCACCTTTTGAGCGAATTCGATTCGTTGAACAACCAATACGATATTTTGCTCATCGACACGGGCGCCGGGGTATCATCCAATGTGATTTATTTTAATATGGCTGCGGAAGAAAGAATCATCGTAGTCAAACCCGAACCGACCTCCATTACCGATGCATACGCCTTGATAAAAATTATGTTTAGTCAATACGGCGTGAAAAGCTTTCATCTCTTGATGAACATGGTTTCGGGGGAAGGTGAAGCCAAATCGGTCTACGATAATCTGAGCAAAGTCCTGAGCCGTTTTATGCACGGTATCAGCATCGACTATGCCGGCTATATCATGACAGATGAGTTGCTGCAAAAATCGGTTACCAAAAGAAAGCCGGTTTTAAGCGCTTATCCCCAATCGACATCGAGTAAGAATTTCGCGGTGCTGGCTGATTATCTGCTCAAACAAACCAACGATGATGCGACCGACGGTAATATCAAATTTTTCTGGAAGCGCCTTATGGCAGGATCTCAGGATGTGAACGATGAAAGCTATGATTAATCGATATAAATCAACGCCCCTTGATGTCTGTGTTCCGCACGAAGGCATGACGCGCGAAGAGGTTATTTGCGAAAATGCCTCCCTGGTACGCTATATTGCCGAAAGAATTGCCATCCGGCTGCCACCACATATTTCAAAGGAAGAGCTCATCAGCGCGGGGACCATGGGCCTTTTCGACGCGCTCAAAGATTATGATGGATCCAAAGGCACCAGATTCAAGACCTATGCGTCCTATCGCATCAGGGGCGCCATTCTAGATGAACTCCGCCGTCTGGATTGGGTTCCCCGATCGATTCGCCGGGATATAAAAAGGATTGAAACCGCAGTGACAGACGGCTGGAACGCTTATGGACGCGAGCCGAGTGACGAGGAAGTCGCTGAGCAAATGGGCATCGATGTCGAAGACTACTACAAATTACTGCAAAAAACCCATGGCGTGAACCTACTTAGCTTGGATGATAAAAAACCCGAGGGGGCCAATGGCATGATCGGAAATTTGGTATCCCCGAAGCCCACCCCTTTCGATTCTCTTCAAAAGAAGGAATTGAAACACATCCTGGCAAAGGCGCTTAAAAAGTTGTCCCAAAAAGAGCAGCTGGTCATGTCGTTATACTATTATGATGAGTTGACCTTAAAGGAAATTGCTGAGGTATTAGGACTGACCGAATCCAGAATATCGCAAATTCACACCAAAGCGATTATCTCCTTGCGTGCCAAGCTGCGGCGCCAGCAAAGCGAATTAGAGGCTTATAGCTAATATGGAAAATGAGAACCAACAATTAGATGCCGGTCCGCCCGCTACTGGAGGGGAAGACGCGAACACCACGGGAAGTACATCCGCTGGTGAAGCATCGATCGCAGGCAATGAGTCTCAATTCGAGGGTAATGAGCTTGCAGATGATGATTTTAGTGACGAGACCGATATATCGGGCGACGAGTTAGACGAAGATGATGAGGGCCTGAATACCGTCGCTCGGATATCAGGTGATGAGCTCTCGGATGATGATTTATCGGCCGAGGATCAAACTCCATCGCGGTCTACACAGCCTGCGATCAGCCAGGCGAGTCCGGCCACAGATAAAGGCGTCGCTGCAAAAATGCCAGATGAAAATAAGGTGCGTCCTTCAGCTTGGATAAAAAGATCAATCTATCTGCTGTCCACTGTAGGGCTAATTGTGGTTGTTATGGTCGGCTATCAAAATTGGCATGGGGCTTCTTTTCAGCCGGAGCCTACCGAAAACGTAATACAACAGCCTGTTCATACGACTGTTGCACCGATCAAGCTGGATGCCTTTATCATTCCGTATCACCAGGGCAATTTTAGCTATATTTCATTGGATGTAACCATGGATGTCCCCGCAGGTCCCATACGAAATGAAATGATTGCCAAGCTTGGACTCATCCGAGGTCGCATATTTGAGAGCTTGAAGATGTACATCCAAAAAATAGAGGATGTACCATCTCCGGACAATGTCAAAGCTATTGTTTCCAAGGCAGTCAGTGCATCCTTATCTAAAGGAGAAATCGGTGATTTGTATCTAACTCGATTTCTCGTGATTTGAACCGGATTAGGCCATAATTTGGCTGGGGTGTAGAATCAGATGGCTAGTGATAACAATGTAAATAGTGTAATTAGCCAGGGAATTGCGATTAAGCATATTTACAATCCCAAGAAACAGGATTTGGAGCTGCAGCAGCACTTTAGCGTACAACATACGGAAATAGAAAAACAAAAAGAAAAATCAAAGATAAAAAAAACTGAAGAGGATCACCAGGTAGAAAATAATAATGACGAACAAAAAGAATCCAAAAATAAAAAAAAAGATGGCCAACCAAAAAAGCACACGCAAAAAACACAGGATAATAACTTAAGCCTCGAAGGAAACTTCATCGACATCAAGGTGTAATTATGCAGATTCTCCAAGTGAATCATCTCATTTTCATTTTAATCGGCATCGATATCCTTTTCTTTGGTGTTCTGATTCTGTTGTTCAAACAGCTGCGGCAAATCAAGCAAAACAACCTCCTAACCAATGAAATTGAATTGTTTGAATCTCTCATCCGAGATTCCGACGAGACAGCCGGTCAGTTCAATGAACAGCTTAAAGGTAAGGTCCAGTTTATCAAAAAACTGAACCATAAACTCGATAAACGCATCGGCAGCCTGAATTTGCTTTTAAACCGATCTAACTTGGCCTTGTCGGCGTACACCCAAACCAGTACCGAAGGCCAGGACAAACAACCGCAGGTCAAATCTCGACGCCGGAAAATCCTGGAGCTGGCTCAGGATGGCAACTCCGCGGAAGCGATTGCCACAAAGCTATCCATACCCCGGGGCGAAGTCCGATTGACGCTCAACATGCAGCGGACTTTGGGTTCCGAATCCAAAGGCGATTATCCCCAACATTTGGCTAAAGGAACAGTTGCAAATTGATCGGTACCGACCACCAAATAGCTGGCCAAGTTAGAATCGCAGGTAGGCAATCGGCCTCAAGCGAAGCGCTTCCCAAATTAAATTCGAATGAAATCCTGGCCGGCAAAGTATTACAATCGAATACCCAAGGCATGGCCGTTCTGCTAATCAAAGGTAAACCGATGCAGGTTCAGTCACAGATTGCCTTAACCCCTGGTGAAACCATCACACTGCAAGTCAAGCAACTGTCACCGACACCGATCCTCCGATTTTTGACGACGTCGCCCCAGCCAACGCAGTCGATCAATTTAGCGGTAATATTGAATGCCCTGAAAGACAATGTTTGGAAAATGGCGCTAGAAACCCTCTTGCAGAATGAACAGGCCAAACCCGGGGTATCCGAATTGCTAACCCTGATGAAGGAGACAAGCCAAGGCCTGTTTCGAAACCCAGGGGCTGATTTGTTGAGTTTGCTTGCGTCGAGAAACGGCCTGAATCTGGAAGCCAAGCTCAAAAAGTCTATCCTGACGAATAAAGGATCTCAATCCGATTTCGGAATTCAAATCGATAACGATTTAAAGGGGTTGCTGTTAAAAGCGTTGTCACACAACAGTGAGGGCAACAAATATTTGAACCAGCTGCTGTCGACCTTAAAAAATATTCAGCTTTTGAATCAGGAAACCTGGGCCCACCACGGAAAGATTTATATGCTGATCCCCATGCAATTTTCGGATGGATTTATAAGCATGGGCCAGTTGCTACTTGAATCCCAACAATGGGAATCGAATCCAAAGCATGGTGGTTCCGATCAAGAAGATATTCATAAAGCCACATTCCAGGTGGATCTGTCTCGTTTGGGACCCGTGAAAGCCGAGATCATGATTCGCTCCAAACAAGTCAGCGCCGATTTCCAGGTTGTCAAGCAACGTGCTCGGGAAACTATCAACAAACAGCTCGAATCTTTGTCCGCAATCCTTTCCAGCCGTGGGTTTGTCCTGAAAACGATGGGTTGCCATATTAAAGATTTGGAAACGGTGGCCCAACCGCTGGTACCGGAAATAATATCAGAGGATCACAGTTCCATATGTCTAGTGGCCTAGAACATAAAATGCAGGCAGCGAACAAGGCTGTGGCCTTGGCTTATCGTCCCGAGGCAGACGCAGCTCCCAAGGTTGTTGCTAAAGGCAAGGGGAGTATCGCTGAGCGTATCATTGAACTCGCAAAACAGCACGGTATTCACATTCACGATGATCCTGATCTGGTGGAGGCCCTGGCGCAACTCGATTTGAACACTGAAATTCCGACAGACCTTTACGTCGTTGTTTCGGAGCTTCTGGCCTTTGTTTATGGCTTGAACCGGCAAGAAAGGACATGACCGGGAATAATTTGCCGAGATCAGCAATGGCTTTGTAGAATGGGAAAATTATTTATACAATATATTCGAATGGTTATAAAGAAGATGCGGCTTGAATGGTTATTGGCATCAATATTGCTGATCTAAGACGGTAAATATAAACCAAAAGGGGTGTAATTTTGATTTCAGGTGTATTCAAACTCATGGACGGATCTTTGGCACAACAACTGCGATTCGAGAGTATTACCAACAATCTGGCCAACGTCAATACCAACGGATTTAAAAAGGATACCCTGTCCTTCGATAAGGCGTTGTCCATGAACAGCTATTCCAGCGTCGATTTCAGCCCGGGCCCCATCGTGCATACCGGCAACGACCTTGATATTGCCCTGGAGGGGAAGGGTTTTTTTAAAATCCAGACATCCGATGGTGTACGCTACACCCGTGACGGTGCTTTTAGTTTAGACAGCCAAGGTCGACTGATTACCCGTAGCGGCGACAGTGTTCTGGGGGAATCCGGCCCCATCGTGATAAGTGAACAGAACATTCGTATCAATCGAGACGGGCAGATCTCCGATGACAACGGTCCGTTAGAAACGTTGGCAATCGTTGATTTTAAGGATCTTACGCTACTGCAAAAGGAAGGTGCCTCCCGCTATGCCTTTGATGGAGAACAACAGGATATTGTCAAAGCGGAGAATCCGAATGTACAGCAGAGCTATTTAGAAAAATCAAATGTCAATCCGTCTGAAGAAATGATCAAAATGATCGAGGCCTACCGCAACTTTGAATCGGTGCAGAAAGCCATTCAGAGCATGGATGAAGTTACCAACAAAATGGTGAATGATCCGGACCTGTTATAATACTAGTGGAGGTAAATTATGTTAAGAGGATTATGGTCAGCAGCATCGGGTATGGGTGCCCAAAAGATGACGATCGATGTCATTGCCAACAACCTGGCCAACGTCAATACAGCCGGCTTTAAGAAAAGCCGCACCGATTTCCAAGATCTGATGTACCAGACCGCCAGCCAAGCCGGTGCCGAAACCGCCTCCGGTGATCAAGTCCCCACCGGCATACAGATCGGTATGGGAACCATGCCCGTGGGTGTTCAGAAAATGTTTATGCAGGGTGATTTCAAAGGCACCCAGAATCAATTTGATATGGCCATCGAAGGCAATGGTTTTTTCAAAGTTCTGAGCAATGACGAAGAACTCTACACACGCGCCGGCAATTTCAAACTCGACGGCGACGGCAATATCTGTACACCCAATGGGGAGAAGCTTCAGCCGGCGCTGTCAATTCCGGCAGACGCCGTTACTGTCACCATCGATAAGTCCGGTACGGTTACAACCTTCGATCCCACCGGGCAGGGCAGTACGGTAGGCAATATCGAACTCTACTCCTTTTCCAATCCCGCCGGACTGTACAGCATGGGACACAATCTGTTTAAGCCAACGGATGCATCCGGCGAAGCCGTGTCCGGTACGCCGGGCACCAGCGGTCTGGGTACTATCGCCCAGGGATATCTGGAAATGTCCAACGTGGACGTGGTGGAGGAGATGGTTTCTATGATTATGGCCCAGCGGGCATATGAAATAACCAGCAAGGCTATCCAAACAGCCGACAACATGTTGCAAATCGCCAACAATATCAAGAGGTAACGCCATGCGGATCATCGGACAGGTAATTATTATCGGGATGTTTATATGGGCAGGGCTTCCAACTGCCCAGTCGGCAGCCGGCCAAGACCTGGCCGCATTGGATCCAGACCAGCGGCACTTATCGGTGCGAGAACACCAAACCAAACAAGTTATTCCGGAATCAAAATTTCGTGCATTATTGATGAACTACATTTGCAGCAGCATGGATACAAGCCCAGCAGACATTGCTGTTTCGCGCTTAAAAATCAGCGGTAACCGACAGATTGCAGCCGGAGATGCGGACTATCAGATTTATCAAAAAAGTAATGGCGTTCCCAAAGGGTATGTGCGCGTGACTGTCATCGTCAGTGTGGAAGGCATGCCTGATTTAGAAGTGAACCTTTCGGCATGGGTCGACGTATTCAGTTCGGTGGTATGCGCCGTTCGTAAGTTGAATAAAGGCGATACCGTGGGACCGGCAGACATATACCTGGCGCGCAAAAATATGGCGCGCGTGCCGGCCAATGTCATTACCGACAAATCCAAAGCGATTGGCCTGACAGTTAAAAATTCCCTCAATGCCAATACGATTCTCAGAGAGTATATGTTGATCCGCAAACCGACGATGGACCGGGGTGATATGGTCACCATTCTGGCCCAGTTGGGTGGCCTAAGGGTGGCGACACCTGGCAAGACTTTAGAGCGGGGTTTTGAAGGTGATTTGATTCGGGTTCAGAATACCATGAGTAAAAAGAAAATTTATGCACGCATCATTGACGGCTCAACGGTGAAAGTTGACTTTTAGGAACATACCATGCAAAAGCGAATAATACCCATTTTAATCATAATGACCATCTGTATGCCTTTGGCCGTCGTCGGTTGCAGCACTACATCCAAGAGCAGCCCCATGGTCAAAAAAATTCAAAACGAACCAATTGTGACACCACCCCTATATACCAGTCCGGTCTCTGCAGAAGGCTCGCTCTGGTCGGATGTGGAGGGCGTGCGTCTCTATACAGATCGACGGGCCAAAAGGCTGGGTGACATTGTCAAGGTCAGTATCGTGGAGGACCCGGAAGCCAATGTGAATGCCAACACGAAAACCAGTCGCAATTCAGGTGTCAGTGCGTCCCAACTAGAGATATTCGGTTGGATGACGCAACTGGCGCGCATGTATCCCGATATCGCCCAAAACGCCGGTACCGACAATCTGATTACAGCCAATTTGGGAACCAGCTTCGACGGCAAGGGTTCCAGTGACCGCGATGGTCATATCAAAGCCTACGTACCGGCTGAAGTAAAGCAGATATTTCCCAATGGCAATTTATTTATCAGTGGTCAAAGGGAAATTAAAATCAATCTGGAAACCCAGTATGTCACAGTCTCCGGAGTCATTCGACCGGAAGATATCAATCAATACAATGAAATCGCCTCTTCTTCGATCGCTTCCGCCAAAATAGCTTATTCCGGATCTGGCCCCATTGCCGATAAGCAAAGACCGGGCTGGTTTACACGGGTTCTTGATTTTGTTTGGCCATTTTAACGCCATAGGGGATTGTAAAATGCATGACCGTTTTAAATATGGATTGATTATTCTGATGATATTGTGCTTGGGTTTGGCGCAAGCCGCCTCGGCTGCGAGAATTAAAGATATCGCCGCCATCCAGGGTATCCGTACGAACCAATTGTTTGGCTATGGCTTGGTAACGGGTTTGAATGGGACCGGCGACAAAGGCGGCACCGGCTTTACCATTCAAGGCCTGGCCAACATGCTTGAAAAAATGGGCGTGCATGTCAATCCTGCCGATATCAAGGTGAACAACGTGGCTGCGGTTATGTTGAGCGCTACATTACCCCCCTTTGCCCGCATCGGGCAAAAAATCGATGTGACGCTTTCCTCCATCGGTGATGCCAAGAGTCTGCAGGGAGGTACTTTGCTGCTGGCTCCGCTGACCGGCGTGGACGGCAAAATATACGCGTTGGCCCAAGGGCCCATAGCGGTGGGCGGATATAGCTCGGGCGGCAGTGCTGGTGGCGGCGTTACCAAGAACCACCCGACGGTTGCCAGAATCAGTGGCGGGGCCAGTGTCGAAAGGGAGATCCCGCTTTCCCTTGAACACAAGAAAGAGCTTACTATCATGCTCACCAATCCTGATTTTAATACCGTCACCCGTGTGAGCAGGGCCATCAGTTCTAAATTTGGTGAGGACATGGTTATGCCCATTGATTCGGGTACCTTGAAAATAAAGATTCCCGAGTCCTATCGCAACCGGATCGTCAACATGATCGCAGCCATCGGCAATCTGGAAGTTAAGCCGGACTCAGTGGCCAAGGTGATTGTCAATGAAAAAACAGGCACCGTGGTTATTGGCGAAAACGTCCGCATCTCGCAGGTGGCGGTGGCCCACGGTAATCTCAGCATCCAGATTAAAGAGACCAAGAATGTATCTCAACCGGCACCCTTTGGCACAACCCAACGCTTGGAAAACACTCTGGCGCCTGCACCCTCGCAAATGGATGATGTGGTTGTAGCACCGGGTGGGGCCACCGTGGTCACACCGGAGACTGACGTGGACGTGGCCGAAGACAGTAACAAGCTGATGCTCGTCCCCAGTGGTCGGACCGTGGGGGATTTGGTGCGTGCCTTGAACGCCATCGGGGTGACACCCAGAGATCTCATCACGATTCTGCAGTCCATGAAGGCGGCCGGCGCACTGCATGCCAAACTCGAAATCATATAAGAGGTTTCAATGATACTAAATATTAAACCCGATGCAATCCTGGCAAATTTGACCCCAGGCAATCAGAAAGATAAATTGAAACAGGCATGTGCCGAGTTTGAATCGCTCTTTCTGAACTATCTCCTGAAATCCATGCGAGCCAGTGTTCCCGAAGGTGGTTTTGTTGAACAAGGTGAGGAGAGTAAAATGCTCAAGTCCATGTTGGACACAAAACTGGCGGATGAAATTTCAGCCAATGGCGGTTTGGGTTTGGGCGAAATTATTTACCAGCAGCTTAAGGGGCGAAATATTCCTTAAGATTTATATCCTAACAGTCGATATTAAATACGAGGTGCAGATATATGTCACAACATCTGGATCACCATGAGCTCGAAGCGCTATTTCAGCATAAGATCATGCTTTATTATGATCTGCGGGAGTGCCTGCAGCAGGAGCGTGAGTTTTTAATAGAACTGGATTTGAACCAGCTGTGGGAAATCTCCAGGCAAAAAGAGTCATTGTGCCAGCAACTAAAATCCACACGGCTAGCAATCATGGCTGCGCTGAATCGCAGGGAGGGTGAGACCTTTCCACATTTGGGTGAGATCTTAGCGATACTCCCAAATGAAAGTCGCACCAGATTCCAAAGCATGTATCAACGTCTGGCAAGACTAAGAGGTGACGTGGAAGCATACCGCCAAGAAAATATCCATTACGTTGACGATTCGTTGACCTTTATTGACGAGATGATCACCGTTATTACGGGCGCGTCCCATAATCGAGAAACATATGATCGCAGCTGCCAGTTGAAGCGGCCGGGTAATTCCCGGTTACTTCAGAGGGAGGTTTAGCCATGTCAAACATCGGTGTTGTCATGGACATCGCCAGAAGTGCGCTGTCGACATCGCGCTATGGCATTGATGTTACCGGACATAACATCGCCAACGTGAACACGGTCGGTTTTTCAAGACAGACGCCGATGCAGGAAGCCAAAGATCCCTTGCCGCTCAACGGATTGCAGATGGGCCGAGGTGTTATAACCTCTCAGGTGCAGCGGGAGGCAGATCAGTATGTCGAGAACCGACTCATGCAGCAAGGTTCCAATCTGGCATATTCAACCGAGATGGAGAAATACATTAATGTTCTGGAAGGCGCCTTCAATGAGAGTTCCGAAACCAGTATCGGTACCATATTGAATGATTATTGGAATCTGTGGCATGATATTTCCAACAATCCTTCCGGTGGCCCCGAACGCATCGCTCTTTATGAATTCAGCACACTGCTTTCGGAGCGGTTTCAATCCCTGGATGCGGATATGAAACATCTAAAAACAGAGTTGTCTCTGGTGATGGGACCTTCAATCGAAAGAATCAACCAGATTACATCCCAGGTTGCCGACCTGAACAATCAGATTGTCGGATCAGAGACCGGTTCGGTTGGCGGTGATCTGCTGGACCGACGAAACATTCTGGTGGCAGAACTTTCCACATTGATCGACACAAATATATTCGAACAAGAGAACGGCTCGCTTGACATTGTATCGGCCAGAGGGTGTGTTTTGGTGCATGGCAGCAGCAACTATGATATCTCATGGGGAGGTACCGGCAATTCCAGAGTGGAATGGGAGAGCTCCAGTGGCGCGAAAGTTGATATTACCGACTACATTTCAACCGGGAAATTAGGTGGCTGGCTCGATATGCGGGATGAGGTGGTAGCCAAATATCAACTGGATATGGATTCACTGGCAAAAGAGTTCATCTGGCTCACCAACTCGCAGCACAGCCAAGGTGTGGGTCTGCAAGCTTTCGATAGCCTGACGGCAGATTATGCGGCTGTCTCGGTTACCGACGCCATCGGCACGGTCGATTCCGGTCTGGAATTTCATGATAAAATAAACGATGGCACTTTTAAGTTGTGGGTCTACGATGCAAATGGCAACGATGTCACCGCGGGTGGGGTCGACATAACCATTGATGCCGATGTAACCACGCTCAACAATGTGGCCGCCCAGATCGGTGCCGCTGATGCCAATATATCTGCTACGATAACAAACGGCAATCTGGAAATATCGGCAGCCAATGGATACACGTTTGCTTTTTCAGGCGATAACAGCAATGCCCTGGCCGCCCTTGGCATGAATACCTTTTTTAGGGGCACCAATGCCGGCAGCATCAGTGTCAGCGATACAATTGCCGCTGATTTTAATTTCATTGCGGCAGCCAGTATCGACAGCAACGGTTTGTTTGTAACCGGAGACAATTCCAATGCCGTTTCAATGACAGACCTGCAATACGCGACCATGAACATATCCAGGTGGAGCTGCGACCGGATAAACGGAAACACAGAGGGAAGTATAACAACCAGCGTGGACGACTATTATCACGCCCTGGTCGGATCCGTGGGAACGCTTTCAGGCAGCATATCCAGAGAGCGCTCTTTTGAAGAGGTGACCATGGGTAAACTGAATCAGATCCGCGACAGCATTTCCGCTGTTTCACTTGATGATGAAATGACCAATTTGATGAAGTTTCAGCACGCCTATTCCGCAGCGGCAAAACTCATCACAACGGCCGATGAAATGATGGCGACATTGCTTGAGTTGAAATAGAAGACAGGAGAAACATGTCATGAGGGTTGCTACCAAGACCATGTATGACTTGGTGAAGTATAATTTGTCCAATATTTCCCAGGAACTGCGTCAGGCCAACACGGTCGTGTCCACCGGGAAACGCATTAATGAGTTGAGTGACGATCCTGCAGGACTTGGGCAGGTGCTTGAGATTAAATCAACCCTTGCCAATATCGATCAGATTGGGCGCAATATCAGTCTGGGGAAATCCTGGCTGGTGGCAGGCGAAAGTGCTCTGGGTAGTGTCCAGGATCTCATCTCCGATACCCAGGCACTGTGTGTTGAAATGGCATCGGATACCAAATCGTCCGAACACCGGCTGGCAGCCGCAGAGACAGTCCAAAATGCATTGGATGAGATTATTGCTCTGGCCAATACCCAAGTCAGCGGTCGGTATATCTTTGCGGGTTCGAATACCGATACCAGAGCATTTGAATCAGATGGAACCTACAATGGTGATGATCGTCCATTTTCCGTAAAGACTGCCAATAGCACTGTCATCCAGATAGGCAGTGACGGTGAGGCTGTGTTTAGTGACATTTTTACCACCTTTAACGATTTGATCACGGATCTGAGGACAAATGATGTCGATGGCATTCTGAACAGCCTTGACAGCCTGGATTTAAATTTTAATGACCTATCAACTAAAATATCAGACGTCGGCTCCAAAATGAACCGCCTGGAAATCAAGGAAAATATATTACAGGAACTCGCAATTACCAATACTGAGCGGCTGTCTCTAATTGAAGATGCGGATATCGCCGAGGCGGTTATGAACCTGAAAGCGGTAGAGCTCACCTACCAGGCAGCCTTGAAATCTTCGGCATCGATCATGGAATTGAGTTTGGTTGATTATATAAAATAAGGAAGTAATTATATTCAAATACGGAATGCCTGAGTCTTTGCGCTCCATCAAATGAATTGATCAAAAGTTTAAAGTGCCTAAAGTGATCTAAAGTGCCTAAAGTTAAGGATTCTGTCGTTTTTATAATTGACAGAGCGAAGTGATACATTAATTTTAGTTCACTTATAACTTTAGTTCACTTATAACTTTAGTTCACTTTAGTCACTATATGCCATGCTGATATTTACGCGAAAGTTGGGAGAAAAAATAACCATCGGTGATCATACAGTGGTCACACTGGTTGACATAAAAGACAATCAAGTGCGCTTAGGGATCGAAGCCCCAAGGCATATTAGTGTTCACCGCCAGGAAGTATATGAGCGGATTAAACGTGCCAATCTGGCGTCCTCGGAGGTTACCGCCTTCGATATTACGGAAGCAACTTCCATTGTTAAAGTTAAACGGAAAGACAAGGAGCAGCATTGAAAATAGAAACAACTCGATTCGGTGAGGTCAGTATTCAAACCGATAAAATTATTAATATGCCCTTTGGGATACCGGGATTTCCGGACCATAAGCAGTTCGTCATTTTTGAGCACAAGCAGGATTCACCCTTCCTGTGGTATCAGTCGGTTGACGAGCCGGGGCTGGCGTTCGTGTTAACAGATCCGTACTTGTTCAAGCCCAATTACAGCATTGACCTGGATCGGGTTTTGAAAGACTTGCCGTGGGATCCGGATACAGACCCGGAGCAACTGCAACTGTACGTCATCGTCAACATTCCCAAAGGAAAACCGGAAGAAATGACCGCCAATTTGATGGGCCCCATATTAATGCATAGCGGGATACGTGAGGCGGCCCAAATCGTCTTGACGGAAGGTGCCTACTCGCACCGGGTCCCTTTGATGGCAGGCGAATTGTCTGATTGATACCGGTTTTTCCGGATTTTAAGGGACGCAATAGTGCTTTGGCCAATCAGGTCTGCGCCACGGTTTGATCCCTAAGTTATCGGTTTTTGTCAAATATTTGACAACTTAATGACCTTGTACAATTTTATATCAGTCCAAATCCATTCAAACCTGCCATATTATTCCGCTTGTCCTGCCTTTTTAACAGTCACCAATTGAAAAAAATGTTTTGGCATGATTCCTGCTTTTATTGTCGTGGTGAACATGTGTGGCCATCGAGTGGTTATACTTTATCCGCCTTCGCAGAATACCATGGGCTTGCCCGTGGATGAATGCTTAAATTATAAATTAATGCTACGGCGCGATGTCACCCCACGGATAAGGCGGATAATCGCGGCGCAGCCGAAGGCGAAGACGGATATATTAATGGGACCACAGCTTTACCCGTGGGGATCCATGGTCTTAGATAAGATGGAATCAATCGGATGCGAATAAATTATCAATTTAGAATTGGTTTACTGGTTATCATGTGCCTGGCGGTTAGCGTCGTAAACCTTGGCGCCGTTCAGAGCGATCCCTATTTCTTTACGATTCAGATTGCTTCTTTTCAGCAACGCCAACTTGCCAAGGCAGCGGCCCAAAAATTAAAAGCGGCCCAGCAGGATGCCTTTTTCCGCTCTAAGAAGGTTGAGGGTAAGGGCGCATGGTACCGACTTTATCTCAACCGCTACGCTTCCATGCCGGCTGCCCGGGCCGGTGTGAAACAATTGCGTCAACAGGGCATTATATCTGATGCTTACATACGCCGAATCCCAATTGCAACCAAAGAAAATTTTGAGGCAGATCAAAAAGTGAAAGCCCCGCTCACCATGCGAGCGGAAACTACAGTCAGAGTGCCGAAAACAGGGGCCACGTCGCAAAAGCAGACTAGGGGGGAGCATACCCAGCGAATCGGCAGAGCTAAAGAGGAATCAGCGGGCATTACCATAAAAAATGTTGTCTATCAAATTGGAGACAAAAGAACTGATGCCGCCTTGATTTATGCCGATGGCTATTTTTGGCCGTCGGTCCATCAAAGCCAAAACGGCAATGGTTCGAGCATTTTGGTATCGGTGGACAAGGTCGCGCATTTTGAAAAGATGGCAGCTACGACCCATGCAAACGGCCAATATATCAAGACCGGCACCGTACAGTACAACCCGCGGAAACATACGATAATTTTAAACTTGGATCTCCCGGCATCAGACAGCTATACGCTGACTCAGTCATTCAACCAGGTTGACAACGTATTCGCATTGGTATTTTCAAACGAGTAATTTAGCAGCCACTGGCCGAGCGGTCACTAGCCGCTGGGTCATAAGGAGCATCGAGTATGGCAGAACGGGCTAATAACAAGAAGGAAGCATTTACAAATATGACATCCTCACTAAAAAAATGCGAGGCAACCTTGGATGGTGTATTTAAAGCTGCGCCATTTGGGATTGGATTGGTGTCGAACCAAATTATAGAGCGGGCGAATGCCAGATTGGGTGACATGCTCGGATACGCTAGTGAGTCGCTTGAAGATCAGCACATAAAAATGCTGTACGCCAGCCCAGATGAATTCCAGCGCGTCGAAACCGAGAAGGCCAGGCAAACAGAGCAGGCGAACACCGGAACCATAGAAACCAAATGGCAGACCAAAGCTGGTGATGTCATCGATGTCAAACTCAACTGGCGTGTAATTGAATCCGCAAAATCATCATTGGAGGTATTAACGGCATTAGATATCACTGCCCAAAAGCGGGCCGAAAAAGAACATCGGAATTTGGAACGTATGTTGCAGCAGGCCCAAAAGATGGAGGCCATCGGAACTCTCGCCGGTGGCATAGCGCATGATTTTAACAATATTCTTTCACCCATTCTTATTCAGACCGAAATGGCCCTTTTGGATCTGCCCGATGACAGTTTGATACGTCTGAACCTGGAGGATGTGCTGGATGCTGGCAATCGTGCCCGCGATCTGGTTCGGCAGATCCTGGCTTTCAGCCGGCAAGGCGAAGAAGAACGGACAGCCTTTAAGGTCAGTTCAGTGGTGAAGGACGCACTTAAACTGCTGCGGGCGACCCTGCCGGCCACGGTTGATATAAGACAGGATATCCAGGCTGAATCTGAAATGATCATGGCTGATACGACCCAAATCCATCAGGTCCTAATGAATTTATGTACCAATGCATCCCATGCCATGCAGGCTAGGGGCGGTGTTCTCGTGGTGGGTTTGGAGTTAGTCGATCTTAACCCGACGGCGGCTGCGTCTATTCCGGACCTGGAACCTGGGTCTTATCTGAAGCTCAAGGTGAGCGATACCGGTGAGGGTATGGACCGCATTACTCAGGAACGTATCTTCGATCCCTATTTTACCACCAAAGAAAAGATCGGTGGAACCGGAATGGGTCTTGCCGTTGTTCACGGTATTATCCGGAGTTATGAAGGTGCCATCACCTTTGAAAGTGAACTGGGCAAGGGCACTACGTTCTGGGTTTATCTGCCATGCCTGGAACGGGAAAGTCCCATGAAATCAATAGAGACAGAACCGTTGCCCACAGGCACTGAAAAAATTTTGCTGGTGGATGATGAAAAGGCCATCATCGACGCTATTCAACAGATGCTGGAACGCTTGGGTTATCAGGTAGTGGCCAGAACGAGCAGTGTAGAGGCCCTGGAAGTTTTTCGTTCGCAACCGGAAAGTTTTGATCTGCTTATCACGGACCAAACCATGCAGGGCATGACCGGCGAAGCTCTGGCGAAGAAGGTCATGGCCATCCGATCAGATATCCCGATTGTACTGTGCACCGGTTTTAGCCATAATATTAATGAAGAAAAAGCCAAATTCATAGGCATTCGTGAGTTTATTATGAAGCCGGTCCTGGTGCGCGAGATGGCCGTGATTATTCGCCGGCTTTTAGACGAAGCATAAAATGCCAGTCTCAATTCCCAACACCATGATTCATGGTGTTAGCTGCCGCAACCTAATTCGGACGGAATACTAGGCTTTTTCCGCATAGCCCATGCTAAGGTCGTATTTCTTTGATCGGATTATTCCAGTTCAAGCGATTTCTTCTGTATCAGCTTCGCTCTTCCATCTATAAAATAGACAAAATCCCCAACTTTAGGCACTGTCGATCACTTTAGTCACTTCCACGATGATCAACCTATCCGCAATTCCGGAATTCCCGGCGCCACACAAAATACCTGGATCACAAAAGCTGAACAAACCCGTCAGTTTT